>NZ_CAJMYY010000005.1:0-367599 GCF_905220185.1 Paraburkholderia sp. J11-2 | reverse complement strand
TCCCTGCATTGCACTGCCCTGATCGTGTGTCGAGTAGATGTTGAAGAAGCCGGTCCACTTGATCGTCGAAGGGTCGCCGTAGCTTTGCTGCAAGGAAGCGTAGTACTGGCGCCAGACGTCGTCGGCCTGATTGGCGAAAAGCGAAAGGCTCCCGTCCTTGCTGTAGTCCCAGCTGCCGCCCAGGTAGCTGAAGCGTTTGAATTTCACGCCGCCGTACGAGGTCGAGAGATCGACGAGATTGGTGTGGCCGCGCGGATTGACCTTTGTGAAGCTGCCTGCCTGAAGCACCGCGTTGGACACGTCCTTGCTTACGAGCGAGGCGCCGAGGAAGGTGGGCGGCAGCGCGCGGTTGTCGTGCGGCTCGAAGAACGGGTTGTCCGAGACCATTTGCAGACCGTACTTCGCGACCGTATCGGAAACGCGGGCCTTGACGTCCCAGATGCCGGGGTAGGCCCACGCCAGCTGGTTCGAGCCGCCGCCATCCTTGCCCACGTGCACCATGTTCCCCGCGCCCTGGCCGCCGTCGAGCTTCAGCGCGCCGTAGAGCGACGCGTCAAGGCCGAGACCGATGGGCCCCTGCGTATAGCCCGAGGTGTAGTCGAGCATCGCGCCCTGCACCCACGCATGGCGATGCGGGCCACCTTCGTTGTCGAAGTGGTCGAGGTAGTTACGCAGGTTGAGGGTGAGGCTGCTATCCGCGATGAAGCCCTTGCTTTGCGACTGGCTCGACTGTGGCTGCTTCGGGTTGTCGGCTCGCACTGCCTGGTCGGCGTGCTGATCCGGCGAGCCGGATGCGAGGCGGTCGACCGCGTTGGGCTCCACGAGCGGGTCGACGCGCGGCGCGTGCATTTGCACGGCGGCTGAGGAGGGTTCCGCCTGCGTCGCAGCTTGTGCGTTTGCTGGCGCGGCGCTGCTGGCCGATTTGCGGCGCGCCTTGCGCCGGGTCTTTTTCGGTTTGACTGGCCCGGCTTGCTGAGCTTGCACTTGCGCAGCGGGCTGCCCGCCCGGTGTGTTCTGCTGAACACTTGTGGTTTGTGCAACCGCTGCAAGGCTGAGCGGCAGGCCGAGCGCGAGTAGCGCAAGTCGCGCGCCGCGGCTCTTGTCTCTGTGTTCTCTTTTCATCATGTCTCCCTTCGTGTGGTTGTCGTTGATTCGCAATCGTTAAGGAATGCGAATCGATGGTGACGCCCGCCGGCATGCGTGAAGCGGGTATTTCAGTCGGCGGTGGAATGGCCGGCTGTGCGCGGGTGCCAGCAGGCGACGATCGAGCCGCCGGGGCCGGTGGCGGCCGGTTCAGGCGCCGCAGCAGCGCACTGGGCCGAGGCCTTCGGGCAACGCGTGCGGAATGCGCAGCCCGAAGGCGGATTGAGTGGCGAGGGGATCTCGCCGCGTAGCAGCGGCGCGTGACGCTCGCGGGCACGCGCCGGGTCGGCCACCGGTACGGCGTCGAGCAGTGCGCGCGTGTAGGGGTGCGCGGGCTCGTCGTACACCGCCTCGCGCGTGCCGAGTTCCATGACGCGGCCGAGGTACATGACCATGACGCGATGGCTGAGCGTCTTGACCACGGCGAGATCGTGGCCGACGAAAAGCAGCGAGAGCGAGAGGTCGCGTTGCAGGTCGCGCAGCAGGTTGACGATCTGCGCCTGAATGGAGACGTCGAGCGCGGAGACCGGTTCATCGCAGATCACGAGCGCGGGCTCGCCGATCAACGCGCGTGCGATGCCCACGCGCTGGCACTGACCGCCCGAGAATTCGTGCGCACGGCGTTCGAGGTGATGCGCGTTCAGGCCCACGCGTTCTAGCATCGTGAGCACCCGGCGCGCGATCTCCTTGCGGCCCAGGTGCGGTGCGTGCGTGCGCAAGGGTTCGGCCACGATCTCGGCGATCGACATGCGCGGATCGAGCGAAGCGAGCGGGTCCTGGAAGATCATCTGTACACCGCGGCGCAGCGCGCCGAGGCGCCGTTGCGCCCCGAAAACGGTTTCTTCGCCTCGCCAGGCCACGCTGCCCGAAGCGACCGGCGAGAGGCCGATCACGGCGCGCGCGAGCGTGGACTTGCCGCAGCCCGACTCGCCCACGAGCCCGAGCGTTTCTCCGCGGCGCAGATCGAACGAGATGCCGTTCACGGCGCGCAACTGCGCTTTCTGCCACGGCCACGGACCGCGTGCGACGCGAAAATTCACGGCAAGGTCGCGTACGCGCAGTAGCGCGTCGTCAGGCACGTCATGCGCCTTTGCGTCATGTGTCATGCGCGTGCTCCCAGTTCGGCGCTATCGCCAATGGGTAGATGGCACGCCCGCGAACGCGAATTGGGCGGCGCACCGATGGATTCGAGCGGCGGCGTCTGCGTGTGGCATCGCTCGAGCGCAGCCGCGCAGCGAGGCGCGAACGCGCAGCCGGCGCCGCCGCTGCCCGGCATGGGCGGATTACCCGGGATCGTGCTCAACGGCGCGCCGCCTGGCGCATCGAGGCGCGGCCGCGCGCCCAGCAGTCCTGCGGTGTACGGATGCAGCGGATGCGCGAACAGATCGCGCGCGCTCGCCTTCTCCACTGTGCGGCCCGCGTACATCACCATGACGTCGTCGCAAAGCTCGGCCACCACGCCCATGTCGTGCGTGATAAGGAGAATGGCCGTGCCGCGCTCGCGATTCATCTCGCGCAGCAGCGCCATGATCTGCGCCTGAACGGTCACGTCGAGCGCCGTGGTCGGCTCGTCGGCGATCAGCACATCGGGCTCCATCATCAGCGCCGCCGCGATCAACACGCGCTGGCGCATGCCGCCCGAGAACTCGTGCGGATACATGCCGATACGCCGCGGCGCGTCGGGAATGCGCACGCGTTCGAGCGCTTCGATCGCGCGCTGGCGGGCCGCGCGCCGTGTGACCTTGCGATGCAACTGCAACGCTTCGGTCATTTGCCGTTCGACGGTGAGGAACGGGTTCAGCGAGGTCATCGGGTCCTGGAAGACCATGGCGACGCGGTCGCCGCGAATGCGGTTGAGCGCGCGGGGCGTCATGGCGAGCAGATTCTCGCCGCGCAGGCGTGCGTGACCGGTGGCGCGGCCATTCGAGGCGAGCAGCCCCAGCAGCCCCATGACGGTTTGACTTTTGCCGGACCCCGATTCGCCGACGAGACCGAGCGTGCCGCCGGCATCGAGCGAAAACGACACGTCGTGCACGACCTTCACGGGCGGCCCGTCGCGGCGCTCGAAGCGCACGCTCAGGTCCTGGACTTCGAGCAGGGCCATGTCAGCGCTCCCGTGGGTCGAGTGCGTCGCGCAGACCGTCGCCGACGAAGTTCACGCAGTAGAGCGTGGCACAGAGCAGCACGGCAGGGCAGAGCAGCAGCCACGGCATGGCATCGAGCTTCTGCGCGCCGTCCTGGATCAGCACGCCCCAGCTTGTCATGGGTTCCTGTACGCCAAGGCCGAGAAACGATAATACGGATTCCGTAAGAATGATTGCCGGTACCGTGACCGTGGCGTAGACGGCGACGATGCCCGCGAGATTCGGCACGATATGGCGCGCGATGATTGCCGCGGGCCGCACGCCGATGGCGCGCGCGGCGTCGACGAATTCGCGCGAGCGCAGCGATAGCGTTTGCCCGCGCACCACGCGCGCCATGTCGAGCCACGAAAACGCGCTGATGGTGAGCACGACGAGCGAGAACGCGCGCCCGAACAGTGTGACCATGAGAATGGCGATCAACATGTAGGGGATCGCGTACATCATGTCGACGACGCGCATCATCACGGCGTCCACGCGGCCGCCGAGATAGCCGGCCGTTGCGCCATAGATCACGCCGACCAGCGCGGAAACGAAGGTGCCGAGCAGCCCCACCTCGAGCGAGACGCGCCCGCCAACCAGCGTGCGCGCCAGCAAGTCGCGGCCCAGTTCGTCGGTGCCGAACCAGTGACCGCTGTCGAGCGTGGGGGCGAGGCTAATCGCGCTCCAGTCGTTGTCGATGGGCGAATGAGGCAGGAAGAGAGGACCTGCGAAGCAGGCGAGCGCGATGAGGGCGAGCATGACGACGCTTGCGAGCGCCGCTCGGTGCCGCACGAAGCGCGCCAACGCGGGCGGCGTGCGGCGCTTCTGCGCGGTGGCGGCTGGCGCAATGAGACCAGGTGCGTTCATGGTGGCGGAGCCTCCGTTAATAACGGACTAGTAGCGGATGCGCGGATCGAGCCACGCATACGCGAGATCGACAAGCAGATTGAAGAGCACGGCGCAGACCGTGGTGAGGACGACCAGGCCGAGCACGAGCGTGTAGTCGCGGTTGACCGCGCCGTTCACCACCAGTTGACCGAGGCCCGGGAGCGCAAAGACCGATTCGGTGACGACGGCCGCCGTGATCGACGAAATGCAGACGGGGCCGAGCAACGAAACGACGGGCATGAGCGCGGGGCGCAGGGCGTGGCGCAACACGATGGTGTGCCCGGGCAAGCCCTTGGCGCGCGCCGTGCGGATAAAGTTGCCGGAGAGCACCTCGATCAGGCTGCCGCGCATGACGCGCGCGATCGCGGCCATGTTGATGATGACGAGCAACGCGACGGGCAGCACTCGGTGACGCCAGTCGCCGTCGCCCCAGCCGCCTGCGGGCAAGAGGCCGTTGCCGTCGGCCGATTTGAGCAGGATAGCGAAGAAAAGTACGAGCGCCGGACCTAGCACGAATGGCGGTACGACGTTGCCGAGATTGCCGAGCAACATCACGGCATGGTCCACCACGCTGTTGCGGCGCACGGCGGCGAGCGTGCCAAGCGCCACGCCCAGCAGGACCGCGAGCGGTATGGAGATGCCACCAATGCCGAGGCTCACCGGCGCGGCCTTTTTCACGAGCTCGTTGACCGACCAGTCGGCGTAGCGGAACGAACTTCCGAGGTCGCCATGCAGCAGCGCGCCGAGATAGCGCAGATACTGCTGCCATAGCGGCTCGTCGAGGTGATAGCGCGCGTTGAGGTTGGCCATGACCGCGGCGGAGAGGCGTTTGTCGGTGTCGAACGGACCACCGGGCGTGAGATGCAGCAGCAGAAAGCAGGCGGTGATGACCGCGAGTACGGTCGGCACCGACCACAGCACGCGGCGCAAGGTGTAGGCGAACATGGGTGGAGGCCTGCGTTAGTGCTTCAGGATGTACATGTCCTGGGTGGCGCGCTGGTCGAGGTAGTTGGTCAGCGTATAGCCGCCTACATAGGACTTTACGAGTCGCGCGTTGGAGTACTGGAACAGCGGGACGAGCGGGTTGTCGCTCATGGAGAGCGCGAAGGCCTGCGTGAGGAGGGTCTTGCGTTTCGCCTGGTCGCTTTGCTGGTTCGCTTCGCTCGCCAGTGCGTCGGCCTTCGGATTGCAGTTGCGCTGATCGTTCTGCGGGTTGCCGCATTGGACCAGGTTGTAGTAGGCCGTTGCATCGTTGTAGTCGGCGTACCAGCCGTTGCGCGCGACCTGGTATGTGCCGTCGTGGCGCTGCTTCAGGAGCACCTTGAATTCGAGGTTTTCGATCTTCGCGTCGACGCCGAGTTTGGTTCGCCATTCGCTCAGCGCGAAGAGCGCGACTTTCTTGTGGAGGTCGCTCGTGTTGTAGGTGAGCGTGAAGGAAAGCGGTTTGGTGTCCGAATAGCCGGCAGACTTGAGCAGCCCGCGAGCGGTTTCGATACGCTGCGCCATCGGCCACGCTGCCCAGTCGGGCTTGTACTGCAGGGCGCCCTTTGTCCCTTCGACTATGAGGCCATACGCGGGGCGCTCGCCGCTTTGTGTGATTCTGGACGTGAGCAGGTCGCGGTCCAGCACCATCGAGAGCGCCTGGCGAACGCGGGGGTCGCGCAGCGCCGGGTCTGCATTGTTCAGGCTGTAGTAGTACGTGGCGAGCTGCATGCCGGTCTTCAGTTCGGGGCCGAACTGCTTGACTAACGAGTTGTACTGCCCCGATGGCACCGCGTAGGTCATATCGAACTGGCCGGCCTGGAACATGCGCATCGCCGTTTCGTCGCTTTCAATGGGCATCCACGTGACCTTGGTAATGGCGACGTGCGGGGCATTCCAGTAATACGGATTCTTGACGAGTACGATGCGATTGTTCGGCTGCCAGTCCGAGAGCACATAAGGGCCATTGCCGACGAGGTTGCCGGCGCGCGTCCAGTTGACGCCAAATTTTTCGATCGTCGCGCGATCGACAGGCGCCAGTGACCCATTTGTAGCGAGTTCCGGGAAGAACGGCACCGGTGTCTCGGTCTTGATCTCCAGCGTGTAGGGATCGAGCGCTCGCACGCCAAGCGCGCTTGGCGGCAGCTTGCCGGCAACCACCGTCTTGGCGTTCTTCACGAATTCGACTGCAATGGTGTAGAGCGAAGCGGTCTTCGGATCGGCGAGCCGTTGCCACGCGTAGACAAAATCGGCGGCCGTGACGGGCCGCCCGTTACTCCATTTCGCGTCGCGCCGCAAATTGAAGACCCACGTATCGGGCGCCGTGTGTGTCCACGCGGTGGCCACGCCGGGGACCACATTACCTGACGCGTCGATTCGGGTGAGACCTTCGTAGAGGTCGAGGCCCACGAAAGTGGCGTTGATCGTCTCGGTATGCGCTGGGTCGAGCGACTCGACTTCGGCAGCCAATTGCCGCGTCATCTCCTGTTTCACCGCGAGCGCGGTGCCGGGCGCAATCGTGACGGCTCGAACCTGGGCGGATTGAACGAGCGCGAACGCCATGAGCGTCGCTGCGAAGAGAGATGAGCGTGTCATTGGGTCTCCTGATTAATGATCGTTTTGCGACGCTGGATCGCGCGGCACAGGCAGCTACGCCGCGACGATACGGCCTGTGCCTGGCGTGGCGATTACTAGCCTGATGGGCGAGTCGGGGGCGATTATTGGAAGCGGCGCAGGGCTTGTCAATCGGTGAGGATGCGCGCGGAGATTCGGATTTCTCCTATGGCGAAGAGCCTTGTGCGCGAGGCGCTTTTCCAGCGCAAAAATAAGCCGTTGAAATTGCAATTAATATTTTTGGCGCGGAAGAGAAGGCGTGTTCGGACGAACATCGTACGCGCATGAGATACGCGGCGCGGCGCCCGGGCTGCCGTGCAGGAGCTTTGCGGTCAATCAACTATATGAACGGCGCGCAGCCTTTAGCGAATGCGTGACGAAGAATGCGCCACGCATTGCAGAGGTCGTTTTCCACCGCGCGGGTCGATCAGCAGGCGCTCTCTTCGCCAATCGCGCAGGGCCTGAGTTAGGTGCCCATCGGCACGACGGGCAGTCGGCCCACGCACGACGATGCGGCCCTCGCGTGTGTCGATGCGCCGACCTGCGTCGCGCTTCGTCAGCCAGAAACCGGCTATCGGCCACATAGGGGCACTCAATTGGGGCGTGTCATGAGTTACGTATATATTAAAGGCCCCCCGCACGCGAATGGAGGAAACATGAGCTCGCCAATCGACACGCCCACCCCCGATTCTGCAAAATGCCCTGTTCACGCCGAACCCAAGCCCGTAGCCGGTACTGGCACGGGAAACCTCGACTGGTGGCCTAACCAGCTACGCGTCGACCTGCTGAACCAGCATTCCAACCGCTCCAATCCGCTGGGCGAAAGCTTTGACTATCGCGAAGAGTTCAAGAAGCTAGACTACAGCGCGCTGAAGGCTGACCTCAAAGCCGTGCTGACCGACTCCCAGGAGTGGTGGCCGGCCGACTGGGGCAGCTACGCGGGCCTCTTCATCCGCATGGCCTGGCACAGCGCGGGTACGTACCGCATGGTGGATGGCCGTGGCGGCGCCGGTCGCGGCCAGCAGCGCTTCGCGCCGATCAATTCATGGCCGGACAACGTCAGCCTCGACAAGGCGCGCCGGCTGCTGTGGCCCGTCAAGCAGAAGTACGGCCAGAAGATCTCGTGGGCCGACCTGATCGTGCTGGCCGGCAACGTGGCTCTCGAGAACGCGGGCTTTCGCACCTTCGGTTTCGCTGCCGGCCGCGAAGACGTGTGGGAACCGGATCTCGACGTAGACTGGGGCGATGAGAAGAAGTGGCTCACCCACCGCAATCCGGAGACGCTGGCGAAGAACCCGCTTTCCGCCACCGAGATGGGCCTGATCTACGTGAACCCGGAAGGGCCGAACGCCAGCGGCGACCCGGTATCGGCCGCCCCGGCCATACGCGCTACGTTTGGAAACATGGCGATGGACGACGAGGAGATCGTCGCGCTGATCGCCGGTGGCCACACGCTCGGCAAGACCCATGGCGCCGGCCCGGCCACGAATGTGGGCGTCGACCCGGAAGCCGCGCCGCTCGAAGCGCAAGGTCTTGGCTGGTCCAGCAGCTACGGCTCGGGCGCGGGCGAGGATGCGATCACGTCCGGCATCGAAGTGATCTGGACGCAAACGCCGACGCAGTGGAGCAACTACTTCTTCGAGAATCTCTTCAAATATGAATGGGTGCAGACACGCAGCCCGGCCGGCGCCATTCAGTTCGAAGCGAAGGATGCGCCGGACATCATCCCCGACCCATTCGACCCGTCGAAAAAGCGCAAGCCGACGATGCTGGTCACCGACCTCACGCTGCGCTTCGACCCCGCTTTCGAAAAGATCTCACGCCGCTTCCACGCGGATCCGCAGGCCTTCAATGAAGCGTTCGCGCGTGCGTGGTTCAAGTTGACGCACCGCGACATGGGACCGAAGGCGCGCTACCTCGGCCCGGAAGTGCCGAAGGAAGATTTGCTCTGGCAAGATCCGCTGCCGGCACCCACTCACAATCCGGGCGCCGCCGACATTGCCGATCTGAAAGCGAAGATCGCCGGGTCTGGGTTGTCGGTCAGCGAACTGGTTTCGGCGGCGTGGGCGTCGGCCTCGACGTTCCGCGGCGGCGACAAGCGCGGCGGAGCCAACGGGGCGCGCCTCGCGCTGGCGCCACAGAAGGACTGGGAAGTCAACAAGATCGCCGCCGGCGCGCTGCCGAAACTGCAGGCCATCCAGCAGGCCTCCGGCAAGGCGTCGCTCGCCGACGTGATCGTGCTGGCCGGCGTGGTCGGCATCGAGCAGGCCGCGGCGGCGGCCGGCGTCAAGGTCGACGTGCCGTTTGCGGCGGGCCGCGTCGATGCCCGCCAGGACCAGACCGATATCGAAGTGGTTGGACTTCTCGAGCCGCTCGCCGACGGATTCCGCAACTATCGCGGCGAGCAAGGCGGCGCCACGACCGAGGCCCGGTTGATCGACAAGGCCCAGCAACTCACGCTGACGCCGCCGGAACTGACCGTGCTGATCGGCGGGCTGCGCGTATTGGGCGCCAATTTCGACGGTAGCGGCCACGGTGTGCTGACCGACCGCGTGGGCGTGCTCAGCAACGACTTCTTCGTCAACCTGCTGGATATGCGCACCGAATGGAAGCCCACCGACGCGACGGCTGAGTTGTTCGAAGGGCGCGAGCGCAAGAGCGGCGAAGTGAAGTACACCGGCACGCGCGTCGATCTGCTGTTTGGCTCCAACGCCGTGCTGCGCGCGCTGGCCGAAGTGTATGCGAGCAGCGATGCCCAGCAGCGGTTCGTCAAGGACTTCGTCGCGGCGTGGACGAAGGTCATGAACCTGGATCGCTTCGACCTGGCGTGATGGTGTCCTGATGATGGTCTGAAACCTGCCCCGGCAAGCGGCTTACGCTGCTCGCCGGGGCTCCCTCCGCGTCTGCGCGCCGTCCCGCCCGGCGTGCCGTTCAGGATGCGCGCGTCACACTTGCGGCCGGTGTGCCGTGTGCTGTCCGCACCTCTTCGACAATGCGTCCGTCTTCGAGCCGGATATACCGGTCGGCGGCGCTGAAGTAACGGTCGTCATGCGAAATCACGATCAGCGTCGTGCCCTGTCGTTTCAGGTCCGGCAAAATCTCGGTATAGAAAATGCGGCGGAACGTCGGGTCCTGATCGGCTGCCCACTCGTCGAGCACCATCACGGGTCTGCCTTCCAGATAAGCGTGCACGAGCGCCAGCCGCTTGCGCTGTCCGGTGGAGAGATCCGTTGTACTGAACGTGCCGTCTTCCCGAACCGATACCTTGTGAGTCAGCGCCAGCCGCTCCAGATAGCGCTGCGCGTGCGTTGCGGGCTTGTCTTCGCCCGGCAGCAAGGTGTCGAAAAGATAGTAGTCGGAGAACACCGCCGAGAAGAGCTGGCGGTAGGCATCGATCTCGTCCGCACGCAGTGGTTCGCCGTCGACAAGCATCGCGCCGCTGTCCGGTGTATAGAGGCCGAGCAACAGCTTGATTAGCGTGGTCTTCCCGCAGCCGTTCTCGCCGACGATGAAAAGCGTTTCGCCGCGCTGAACGGTGAGCGACAGCGGCCCGAGCGCGAACCCGGCGGCATCGGGTTGCTCGCCTGCGAGGCCGTCGTCGAGCGGTGCGGGAAAGCGGTAAGTGACGTCGCGCAGCGTGAGCGTCGAGAAAGGTCGGTCGTGGCTGCGAGTGAATGCGCGCGCGTCGAGCAGCGCCGGCTCGCTGCTGGAGAAGCGTGCGGATAGTTCGGCAATACGTCTGAACGCAACTTGCGCACGCCCGATGGACGGCAGCGCGCTGACGATCTCCTGAATCGGTCCCTTCATGTAAAGCAGAACCAGCACGAAGCCGGTCAACACGCTGCGATCCGCATTTGCGGAGCCACTCTGCAGCACGAGCATGAGACCGACCACGACGAAGAACAGCAGCGAGCCGAACGCATTCGCGCTCACGAACACATTCGCGGCGCGCACGCGCAGCCGGAAAATCGCGTCGATCGTGCCGGACAGCTCATGGCCGTAGACGAATACGCGGCGCTCGCGGTTGATGCGCAGCTCCTTTGCGCCATCCACGAGCGCACGATAGTGCTTCTGCAGACGATCTTCGGCTTCGCGCGCCGCGCCGAAGCGGCGAATCCCGACGCGCCTCGCGAGCGACTGCGCGACCGAGCCGAGCGCAATGGCTGCGAGCGCGATCAGCAGCAGTGTCGGCGAGAGCACGAACAGATAGCCAAGACAGCCGACGATGGTGGCGGTTGCGATGGCGAGGCTCGAGAACAGGAACGAGAACGCGCTGATCGTATCGATGTCCTGATTGAGCGCGGCGATCAGCCGGTGGCTGCGAAACTGTTCGATTTCGCTGATCGGCGCCGCAATGATTTTCGCAGTCAGGTTCTTGCGCAACGCTGCAATCACGCGCTGTCCGACGATGTTGTTGCCGATGTCCGAGATCACCTCGCCCGCGAGCGCGAGCGCGCAGAGGGCGGCGAAACTCGCGACGAACGTGGTCAGCGAAGCGGCGGCGCCGTGCAACGCGCGATTCGTGAGGGCGAGCAGCGCCGCCGTGGCAATGCCGCTCGCCGCGCCCATGAGCGTCGCGAGCGCCGAGATGGGCCACAAGCGGCGCAGCAGGTGGAACAGGTCGGCAAGCATCGTTTTCTCCTTCGTTATTGTGGGATGTGCAGCGGTCGCGATCATGAGGCGGCCGCACGGCGCGCGAGCAGCCACATGAGCCACGGCGCGCCGAAAATCGTCGCGACAAGGCCGGCTGGCAGTTCGCGCGGTAACAGCAGCGTGCGTCCGAGCCAGTCGGCCAGAACAATCGTGAATCCGCCGATCGGCGCGGCGAGCAACATCTGGTCGAGCGGACGCCGCGCGCCCGCGAGCCGGGCGAAATGCGGCGCAGTGAGCCCGATGAACGACAGCGGCCCGACGATCAAGGTCGCAGCGGCGGTCAGCAAGGCGGTGAGTCCAAGCAGCGCGCCGCGCGCAAGCGGTGTGCGCATGCCGAGCGCACGTGCGTTTGCGTCTCCGAGTGGCAGGATCGCCAGCCATCGTCCGGTCAGTGGCATGAACGCGCTGAGCAGCACGCACAGCGTGAGCGCGAGCGCCGCGTCGCCGGGCGTGACCGTGTAGGTCGAGCCCGCGAGCCAGGCGAGCAAGGTGGCTGCGCGTTCGCCGCCCCCGGCGATCACGACTGCGACCACGGCCTGGAATAGCGCGCCGATTGCGACGCCGGCAAGCAGCACGCGTTGCGGCGCGAAGCCGGAGCGGCGCGCGCACCACAATAGCGCGAGCAAGGTCGCGAACGCGCCGCCGGCCGTTGCCGCAAACCGCGCGACGTGTCCCGCATCGGCCGCGCCGAACACGAGCGCGATGAGGCCAAGCGAGGCGCCCGCGGACACGCCGAGTACCTCCGGGCTCGCGAGCGGATTGCCGGACAGACGCTGCAACAGTGTCCCCGCCAACGCGAGCATGATGCCGGCTGCAAACGCGGCGATCTCACGCGGTGCGCGCCAGATCGCGACACGCGCAAGTTCGGCGAGACTGCTGAACTGCCAGCCGTGCACGCCGCGGCCGAAGTCGAGCCCGATGACTAGCATGATGACAGTCGCGAACAGGATCAGCGTGAAGCGGCGCTTGATCGAGATGCCATCGGGGATCGCCTGCGCTGGCGCGGCGGTGGTGTCGAGGCGCTGCGTGCGGCGCATGCGCGCAAGGATGAGCAGCATGAGCGGCGCGCCGAAGAGCGCGCAGGCGGCCCCGGCGGGCACCAGTTCGCCGAGCGCATTGGCGAGCGGCTGCACAGCCTGGTCCGTCAGCCATAGCAACAGCGCGCCGCACAACGGCGCGAGCAGGAGACGCTGCCCAAGTCGGCGCGCGCCCGCGAGTTGCGCGATGGCAGGCGCAGCCAGCCCGACGAAGCCGATTACTCCAACCGTGCTCACCACGGCGGCGCTCAGCATGACGGCGAGCGCGAGCGCGGCAAGCCGCAGCCGGCGCAGCGCGAGGCCGAGGCTGCGGGCATTGGCGTCATCGAGACTGAAGAGTTGCAGCGGGCGCAACAGCAGCCACGCGAGTATGCCGCCCGCGGCGAGCCGCGGGGCGAGCGCCGCGACTTCGCTCCAGTCCTGCTGGACGAGCGAGCCGCCGCCCCAGATGAACAGGCCGCGCATATAGGGCGTATGAAAGAGCTGCAGCGCAACGCTGACCGAGCCGCACCAGAGCGTCACGACGAGGCCCGCAATGGCGACGGTCACCGGCGCGAGGCCGCTTCGCCACGCCAGGCCGAACACGGCCGCTGCGGCGGCCAGCGCGCCCGCGAGTGCGATCGGCTCGCGCGAGAAACCGTGCGCGGCCAGCGCGGGCGCCCAGAGCGCGGCGAGCGTGAGCGCAAGCTGGGCGCCGGCGGAAATGCCAAGCGTCATCGGTTCGGCGAGCGGATTGCGCAGCACCTGCTGGAAGATCGTGCCGGCGAGGCCGAGCGTCGCGCCCGCGAGCCACGCGGTGACGATGCGCGGCAGCCAGCTGTCGTGCGCGATGATCTGCCGGACGTCGTGCGTATCGGGCGAGAGCACTGCCTGCCACCACAGCGCACGCGGTGCGATCTCGGCAAGATTGGCCGCCGACAGGCCGAGCGCAGCGACAAACGCGAGCACAAGCGCCACGGCGACGAGTACGCGAGGCAAGCGCCCGAGCGAGACGCGCCGCCACACGAGGCGGGTACACGCAGCGGATGGAGGAAGGCGATCGAGTCCGCTCATGGTTGGGCAACTCCGCTAACACTGAGCGTTGGGTTTGCGAGCAACGCTTGCGCGAGTGCCTCGCCGAAGCGCTGCGCCGAGGGCAGCATGCCGAAGCCCCAGAACGGGGGCAGCGCGGCCACGCGGCCACGGGCGACGGGTGGCAATGCGTGCCAGAGGCGGTTCGACGCGAGCGTGCTTGCAACGCCTTGGGGCAGCGGGTCGAAGTAGAGCACCTTGGCATCGGGCGCGGCGGCGAGCGCTTCGAGCGGCGCGACGCCAATTCCCCAGTAGTCGGTTGGGCCACGCCATGCGTTGACGAGGCCGAGCGTGTCGAGCACGTCCTGGAACAGGCTGCGCGCGCCATATACGCCGATATGCCGGGCGTCGAAGAACCGGATCAGGTAGAGCGGCCGTGATCGCGCGGGCGCGGCCATGAGACGCGCGCGGCTTGCAGCAAGTGCCTGTGCGGTTTGTGCGATGAGCGCTTCGGCAGCGCTTTCGCATCGGCATAGCGCGCCCAGCTCGCGCGTGACCGCCTCGGCGCGGCGATAGGGCGCGCCCGCGTCGGTGTAGATCGCGAACGCGCGAACCGGTGCAATCCGCTCCAGGATGTCGCGCTGCGACTCCTGGCTCGAGTTGATGAGGATGAGATCGGGGGCGAGCTGGGCGAGCCATTCGAGGCTCGGTGCGAGCCGCAGCCCGACGTCCGGCACGCCGGGCGGGACGGGCGGCGCGACCACGTTCGCGTTGTAGTCGCTGATCTCCGCGACGCCCGCGGGGACGACCCCGAGCGCGAGCAGCGTTTCGGCGAGCCCCCAGTCGAGCACGACCACACGCGGCGGCGCGCTTCGAGTCGAAGCGCGCGCCGCGGCGGCGAGCGGCGCGATGCCGGAAAGTGCGGCCGCGCGGGTGGCCAACGAAAGTAAAAAGGTTCGCCTGTGCATGGTCAGCGCGCCACCGCAATTGCGCCGCCGCCGCGCGGGTGCGGCACGACATCCATGGGAACGCCGTATATCGCTTCGAGCACCTGGCCCTGCATCAGGTCGGCCGGCGTACCTGAGGTCAGCAACCGGCCGCTGTGCAGCGCGACGAGTTCGTCGCAAAAGCGCGCGGCGAGGTTGATGTCATGCAGCACGATGACGACGGTCATCGCGCGGTCATCGGCGAGGCTGCGCAGTAAGCGCAGCACGTCCAGCTGGTGCGCGATATCGAGCGCCGAGGTCGGCTCGTCGAGCAGCAGGCACGAAGCGCCTTGCGCAACGAGCATGGCGAGCCAGGCGCGCTGACGCTCGCCGCCCGACAGGTGGTCGGCGAGCTGGGAGGCGAAGCGCGCCGTGTCCGTCACGCGCAGTGCCTCGTCGATGATCGCGGCGTCTTCGCTACGCAGGCGGCCCAGCGCGCCATGCCACGGATAACGGCCCAGCGCGACGAGCTCCCGCACGGTCATGCCCGTAGCGAGCGGCGGATGTTGCGGCAGGTAGGCCACACGCCTCGCGAATTCCCGCGCGGACCACGCGCCAATCTCGCGGCCCGAGAAGCGCAGGCTGCCGCGCGAGGGCGTTTGCTGGCGCGCCAGCAGCTTGAGCAGCGTGCTCTTGCCCGACCCGTTGTGGCCGATCAGCGCGATCATGCGGCCCGCCGTGAGCGCGAGCGTGAGCGGCTGCAGCAGCACGCGGCCACCCGCCTCGAACGACGCGCCTTCGATCTCGTAAAGCACCCCGCCGCTTGCGCGTTCGCGCAGCGGCCCCGGATCGTTGACATCGGGCGAGTGCGTTGCCTGTATCGAACTCATCCGCCGCCTTACCAGCGATAGCGCGCGGTCGCGAGCACTTCGACGCCGTCGCCGTAGGTGCAGGTGGTCGCGCTGAAGCATGACGCCACGTACTGTCGATTGAACAGGTTGGTGCCATTCAGGGAGAGCAGCCAGTGACGGCCCGTGTCGTAGTGCACTGCCGCGTCGACGAGCGTGACGGACGGCACGCGGATCGTGTTCGACTCGTCGTAGCTCGAGCCCAGATAGCGCACGCCACCGCTGAAACCGAGGCCGCGCAGCGAGCCGCCGTGCAGCGTGTAGTCGAGCCACGCGGCCGCGACGTTGCGCGGAATGCCCCAGGTTTGCTTGCCCTGGAGCGGGGTCGAGCCGCCGTCGAGGGTCGTCGCCGAGTCGTTCGATTCGGTGGTCACACTGCTCAGGTAGGTGTAGGACGCGGTGACGTTAAGGCTGTCGGAGAGGCTTGCCTGGCCTTGGAGTTCGAAGCCGCGCGCCCGCACTTGCCCCGCTTGCGTGCTGAAGCCGGGATTGTCGAGATCGGCGGTGAGCACGTTGCGCTCGCGCAGATCGAAGACAGAAGCCGTGATGAAACTGTTGTACCCGGGCGGCTGATACTTCACGCCCACTTCGTACTGCTCAGCGGTGGTCGGCTTCGCGGCCGAGCCGTCCGCGAGCACACCTGCCTGCGGATCGAACGACTTCGCGAAGCTCGCATACGGCGCGAAGCCGTTGTCGAACAGATAGACGAGGCCGGTGCGCCATGTGAACGCGCGCTCAGACTGCGACGTGTACGACGCCGTGAGCGGGTTGTTGTCGTCCGCCGAGGCCCAGTCCTGGCGCACGCCGATCAGGAAGCGCCACTTGTTCCAGGCAAGCTGGTCCTGGGCGTACAGGCCGAACTGCTTCATGCGGATGTTGTCGTCCGAGAAAGCTTCCGGCATCGCCACGCTCTGATAAACCGGTGCGAACGGATCGAGCTGCGGCGCGGCGCCGAGACCCACACGTTCGCGATAGAGCACGCGCTGAAAATCGAATCCGAAGAGTGCCGTATGGCTGACCGGTCCCGTGGAGAATTTCGCCTGCGCCTGGTTGTCGACGGTGAAGAACTTCGCGCTTTCGTCGTTGAAGAACGCGTAGCGGTTCAGCGTCGTATCGGAGTTGTCCGCGAAGCCGTTCGTGAACACGTTCGAGAAATCGTCGCGCACGTAGGTGTAGTGCAGGTTCTGCCGGAAGGTCCAGACATCGTTGAAGCGGTGCTCGAACTGGTAGCCGACCGAAGCCTGGGTTCTCGAGTGCGAATCGAAGTTCGGGTCGCCGAGATTCGTGTGCGTCGAAATCCTGCCGTTCGGCGTGTCGAAGACGCTGCCGATGGCCGGCACGAAGTTGTAGTAGCCGACATCGGGGTCGCGCTGGTACTTCGCGAGCAGCGTCAATGTCGTATTCGCGTCCGGCTTCCAGGTGATGGCGGGCGCGATGTAGACGTGTTTCTGCTTCACGCCGTCGACCTGCGTGTCGTTCTGGTTGGCGGTGCCGGTGAGGCGGTAGGAGAGGGTGCCGTCGGGCGTAATCGCGCCGCCAAGGTCGAAGCCGCCTTCCACGCGGTTGTGGCTGCCCGTGGTGAAGAACACCTCGTGCACCGGCGTGGTGGTCGGCTGCTTGCTGACCAGATTCGCGATGCCGCCTGGGTTCGCCTGACCGTAGAGCACCGAGGCCGGTCCGTGGAGCACGTCGATGCGCTCGAGCCCGTAGGGATCGAAAGCGGGAATCGCGTAACCGAAATTCGAATCGCTCGGCAGGCGGGAGCCGTCGAGAAACTGCTCGAGGTAGAAACCACGGCTCATCAGATACGGCGCGCCGGCAGCCGAAGCGCCGCGGATTTCCGACGTGACGCTCGCGGTGTAGCGCAGCGCCTCGGTGACGCTCTGGGCGTTCTGATCGGTCATCTGGTCGCGCGTAACGACGGAAACCGACTGCGGTGTTTCGATCAGCGGTGTGTCCGTTTTGGTGGCTGTGACCGCCGTAACCGGGACATAGCCGTCAGCCACGCCGGTGGCCGTCTGCTCGCGCCGGCCGCTCACCTTGACGGCCGGAAGCTGGGTTGTCGCGCCGCCGGTGGCGTCCTGTGCGCTGCCGTCGGTCGATTGTGCGTGCACTGCGCCGCCCCCTCCAAGGAGATAAAGCAGCAATGCAATGGCAGTCGTGCTGCCTACCCCGGTCTTCATGTGGACTTCTCCATCGCGTGAATAATAATGCAAGTCGAAATGATTCGCGTTAACTAATAAAATGCCGTGCATGGGACTCTTTTTGGTCCCTGATGCATGAACAACGGGATGGGGACGATCAAACAGAAGACGGCTGGGCCGCTCAGGCGCTACTATAACTGCGGTGTTCCGGCATAGTCCGGACAACTTTGGCATCGAAATGGCCAAAGATGGCAGGTTGGAAGGTAATTCACCAAAAAAGTAATCAATGCAGTCATGACTCAGCCAAAGCTACAGACCTTCGGCGCGCTGCCTGCGGCACAAAAAGTGATCGCGCAATCCATCGACTACGCTGACGACACCCACGAGATCGCTCACATTCACCATCGTTCGCAACTCGTCTACGCGACGACAGGCATCGTGCGTGTGGTGACGCCTGGCGGCCTCTGGATGCTCACGCCCGGCCACGCGTTGCTGATCGGCTCGCAGGTCGAGCACGAGCTGTACATGGTTGGCAAGGTGTCGATGCGCACGCTCTATATCGACCCCGACGCGCTGCCGGCAGGCGGTGCTGAATGCCGGATGCTAACGGTCGATGCCCTGCTGCGCGCATCGCTTCTTGGCATGTTCGATTCCGCGCTCGATGACGAGGCCACGGCCGGTTCCGGGGCGGTGCCGACGCGTGAAACGCTGCTCGTGCCGCTGATTCTGCGTCTGCTGCAGCTCGCGTGCGCGCGCGCGCCAGACAAGCGCCTGCCGTTGCCTGTGAACGCGCGTCTGCGCCGCATTTGCGAAAGCCTCATCGCGCAACCGGCGAGCAACGACACACTGGAAGCGTGGGCCGACGAGGTCGGTGCGAGCGCCCGCACTGTCGCGCGGCTTTTTCGTCAGGAGACGGGCATGACGTTCGGTCAATGGCGCGAACAGCTGCGACTTGCCGAGGCGATGTCGAAGCTGGCGGTCGGTCATACGCCCGGCCAGATCGCGCAGGACCTGGGCTACGCGGACGTACGCACGTTCTCCGCGATGTTCCGGCGTGCCTTTGGATGCACGCCGCAGCAGTTTCGCCAACACCTCAGCGAAACGGACTGAGCCTGATGGGACGCGGGGGCGTTTCGGAAGAAGGTCAAGGCCATTGCAGCCGGTTATCTTCGACCGCCGCAGGGTTCGCCCGGCGCGTTGTCCGGGCCGGGGCGCTCATAGGGGCGCCAGCTCCAGTTCATGCGGGCGAATTGCGGTAACAGCGAGCGCAGCGTAGCGGCATTCTGCAACAGGCCGGCCATGATGAGCAGCAAACCGATGAGCGCGGTGCCGCTTCGGTCGATGGCGGGGAAACCGGCAAGCACTCCTGTAGCTCCGACCGCCGCGACGCCGGAAGCCACCGAATCTGCGCATGCATGCCATGCGCTCGCGTTGAGTGCGCCCGCAATGCTGCCACTGTCTCGACGCTTCGCCTGCACGGCCGCCGCCCTCAGATAGCACCACAACCCCATCCTGACGGTGACGCTGGCGACCGCCACGGCGAGCGCGGCCAGCGCAGCAGGGCGCGCTCCGGCGGGCTGCGCCGCAACAGGTAGGACGCCCGAGAACAGTAATTCCGCGCCGGTTGCCAGAATAAGCAGATTGACAAGGACCGTCGCGATCGGTGTCAGTTTGTGTTGGCGTCCGAATCGATTCGCACCGTCGAAAAAGATTGCGGCCGCAACGGCCCCGTCGCCGAGCACATCGATCAGCGTATGCGCGCCATCGGCCAGCATGGCGTTCGAGCCCGAAATACCGCCTGCGACGAATTGCATCGCCATCAGCGCGACATTAACGAGGACGACGACGCAGGAGGCTTGCATGGCTGTTTTTTGTAATGGGCACAAGCAAAAGGCTGCCGCACGGGGAGAGCCGCTAGCGTAGCGAGCGTACATGGCAGGCCGGTGACAGCAGGAACCAAGGCGCGAGGCGAGGGCCCCCGCGTCTGTCACGCCTGTTTTCCAGATCGTCGAGGTTTTTAGTGCTCGCAAGCCTAAACTGCGTTTTCATGCTATGGCTGCGAAGCTCCGAAGGCTGGCCTCGCGAATGCCCCGGAAAAGATCACGGACACGCCCATGAACGACAGTTTGCGTCGCTGGCCTGACAAAGCCAGAAAATGTCTGCGGGGGATGCTGCAACCCGTCGCCGCACTTGGCCATTGGCTGGACCGGGTTGATCCCGGTACGCATCGCCGGATCAAGGGGCTGCGGCTCGTGACGGCGTACGGGCTCGCGGCGGCACTCGGGACGTTGCAGGACATTGCCCGAAGCGTGCCCAGCAGCGTGTCGCTTGGCTATCTCGCCGGAAGCTTCGCGCTCTGGGCGAGCGTCTCCGAAGGCAAAACGACGCGAGCCGAATCCAGTCGCGATCTCATGCTGCTGAGCTTTGCCGCCGCGTTCGGTGCGGTTCTGTTCGTGGTGTTGGCGAGGCCGCTACAGCATGCAGGCCGGGGAGGGCCGGAACTCGTTCTCGTGTCGGGCGCGTTTCTGGTTGGTTATCTCAAACGATTCGGCGTGCTCGGTGCGGGCATAGGTTCGCAAATCTATATCGGAGAATTGCTTGCCTACGGTGCTCGCCTTACCACGGAAGATCTGCGGGCAATCGGCATAGCCGCGCTGATCGCCGTGTTGGCGTCGGTCGTGCCGCGCATGCTGAGCGGGCCGGCAGAACGGCCCGCCATCGCTGCGGTGCTCGCCGCCGGGCCGCAGCCGTTACCCGGGCGGTGGTCGCCGGAGTTCTTCATGGGACTGCAGGCGGCCATTGGCGCGTTGCTCATCTGCCTCCTGAACGGCCTGATTGGACTCGAGGAGTCTGCCTGGGCGATCACCGCGTGCACGTACGTCGTCGCCGGTTCGGCAACCGGCACGATACAGCGTGTTCGCCGCCGGATTCTCGGTACGTTGATTGGCGTTCCCATAGGCCTTGCCTGCCTGCCGGTCGCCGAGCACGCGCCATTGCTCATATGGGCTGCCGCTGCGCTCGCGATGGTCATCTATGCGATGGCGTTGCCGGAGCGCTACGACGTCGCCTGCGGGGCGTTCGCTTTCACGCTGATCGTTACGCTCGCAGCAAGCGGCGTGCATTCGATCTCACTGCTTGCCGCACGAGCCTGGGAGACGCTTCTCGGCGGAGCACTTGGCCTCGCTGCCGCCATGCTCATCTTCCCGCTCCGAAGCTCGAACCACACGAAATAGGCAACGGCGAGCCAACCGGGAGTCAACCGCGCCCGATGCGTCCCGCCCAGGCGAGGCGCCCCTTCGCTAATGGGCGCTACCGGCGCAACTGCTGCTCGATCGTCTTCGTCAACGGCGACGCAATATCGCCTGTGTGCTTCGTCTGCACGGGCTCGATCAACACGATCCAGCACTCGTCTTCGGCTACCGGGTTATGCAACGTGCCGCGCGGCACCACGTGCATCGAACCAGCGGGCACATCGACAACACGCCCGCCTTCGTACTCGATTTTCAGATGTCCGCGCACGACGAAGAACAGTTCGTCCTCGCCCGCATGGTCGTGCCACACGAGTTGGCCGCGCACTTTCGCGACTTTCACATACTGGTCGTTGACCTGCGCGACGACTTTCGGCGACCAGTATTCGGACACGGCGCCGAACGCGGCTTCGAGATCGAACGACTCGGCAAAGGGACTCATGGTTGCAGACCGCTCCACAGGTTGATTCGCCCGCGATAGCGAACGACCCGTTCGAGACTACGCCCCAGAGCGTCGCGTGTCTTGAACGATCGTGACGATGCGCTCCGATGCGCCGCCCGCGATGCGCAACCAGCGCGCCGGCGCAATGCCGTAGGTCTTCGTGAAATGGCGCGTCATGTGGGCCTGATCCGTGAACCCCGCGCAGGCCGCCACATCGGCGAGCGGCATGCCGCGCAGCATCATCGCGCGTGCGGCGTCGAGACGCCGTTGCGTCAGGTAGCGATAGGGGCTCGTGCCGTAGAACATGCGGAAGTCGCGCGAAAGGCTCCAGCGGTCACGTCCCACGGCGTGTTCGAGTGCGTCGAGCGAAACGGCCTGCTGACACTGCGCGTCGAGGTACTCGCGGGCACGCTGCGCGCTCGCGAAGTCGCCCTTGGAGCGCGCGGGCGGCGTGCCTGCCACGGCGGCGAGCGCGTGTGCCAGTTCCGCGAGCGCGTCGCTCTGCTCGAACGGGTCGAGGCCTTGCGAGACCTGTTGCAGCAGCGCCTCGGTCGCCGCCCATAAACGGGGATCGTTCGTCACGCCGCCCTCGATGAAGGGCAGTGCGCGCCCGCCCAGCATGTGCTGGAACACGGCAGGCTGCACGTAGATCATGCGGTAGCGAAAGCCTTCGCCGGTGCCGGCCTGGCCGTCGTGCGGCTCGTCGGGATGCAGCACCATCGTGCGGCCCGGCAGACTGTGGGTCGTGCCGCGCCGGTACTTGAAGCTCTGCACGCCCGCAAGCGTGCGGCCGATCGCATAGGTGTCGTGGCGATGCATCGCAAACGCCTTCCCTTGAAAGAAGGCTTCGATACGTTCTATGCCCGCAACGGGCTCGGCGCGCAGCAGCCAGTCGGCGCGGCGCTGGGGATCGATCGGATTCATGGTGGTGGCTTATGTGCGGCGCAATGCGGCCTGGGGCCGGTGCGGCGCCACGGGGATTGTGGCACAGGCGCGGCGCACGCGCTGGCGGCCCACGCCCGCCGTGCGCCGCACTACACCGCGCGAGCGATCTGCTCGCGCAGCCAGCGATGCGCGGGGTCGCGGTGCGAGCGCTCGTGCCAGAGCATGCACATTTCGTAGCCGGGCACCTCGATGGGCGGCTCGACCACACGCAGCGTCGCCTTCTCGCGCACGAGCCGCCACGGCAGCATGGCCACGAGGTCGCTGCGCTCGAGCACGGAAATGACAAAAAGAAAGTGCGGGACGGAGAGCACGACGCGCCGCGTGAGTCCGGCTTGCGCCAGCGCTTCGTCGGTGATGCCGTGAAATCCGCCGCCATCGGGCGAGACGATCACGTGCTCGAGTGCGCAGAACTGCTTCGTGCCCGGACGGCGCTTGAGGCGCGGATGGTCCGCGCGGCCCGCAAGCACGTAGCGCTCGGTGAAGAGCGTACGCCGGCGCAGGTTCTCGGGCGCTTCGCTGGTGGTGTGGAACGCCAGATCGATTTCGCCCTGCGCCGCCTGCTTCGCGACGCGCGCAGGCGCCAGTTCCACCACGGCAAGGCGCGTGTGCGGCGCGGCCTCGCGCAAGCCGCGCAGGGCTGGCAACGCGATCGTGGACTCGCCATAGTCGCTCGCCGCCACGCGCCACGTATCGCGGGCGCCGGCTGGATCGAACGGGCGCTCGGGCGCAATCGCGCGCTCGAGCGATTCGAGCGCCTCCCGTAGCGGCTCGCGCAACGCGAGCGCGCGCGCCGTGGGCTGCATGCCGCGCGGGCCCGGCAGCAGCAACGGATCGCCCAGGATCTCGCGCAACTTCGCAAGATGCACGCTGACCGAGGGTTGCGAGAAGTTCAGGCGTTGCGCCGCGCGCGTGACGTTGTGCTCGGCGAGCAGCACGTCGAGCGTGACGAGCAGGTTGAGGTCGAGGCTGCGTAAATTAGCGGACATAATGGCTGGTATTTCCGTTATTCATTTCCACTATAGCAGCCGTGCAACTAAGCTGGGTTCGTGTCAGACCACGGAGCCCTCGCCATGAATATCCTGCTTGTCTATGCCCATCCCGAACCGAAGTCGCTCAATGGCGCGCTCAGGGACTTCACCGTGCAGCGTCTCGAGGCGGCGGGTCACGCCGTTCAGGTGTCGGACCTCTACGCCATGAATTGGAAAGCGACGATCGATGCGCAGGACAGTCTCGAGCGCCGCGGCGACGCGCCGTTTCATCCGTCGCTCGATTCGAAACACGCGTTCGAGAACGGCCTTCAGGCCGCGGACATCGCGCGCGAGCAGGCGAGGCTTGTGTGGGCCGATACGCTCATCCTGCAGTTTCCGCTCTGGTGGTTCTCCATGCCTGCCATCCTCAAGGGCTGGGTGGAGCGTGTTTTTGCGTATGGCTTCGCCTATGGCGTGGGCGAGCACTCCGACGTGCGCTGGGGAGACCGCTATGGCGAGGGCACGCTCGCCGGCAAGCGCGCGATGCTCGTCGTGACCATGGGCGGCTGGGCGTCGCACTACGGACCGCGCGGCGTGAACGGGCCCATCGACGACATCCTCTTCCCGATCCATCATGGCGTGCTCTACTACCCGGGCTACGACGTGCTGCCACCGTTTCTCGTGTACCGCACGGGGCGCATGGACGACGCGCGCTACGCGCAAACGCTCGACGCGCTCGGCGAGCGCCTCGATGCACTGGCGCACAGCGCGCCCATCGCGTTTCGCAAGCAGAATGGCGGCGCGTATGAAATCCCGGCGCTTACGCTGCGCGAAGACGTTGCGCCGGAACGCACGGGGTTTGCGGCGCATGTAGCGTAAGCGGATGCAGTCATGGATATCGTTCGAAATCCTAAAAACTGACCGCCAGGCCAAACGAAACGCCGTGCACGTTGTGGCCAAACACGTAGCGCACCATTGCCCGCGTACGGGTGATGATGATGGGATACCTGCTGCTGTCGAGTTCGAGACCCACGCCGAGCGACGTGAGTTCGTTGAAACCGAGTACCCCGGCGCTGTCGCCGTAGTAATGCGAGTAGGCGAACTCCAGCACGTAGCGTACAGGCTTGTCCAGCGCGTGCCAGCCCGTTGGCGCGCGCCAGCGCGTCCAGAGGCTCACTTGCTGCGCCATGGCCGAGCCCTGGACAGCTTGCGCGCTGCCGCCGAAGCTGCGCAGGTAAATATCGGTTGCGCGCAACTCCGCGTCGATTTCGTAGTTCTCGCGGTAGTGCTCATAGTCGAGCATGAGCGAGCCGCCGTAGCCGTACGCGTCGAGATAGCCGTTGTTCAGGAACTGGAGATTGCTGTCCGTGACATGGTTGAACAACGTTTGTCCGATTCTCAGATCGCTGGAAACACGCCCAATCGTGCCGTTTATGATCGGGCGAAACACGAGCTCGTTGGTGATGCGGAAGTCCCAGCCTAGCCCCACCGTGCCGCTGAAGGTATTCCACCTCGTGGGCAGCGCGCGCTGCTCCTCGCCGTCGGTGGCGATGAACGTCGGGTCGTAGCGGCTATAAGCGAGTGTGCCTTCCATATACAAGGGGAACGTCCGGCTAAGCGTGAAGCCGCCGCCCAGCTGTGTCTGGCCAAAGCCGGGGTTGCCGGTGGCGCCGTTGTTGATCGAAAGCGAACTGGTGGTGACGTCCGGAACCGTCGTGTAGGTCATGATGGCCAGCACGGCATCCGCATGTTGCTTGATGTTGCCGCCTATCACCGTGCGGCTCGACAGTTGGTTCGGTATGCTCTGCGCGTGCGTTTGCAGGGGCAGCGTGGCCGCGAGTGCCGCCGCGCCAATCTTCATTAGCGCGACGCGCAGTTGCGCCCAACGGACGGTGGTGTTCGTCATGTTCGATCCTGCCGGGTCCCGATGCCCGATTGGGTCTGATTACACCTGCTTGAGTTTGCTTACGCCTGCTCACGCCCGCTCACGCGCCTCGCGTGAGGCTTCCTGCACGCCGCGCACAGCGGCGGCAACGATCAACCTGGTAAACACGACGCCGATCAGTCCGAGCAGCACCGCGTCGATGCGGCCGAACACGATGGTCGGCACGACATCGCCGTAACCGACGGTCAGAGCCGTGATCGCGCAGAAGTACACGGTCTCGCCCATCGGCGAAGGGGGGCGGTTCAGCGTTTCCACGACGCCGCCGAAATAGAACATGCCAACAGTAAGGATAACGAATATCAGTAGAAGGCCGCCGGGCAGCAGGCGCATATACCAGATGGTCCGGCCCGATTCCAGCAGGATCGCTCGCGCCTTCGGGGCGTGGACCGCTTTTTGGGGCGCGTCGTTCATGGCGTGTTCCTCTCGAGCGATACAGAGCCACGCGGCGCAAACCGCTCGAATATCTGCAGCATCAGGCACGCGTATGCAGTGACGGCAAGAAAGAGCGCCATGCGCACCGCGAATGCTCGGTAGACGTCCTTGCCCGCCGCGCTGTCCTGGACAGACTGACCCAGCAAAATGATCATCGTCACGAGACCGTTCAGCCAGAAGCCAGGCGAGTAGCGCGTTGGACGGATGCGATACAGCTTGCGTGCCACGATCAAGCCGAACAGCAGCATCCACAGATAGAACATCCAGATATTCACAAAGAGCCTGAGCGAAAACCAGAACGCAACGGCGAGCAGCCCGCCAAGCGCCGTGGAGCCGAGCAACTCACGCGCCGCGTCGCGTGCCGACGTGGTGCAGCTTTGCCGGCCGAGACTCACGGACTTCATGATGATCGGCATGTAGCTCGCCGGGTCGTTCATCGCCAGCAGCCAGGCGGGCATGACCACGAGCGCGGCCTGCAAGGCGACGCGCGATGCCATTGCCTGCGGCATGACGCGCGCGGCGGGTTTGGCGAGCACAGGTCCGGTCTCGGGAAAGAGGGCGTGGCTCAAGATCGAAGCGAGCACGGCGAGCAGCAGTCCTTTTACGAGCGCGCCGACCACCGTGGCGGCCAGTTGCTGGTCGGCCACGCCGGCTGCGGTAATCATCGTGAGGCCCGCCGCGAGGAACGTCGCTACGAGGTTGTTGCCGCCGCGCAGCCCGGAGCGAAACGCAAGGAAGAGGCAAAGCCCGACGAGCAGCACGCCGGCGAACGGGTAATAGCGCAGCACAGGAACGAGCAACAGGCCGCTGCCCGTTGTGCCCGCAACGACCAGCGCGAGTGCGAGCGCCGCCTTGAGCGAAAGCGGCCGGTTCTGCGTGGCCAGCAGAAAGACGGCGAGGACCGGCGCGATCACCGGAATCGGGAACTCGAACGCGAAGCTGATAGCGAGCGTGAGCGCCGTGCCCGTGGCCAGGCGCAGCGCGCGGCGGCCGGGAGGCGATGGGCTCGTTTGCATTGGGGCCGCTCAGTAGAGGTAGGCGAGCCAGCTCATCACGCGCAGGAACACGCGGCCGAGCGGGTTGAGCGGGTTGCCTGTGCCCGGAAACGCCATCACCTCGGCCTGGCCGCCCACACGAACATTGCGCAGCCGCGCGCGTTCGTGATCGTCGAACTCGACGATCACGGGAAAGCGTTGTGCGGGCCTCAGCCAGTCGCGGCTGTTCTGCACGGTGGGCAGGGTGCCGGGCGGCGTGCTTTGGCCAACGCTCACGCCATAGCCGATGCTGCGGATGCGTCCCGTGAACACTTCGCCCGGCAGCGCGTCCAGTGCGATCGCGACGGGCGTGCCCGCATGAAGATGGCCCAGATTGTTCTCCGTCATGTCCGCGCTGACCCAGACATCGTGAATGGCGATGAGCGTCATGACCGGATTGCCCGCGGCCGCGAACTGGCCGACTTCGGTGCGCAGGTCGGTGATGACGCCGGCCGAGCGCGCACGAATGCGCGTGTTGGCGAGATCGAGCTCGGCTTTTTCGAGCGCGCCGGCCGCACTGCGCAACTGCGCGTTTTCCGCTTCATTGCCGCCTTGCTGCTCGCGCGCGCGTTCGATTTCGGCCCGGGCGCTTTCGACCTGGCTTTGTGCCTGCTCGTGCGTGGCGCGCGCCACTTCGAGCCGCCGCAGCGAGACTGTGCCCTCGTCTTCGCGATACAGCCGTTCCAGCCGGTCGCTGTCCTGACGCGCCTTGACCTCGTTGGCGAGGGCCGCGCGCAACGAGGCTTGCGCCGATTCGATCCCGGCCGTGCTCGCGCCGATCTGCCGGCGCGTGGATTCGAGGTCGGCGCGCGCGCGGTCGGCGGCAATGCGATATTGCGTGTTGTCGATCTCGAACAGCACGTCGCCCGCGTTGACCTCCTGGTTGTTGTGCACGAGCACGCGCGTCACGCGTCCCGATACCTCGGCTGCAACGGGCACGACGTAGGCCGCTACACGCGCTTGCTGGGTATACGGCGTGAAACGGTCGGCGAGCAGGTACCAGATCAGACTGATGGCGATCAGGATAACGATCCACTTGACCGCCTTGCCGGACGAGTCGGAAGCCGGTGGCGGTGCCGGCGGCGGGCTCGAAGGTTCGGGCGCGCGGCTCATTGTGTCGGCCCATCCGGTTGATTGCCAGGACGCTGCGCGGCGGCGGGAGGCGTCGTTTCGTCGAGCAGGTCGCCCCAGTCCGTGCGCCGCTGCATTTGCGCGCGCGTGGCGGGATCGATGAGCGGCTGCGGCAGATCCCAGCCGCCGTCCACGGCCTTGTACAGCGCAATCAGGCTGCTGACGGCGTTGCCGCGATTGACGACGAACGCGTCCTGCTGCGCGGAGAGTGCGCGCTGCGCGTCGAGCACGCGCTGGAAGTCCGAGTACCCTTCGCGGTAGATCGTATTGGCGAGCGTGAGCGAGCGCTGCGCAGCGCCTTGCGCGTCGTGCAGGATCGTATCGCGCTGCAGCGCCGCGTTCAGCGCCGTAGCGGCGTCGTCAGCCTCGCGCGCCGCTTCGCGCACCGTATCCTGATACGCGACGATCAACTGCTGCAGGCGCGCGTCCTGCACGCGCACGTTGTTCGTAATGCGGCCGTGATCGAACACATTCCATGTGATGCTCGGGCCGCCCACCACGGCAAGCGTGCTCGGCGCCCCGGCAAGCGAGCTGGCGCTCCACACGAGCGAGCCGACCAGTGAAATCGACGGGTACAGATCGGCCTTCGCCACGCCGATCAGCGCCGACTGCGCGGCCATCTGTTGCTCGGCCGCGCGCACATCCGGGCGGCGCAGCAACAGCTTCGCAGGCACATCCTGAAGCACGGCTCGGTTGATGAGCGGGACGAAGCCTGCTTTGGCAGGCTGTGCGTCGAGTTCCGGCAACGGTCCGGGCGGGCGCCCAAGCAGCACGCAAAGCGCGTGACGCGCCAACGCAATCTGGCTTTCGAATACAGGAATGCTGCTCAGTGTGCCGAGATACTGTGATTTCGCTTGCTGGAGATCGAGCTCGTCGGTTTCGCCGCTCTTGAAGAGCTTTTGCGTGATCTCGTAGCTGCGCTTTTGCAGTTGCGCGTTCTCGCGCGCAATGCGCAGGCGCGCTTCGGTCGTGCGCAGCGTGAAATAGGTGTCCGCAACTTGCGCGTGAACAAGCACGAGCGCGTCTTCGCGGTTGTCCTGGGCGGCGAAGAATGAGGCGTCGGCCGATTCGATCGCGCGGCTGAAGCGGCCCCAGAAGTCGAGTTCCCAGCCTATGCTGAAGCCGAGACCATACTGAACGTACGCGCCCGAACGCGGGTCGAAACCGTCGTGGCGCTTGCGTGCCGAGGCCAGCACGTCGGCGTTGGCCTGCTGCACCTGCGGGTAACGCCCCGCGAGCGCGATACCTAGCTGGGCGCGCGCCTCGATCACGCGCAATGCCGCGATCTTCAGGTCGCCGTTGTTTGCATCGGCCGCGGCAATCAGCTGTTCGAGATTGTCGTCACTGAAGACGTGCCACCATTGCCGCGCGTCGGGCGGCTCACCGGGCTGCGCAGCGATCACCGTGACCTGATCGATCGATGCGCTGCTCCAGTGTTCGCTCCAGCTCTCATGTTGCGGCTGAAAGTCGGGGCCCACGTGCATGCACGCGTTCAGCAGCGTGCTGATGCAACAGGCACCGAGAGGCAGCCAGTGAGGGCGCTCGCAGAGGAACACAGGTCGGCCTCGCGGCTCAAGCCTGCTGTTCTTCTCGTGTGCGTTCGGGTTGAGGCTGGTCTTTCACCCAGCGCCAGAACAGTTGATAGCCAACGGCGAGCATTACCGGGCCGATGAACAGGCCGATCACGCCGCCTGTGACCATGCCGCCAATCGCGCCGATCAGCACCACCGGCATGGGCACGGCCACACCGCGCCCGAGCAGCAACGGCTTGAGGACGTTGTCGGCGAGGCCTGCAACGAATTCATACACGGAGAAGACGATCGTCGCCGTGCTCACGCCCTGCGTCATGATCACGAAGATAATGACGGGCACGGTGATGAGCGTGGCGGGCAACTGCATGATGCCGATCAGCAGCACGGCCAGCGCGAGCAAGCCCGCGCCCGGAATGCCCATCACGATGAAGCCAACGCCGATCAGCACCATCTGGATGAATGCGATGCCCACCACGCCCTGCGCAACCGCGCGTATCGTTGCCGTGCAAAGATCGGCGATCTGCGGGCCGTTTTCCGGGCCGGAGATGCGCGAAGCGATCAACACCGTGCTGCGGTAGCCCTTGTCGCCGTGCGCCATGAGAATGCCCGCAATGATCAGGGACACGAAGAAAACCAGCAATGCGGCGCCAAGACCGGTGAGCGTGCCAAGCAGCGCGAGGCCAGCCGCCTTTAGTTGCGGTGCAAACCGCTGCACGAGACCGGTAATGTCGGTCGACGCCTGCATCCAGAAGTCGTATACGCGCTGGCCGACGATTGGCCAGTGTGCGATCGAGTCGGCGGGAGGCGGAATATTGAACGTCCCGCTCTTCGCAACGCCCATGGCATGCTCGATCGAATCGGCCACGGCGACGCCCAGCAGCCAGGTTGGCGCGAGGATCACGCCGAACGCCACGAGAATGATGAGCGAGGCGATGAGTCCATCTTTGTGAGGGAAACTGCGCTGCAGCCGCATTTGCAGCGGAAAAAGCGTGACCGCGAGAATCACGGACCAGACCATGAGGTCGAGGAACGGGGCGAAGATGCGAAAGCAAAACATCGCCAGGACGGCAATCAGCGCGGCGCGGATCAGGACATCGAGCAAGTCCCGGGACTGCGCCTTTGGCGTTGACGTAGTGGGCAGCAGCATGGTCTGTCTCTCCTCTGGCCTGACGCGCAACTCGGGCGCGCCGTGGCTCCTATCGCGTTCCGGCGAGGGCCGCCAGAACCCCAGGTAGTACGAGAAACTGTCCGCTAACGTTGCGTTCGTTCCCGGCATGACCCCGTGACCGGGAGCACAACTGCACGATGTTTGCAGTCGCCTGCGAGTTGTGCGGAACGCGCTGTTGAGTTGAGTCTATTACACGCGATGAAAGGCGACAACGAATCTGCCGCCCGCCTTGGGTCGGCGACGAATCGGGTTAGCCGTGCGCTGAAAATGGCGTCGTGCGCGCGGCGCGAGTCTGATTCCTATTCGCACACCTCAATGTCCCGCACCGCTCGACGGCACGCAGCTGAGAATCAGTCGATCGCCTTTGCCCGCACCGGCGGCCAGTGCCGCGTTGTGGAATTCCTGGCTGCCGCAGCGCCACTCGGCGAGGTAGTCATTGCGACAGCCTCCCGATTGCGCGGCGGTCATCGACACCGGATAGTTGCAGGTTAGCAAACCGTCGCAGTGCTCGGCGAGATCGCGCGTGACATTGCCGTGTGGCGCGCCGCAGTTGCTGCCGTACGTGCCGGCGACGATCGCTATCGTTGCTTCGTTCAAGGCGGCCGCCGCAGCCGGGATGGGAACGCAGACAAGGCTAAGCGCTACCCATGCGCTCGCGAAGGCGATGGCAGTTGGTTTCATGATGCACCTCCCAAGCCGGCGTCGCGTACGCGTGCAAGCGCGGCTTTCGATCGATGTTTAAAGCTTAGGGCGGTTGCGGCGAAGGGCAAGACGGTGCCCGGCGATGGTGCGGGTCTACGCTGCAGTGCACCAGCAGCAGTCATGCAAAGCACACGATTGGTGGTGCGCCGCCAGTCCGGACTGCGCGGGCCGGGCGCGCTGTCTGAGCGGGCGGAGCCGCGCCAGCCGGGCGTTGCGCCGGAGCGCGCGCCGCTTGCGCAGAGTGTGGCACACCTATTGCTTAATCACTGCCGGGGCCAATGACGGCTCCAGTGAATTGCATCATCGTCCCGCCGTGCGCGGGGCTTTTCGGTCTTGCGGGGCAACGGCGTCCCGAAGCAGCACTCCACGGCACAGCGTGCGTGGCAGGTGCGCTTCGGGACGCTTTTTTTTGCTTCGCTCGGTGCGCCCCTGGTCTGGCAAACCCTTGGCGATGCTATTTGCACTACTAAAGATGAACATGCGGGAAACGACACCTGACATCTCGGCGGAAATCGTTGGCGAGCTCATCAATCTGGCCGGGCGCCAGCGCATGCTCTCGCAGCGCGTCGTCCTGCACGCATTGCTTGGCTTGCGTGGCGACGCCGCCGCGCTCGTGATCGCGCGCGAATGCCTCGATACATTTGCGGCTTCGCACGCGCGGCTGGTACAAGGCGACGACCACTTTCCGGGTGTGTTTTCGAGCGCCTTGCGCGAACTCTATTTCGGCGCGCGCAAGGCCGACGAGCGCATTCGCGCATTCACGAAGCTGGCCGAGCATGCGTGCGCGTGCCTCGAACGCTCAGTTCAGCCATCGACGGACGATGGCGTGTGCGAGGCAGCCGTGACGGAACTCACCGCCGCCGCCACGCCGCTGCTCGAACTGCTGCAAACGCTCACCCAGGCGTACCAGGACGAATTGCGCAGCGTGGAAGCGGCGGCGGCGAAGCGCCAGGCCGGCATCGTCGACGAGCTCGCCGCCATTTCCCTGCGCGCGAACATCGTCGCGCTCAATGCAAGGGTGGCGGCCGCTCGCGCAGGCCAGTTCGGCCGCGAATTCGCTGTAATTACAGCCGAGCTGGCGCACGTAATAGGTGAAATGGACCGGCTCGTGCAAGGCGTGGTCGGCAAGCCCGAAACGCGTGACGCCGCGCCCGAAAGACATTCTGGATTCCGAAATCAACGGATGCATGCCCGACTTGCGGGTTGAGATCCACTATTGGGGAGAACCTCGTGAAAGACCTGGTAAGTTCGCTCAAGAGCGGTAACTGGCGCGCATTGATCGCGTGCTTCCTGTACTTCGACACCGGCTTCACGGTGTGGGTGATGTTTGGCCCGCTCGCGCCTTTCATTCAGAAGGACATCGCGATGACGCCGGCCGAGCTGGGCTTGCTCGTGGCGGTGCCCGTGCTCGGTGCGGCTATTTTGCGCGTGACGCTCGGCAATCTGTATCAGGCCTGCGATGGCCGCCGTGTTGCGCTGATGGGCATCGCGCTTTCCGCCATTCCCGCCGCCGTGCTGTTGCTGATGCCGGGCACGCCGTCCTATACCTTGCTGCTCGTGCTCGGTGTACTGCTCGGCGTGGGCGGCGCGAGCTTCGCTGTGGCGTTGCCGATGGCTGGCAGTAACTACCCGCCGAAGGTGCAGGGCCTCGTCCTGGGCCTCGCTGCAGCCGGCAATATTGGCGCCGTGCTCGACGGCTTCCTCTTTCCGGGCCTCGCCAGCCACTATGGCTGGGCGCGCGCCACGGGCGCGGCGCTGCCGCTGCTCGCGCTGGCCGCGACGGCCGTGATCTTTTGGGCCCGCGATCTCGGCCACAAGTCCGGCAGCGCGGCGAAGGCATTGCGCTCGTTCGGTATCACGCTCGCCGGGCTGATCGCGCTTGTGCTCGCCGTGCACGCCGGCGTGTTCGGTGCGGGCAAGACCGGCGTGCTTTTGTTGCCGGTGTTCGGCGCGCTGCTCGCCATTGCCGTGCTGCCGCGGCACTATCGCGCGGTGCTGACGGAAAGCGACACGTGGGTCGTGATGCTCGTGTACAGCATCACGTTCGGCGGTTTTGTCGGCATGTCGTCCTATATCTCGACGCTGCTTATTTCGCTCTACCAGGTACCGAAGCTCGAGGCCGGCGTGGTGATGTCGCTGCTCGCGCTGACCGGCGCGATGGTGCGTCCGCTCGGCGGCCTGATCGCCGATCGCATTTCGGGCGTGCGAGCGCTCGTGGTGCTGCTGGCCGCGATTTCACTGTGCGACTTCGCCTTCGCGATGTGGATGCCGCCGTTCGCCACGGGTATTGCGCTGCTTGCGTTCACCTACGTGTGTTTCGGGCTTGGCAACGGCGCGACGTTCCAGCTCGTTCCGCGCCGCTGGCAGGGCCGCACCGGGCTGATGTCGGGCATCATCGGCGCGGCGGGCGGGATCGGCGGCTTCTACCTGCCGGTCATCATGGGCATTGCCAAGGAAAGCACCGGCAGCTACCAGATGGGCTTCGCGACGTTCGGCGTGATCGCCGCAGCCGCGTTCGCTCTGGTGGTGCTGCACCGCGCACGCTGGCTCGAATGGGCGTTGCCACAAGAGCCTGCGATGGCGCCGGCTGTCGTGCAGGGCGCTCAAGCGAGCGCAAGCAACTAAGGCACCGCGGCACGCGCGCGAGTGACGCTCCGCTATAAGCGGACGACGATCTTGCCGAGGGCGCGGTTGCTTTCCAGCAGGTAGTGCGCTTTCCTGATCTCGTCGAACTCGAAGGTGTACGCGTGCAGCGACGCAATGCTCCGGCTGGCGATGCCCGAAGCGATCAGGCGCAGCGGAGCGTAGTTGAGCGGCAACGCCTTTGTGCCGAGCAGATCACTCGTAAAGAAGCTGAGCCGGACCGCGGGCGGCAGATCGCGCGCAATATCGAAGGGCGTGAGAAGAGGTGGCCCGGCCAGTGTGCCAACTACGGTTACGCCGCCGAACGGCCGCACCATTTTCGCGGTGTCGCACACGTTGGCCGCGCTCACGATCTCGAGCGCGGCGTCGACATGCAAGCATTCACGCGCGACTGCGGCGGCGACTTCTCCGCTGTCGATCAGCACTTCGTGCGCACCGGCATGGTAGAGGCGTTCGACGTGGCTTGCCGAACGTGTCGTGGCCAGCACGTTGAGCCCGAAGGCATTCGCATAGGCGATCGCAGCGAGGCCCACGGCGGACGTCCCGCCGCGCACGAGCAAGGTCTGCCCGGCTTTCGCCTCGAGGCTCGCCGCAAGCGCCCCCCACGCCGTGAGATAGGCGAGCGGCAACGTGGCCAGTTCTTCCCATGGCAAGATCGTGGACCCGAGCGCGACGACGTTGCGCCGCAAAACCGTGACTTCCTCCGCGTAGCTGCCGTTGCGCGAGACCTGCAGGCCGCCCATCGCAGTGGCAACACGTTCCCCCACCCGGAATGTCTTCGAGGGGTCCTCCGCCACCACACCCACGGCCTCGATCCCCGGCACGACCGAGCCGGCAATCGGCCCGAGGCGTCCCGCGCGTAAATCGGCTTCGGCGCGGTTGATGCCGAACGCGCATACGCGAATGCGTACCTCGTCCACGCCAGGCGCGGCCGGCGCGATCTCGCGCATCTTCAGGACCTCCGGGCCGCCGGGCTGTTCGATGACATAGGCTTTCATGCTCGATCTCGTTTGGGTGGCAGGTTGCGCATGGGGTGAGCGTGCACGCAGCGGGTGTGGAGTTCATCATTTGCTTTCTGTCTGCAGGCAGGGTTCCTCGCCGGGTTTGAGCAATGCGGCGTCCTTTGCTCGCAGGATGTAGCCCAGGCCGCGCAGGGTCAGGATCTGTGCGCTCGAGTTGGCGAGATGCTTGCGCAAGCGGTGGATGTAAATATCGATTGCATCCCGGCTTGGTTCTTCGTCGAGGCCGAACAGGCTTTCCATGAGCGTGCGCTTCGAGACGGTCCTGCCCTGACGGAGCATGAGCGCCTCGAGAATGCAATGTTCGCGGCGACGCAGCGTCAGCGGCGTGTCGTTGTGGCAGAAGGCGCGCGTGTCCGTGCGATAGTGCAGGTCGCCGCAGCTCAGGCGCGCTGCCTTGTCGCTCGCCTGGCGGCGTATCAGCGCCTTGATGCGCGCGAGCAACTCGCGGGTGTCGAAGGGCTTGACGAGGTAGTCGTCGGCGCCGGCGCTGAAGCACGCCACCTTGTCGTCGATCGAGCCGTTCGTTGCCATCATCAGAACGGGGAGGTTGTCGCGGCGGCGCCGCAAACGTACAAGTACGCTCATACCGCTCAAGCGCGGCAAGTCCATTTCGAGCAGTGCGAGGTCATAATGTTGTGACTTCAACACGAGATCCGCGCTTTCGCCGTCGCCCACACAATCGACGGTGAAATTCTCGCTGCGCAACAAACTGACGAGCCACTGGGAAAGCCCCGAATTATTTTCGACGAGCAGCAACTTCATCTTGTTGTTCCTTACCTGCGCCCTATGATTTGCTTGATTTATATAGGAATACTATTCGAACGAATACCGAAGCAGGTAGTGGCGCAATGCTTGAAAGAAATGCTGCGTGAGCAGTCTTTGCAACGGCAGATCGCCTTTCTCAAAGCTGCCTGCTACGTTGATGTCTGCATTCTAGTCAAGGCAACCCTTCCCGGCGCTTTCATGGAGCGCAATATTTAATCGGGGATTTCCATAGGGCATGTACGAAAATAGTAGGGCGAAGGTCAGGAATTCTTTAGTACGACAGTGATACGCGCTGTTTTGCTTACTGTTTTTATTTTTCGTATTGAAATGAAAGCATCGCGCGCTGCGATAGTGCGGGGAGAATTACGAAAGATTTATGTCAGTGGATGTTGAGAAGATGTGTGGTCAAGGCCTGATCTATTTAATATATTCGTATTCCTATGTATAGCGTGATAATCAGGAGATTAATGACGCGGTCACGCACTCAGCCGTTGCGCCGTGATTGGCCTCTTGTTCGCGTCCATGGGGAATGATGCAGTTGAAATAACGAACGAAGACGCCTCGCCAATCGCATTGCCCACGAGAATGATGGCCGGGCTGCCAAGGTTCTCCGCGCGCGCGCGTGCCGCGATCGTGCCGAGCGTGCCCGTTACGCGGCGCTCGTTCGCGCTGCCCGCCCATTGCACGACGGCTGCGGGCGTGGCCGCCGGGAGTGTGTTGGCAAGGGTTGCGCACAGCGACTCGATCCGGCTCATACCCATATAGATGGCGAGTGTCATGCCTGTCGCGGCGAGTGCCTGCCAGTCGGGCTCGCTATGGTCGCGCAAATGCGCCGTCACGAAGATCACACCCTGACTATGATCGCGGTGCGTGAGCGAGACGCCAAGCCCGGCGGCCGCCGCGAACGCCGAAGACACGCCGTTCACGATCTCGACCGCCACGCCCGCGTTGCGCAATGCCGCGAGTTCTTCCCCTGCGCGGCCAAACAGCAAGGCGTCGCCGCCTTTCACGCGCACGACGTGCAGCCCCCGGCGCGCGTATCGCTGCATCAGGCGCTCGATGAAGGCTTGCGGCGTGGAGCGGCAGCCGCCTCGCTTGCCCACGCGGATCACGCGGGCCTGTGGCGCGAGCGTAGCGATCTCCGCGTTCGCGAGATCGTCGAGCAGCACGACGTCGGCGCTCGCAAGCGCCTTGGCCGCCTTCAGTGTGAGGAGGTCGAGATCGCCCGGACCCGCGCTCACCAGCGTGACCTTGCCTTCGTTGCCCGTCGTCATCGTTGTGTTCCTTTCCTGTTTCGCGTACCCACGTTGGGAACGCCCAAAAACAAATGGCGTCCGCTCGCCGCTTGCGACGAGGGGACGCCATTGTCCGGTTAGAGCGAATCACGCCGCGCACGTCGCGCGGCCCATAGTTGCATCGCCCGGCGACGCTGCCGGACGCTCGGGCTAACGCAAGTTCCAGACCAGCGCGCGCGCATTCGCCCCGCCCGCACGCTGGCAGGGCGCCCCCCAATTGACGACGCCGCAACCCGCAAGCGGGAGGCGCACAGCGAATGTGCTGCACGGCACCAATCTTGTGCCCGCTTGCATCACGATGCGTGCGCCGCATCAGTGCCGGACGCCCTGCGCGCATACCGCCGAAGTCCGCCAGACGGGGCGTTGTGCGGGATGCGCGCGAATTGGCACAGTGCTTGCGTATTGCTTCACAGCAAGTGCCATAGCGAATCAATGGGGATTCGGCTGCAAGCAGCAAGCGCGGCGCACAAGGGTTTCGTATTCAGGGCAACGGCGTCCCCCGAATCTGGCTTCTTTAGAAGCTGGAATCGCGGGACGCCTTTTTTATTGGCAGAGGCTCATGGTGCAAGCAACGAACGAAGTGAACAGTTCGGCCGCGATGGAGATCGTCGTCGTCGGCCACGGCATGGTGGGCCACAAATTTCTCGAATGCATCCTTGCGGACGGCGCACCCAACGCGCGCGTGACCGTGCTCTGCGAAGAGCCGCGCCCCGCTTACGACCGCGTGCACCTCTCCGAATTCTTCGCGGGCAAGTCGGCTGACGACCTCTCGCTCGTGGCGCCCGGCTTCTTCGAGCGCGAGAACGTGCGCCTCGTGCTCAATGCCAAGGCGGTGTCGATCGATCGCGAGGCGCGCACCATTACGGTGTCCAACGGTGAGACGCTTGCGTACGACAAGCTCGTGCTGGCCACCGGTTCCTCGGCGTTCGTTCCGCCCATCGCGGGCAACGATCGCGCCGATTGCTTCGTCTACCGAACCATTGCCGACCTGGAAGCAATGCAGGCGCGCGGCGCGCACGCGAAATCGGGCGTGGTGGTGGGCGGCGGCCTGCTCGGCCTCGAATGCGCGAAAGCCCTGCGCGATCTGGGCCTCGACACGCATGTGGTGGAATTCGCACCGCGCCTCATGGCGGTGCAGGTGGACGACGACGGTGGCCGCATGCTGCGCGGCAAGATCGAAGAACTCGGCGTGAGCGTACACACGCAGAAGAACACCTTGGCGATCGTCGACGGTGAAACGGCCGCCAACCGCATGCAGTTCGCCGACGGCACGCACCTCGAAGCCGACATGATCGTGTTCTCGGCCGGTATTCGTCCACGCGACGAAATCGCCCGCGCCTGCGGCCTCGATATCGGCGCGCGCGGTGGCATCGTGATCGACGACCAGTGCCGCACGAGCGACACGAACATCTACGCCATCGGCGAATGCGCGCTGTGGCAAGGCCAGATCTTTGGCCTCGTCGCCCCCGGCTACGACATGGCGCGCATCGCCGCGAAGGCGCTGGCGGGCGTTGCGGCGGACTTCGCGGGCGCCGATATGAGCACCAAGCTCAAGCTGATGGGCGTGGACGTGGCGAGCATCGGCGACGCGCACGGCAAGACGCCCGGCAGCCGTTCGTTCCGCTACGCCGACGAGCGTCGCCAGGTCTACAAGAAGATCGTGGTGTCCGATTGCGGCAAGAAGCTGCTCGGCGCGGTCATGGTGGGCGACGCAAGCGAATACGGCACGCTGCTGCAGATGATGCTCAACGGCATCGAGCTACCCGAGTCGCCCGAATTCATGATCCTCCCGCAGGCCGACGGCAAGGTGAAGCCTGCCCTCGGCGTGGAAGCGCTGCCCGACGCCGCGCAGATCTGCTCGTGCAACAACGTTTCGAAGGCCGAAATATGCGCGGCCGTGCGCGACGGCGCGACGACCATCGCCGCCGTGAAGGGCGCATGCAACGCTGGCACGTCGTGCGGTGGCTGCGTGCCGCTCGTCACGCAGGTCATGAAGTCGGAAATGAAACGCCAGGGTCTTGCCGTGAACAATCACCTGTGCGAGCACTTCCGCTATTCGCGCCAGGAGCTGTATCACATCGTGCGCGTGGAAGGCATCAAGACGTTCGCCGAACTGCTCGCGAAACATGGCAAGGGGCTCGGTTGCGATATCTGCAAGCCGGCCGTGGGCGGCATTCTCGCCTCTTGCTGGAACGAATTCGTGCTGAAGAAAGAGCACGCGAGCCTGCAGGACTCGAACGACTACTACCTCGCCAACATTCAGCGCGACGGCACGTATTCGGTGGTGCCGCGCATGCCGGGCGGCGAAGTCACGCCCGAAGGCCTTATCGCCGTGGGGCAGGTGGCGAAGAAGTACGGGCTCTACACGAAGATTACGGGCGGCCAGCGCGTGGACCTCTTCGGGGCGCGTGTCGAGCAGTTGCCCTTCGTGTGGGAAGAGCTGATCGCAGCGGGATTCGAATCGGGGCACGCCTACGGCAAGGCCTTGCGCACGGTGAAGTCGTGCGTGGGCTCGACGTGGTGCCGCTACGGCGTGGGCGACTCGGTGGGCTTCGCGATCGAACTCGAGAACCGCTATAAGGGCCTGCGTGCGCCGCACAAGATCAAGTTCGGCGTGTCCGGCTGCACGCGCGAATGCGCGGAGGCGCAAGGCAAAGACGTCGGCATCATCGCGACCGAGAAGGGCTGGAACCTCTACGTGTGCGGCAACGGCGGCATGAAGCCGCGCCATGCGGAGCTGCTCGCTGTCGATCTCGATCAGGCGACGCTCGTGCGCTACGTCGACCGCTTCCTCATGTTCTACGTGCGCACGGCTGACCGTTTGCAGCGCACGAGCGTGTGGCGCGACAACCTCGAAGGCGGCCTCGACTATCTGATCGACGTGATCGTGCACGACAAGCTGGGCCTTGGCGCCGAACTCGAAGCAGAAATGCAGCTCGTGGTGGACACCTACGAATGCGAATGGAAGAAGGCCGTGACCGATCCTGAAACGCGCCGCCGCTTCCGCCACTTCGTCAATAGCGATGCAGGCGACCAGCACGTCGCCTTCATTGAAGAGCGCGGCCAGATCCGGCCGGCCACGCCCGAGGAGCGCACGCAGGTGTCGCAAGCGGCGCCGCATTTCACGCGACATGAAGCGCTGAGCGCGATTCCGGTAGTCGTCGAAACCGTCTGATTCCCTTTTATCGAACCGAGGAGTACGAAATGAGCAACGAACTTAGGCAAGGCGACTGGGTTCCCGTCTGCACGCTCGACGATATCGTGCCGAACACCGGCGTGTGTGCGCTCGTGAAGGGCGAGCAGGTCGCTGTGTTCCATGTCGACGACGGCGGCGCGCGCGTGTACGCCATCGGCAACTACGACCCGAACTCGCATGCCGCGGTGCTTTCGCGCGGACTCGTCGGCAGTTTTGGTGAGCGTGTCGTAGTCGCTTCGCCGATCTACAAGCATCACTTCGATCTGGCCACTGGCGAATGTATCGAAGCGCCCCAGCATTCGGTCAACGCGTTTGCCGCACGCGTGGAAAACGGTCAGGTCTGGGTTGCCGCCTGACATGACGAAGGCGCGGCGCGCACGTAGCGCCGCGCACCCTGAATCTGTTTCAAGCTGATATCGATCGACCGCATGAGCAGCGAGAGCGTAAAAAGCGTTTGCCCGTACTGCGGCGTAGGCTGCGGGATGATCCTGCACGTCGAGGACGGTCAGGTCGCGAAGATCTCCGGCGACGCCGAGCATCCGACCAACTTCGGCCGCCTCTGCACGAAGGGTTCCTCGGCGCACGTGGCGCTGCGCAAGTCGGGGCGTCTCGAGCGTGCCTTCGTGCGCCATGCGCGCGACGAGGACCCGGTGCCGCTGCCGCTCGCGCAGGCGATCGCCGATACCGCGCGCCGCCTGCGCGCGACGCTCGACGCGCACGGTCCCGACGCACTGTCGTTCTACGTATCGGGGCAAATGTCGATCGAGGCGCAGTATCTCGTGAACAAGCTCGCCAAGGGCTTTGTGCGCACCAACAATATCGAATCGAACTCGCGTCTGTGCATGGCGAGCGCGGGCAGCGGCTACAAGCTTTCGCTGGGCGCGGACGGCCCCCCGGGCTCGTATCAGGACTTCGACAAGGCAGACCTGTTCTTCGTGATCGGCGCGAACATGGCGGACTGCCATCCCATCCTGTTCCTGCGCATGATGGACCGCGTGAAAGCGGGCGCGAAGCTCATTGTGGTGGACCCGCGCCGCACGGCGACCGCAGACAAGGCTTCGCTCTTTCTGCAGATCGCGCCGGGCACCGACCTCGCGCTGCTCAATGGCTTGCTGCACCTGCTGCACAAGAACGGTCACACCGACGCAGACTTCATTGAACAGTACACCGAAGGATGGGACGCGCTGCCCGCGTTCCTCGACGACTACACGCCGCAGAAGGTCGCTGAAATTACGGGCCTGGCCGTTGACGACATTCTCCGCGCGGCGCAGATGATAGGCGAAGCGCCCGAGTGGATGAGCTGCTGGACCATGGGCCTGAACCAGAGCACGCATGGCACGTGGAGCACGAACGCGATCTGCAACCTGCATCTGGCGACGGGCAAGATTTGCCGCCCCGGCAGCGGCCCGTTCTCGCTCACGGGGCAGCCGAACGCCATGGGCGGGCGTGAAATGGGCTATATGGGGCCGGGCCTGCCCGGCCAGCGCACGGTGCTCGCGCAAGACGACCGTGCATTCGTGGAAGCGGCGTGGGGTGTGGCGCCCGGCACGCTGCCCGTGAAAGTGGGCGGCGGCACCATCGACATGTTCTCGCGCATGGCGGCGGGCGAGATCAAGGCGTGCTGGATCATCTGCACGAATCCCGTTGCGAGCGTCGCAAACCGGCAGACGGTGGTGGCTGGCCTGAAAGCCGCCGAACTGGTGATCGCCCAGGACGCTTTTCTGGACACCGAAACGAATCAATACGCCGACGTGCTGCTGCCCGGTGCGCTCTGGGCCGAGGCCGAGGGCGTGATGATCAACTCCGAGCGCAACATGACGCTCATGCAGCAAGCCGTCGAAGCGCCAGGCGAAGCGCTGCCCGACTGGCAGATCATCGCGCGCGTGGCCTGCGAGATGGGTTTTGCGCACGCGTTCAGCTACCAGAGCGCCGCCGAGGTATTCGACGAAATCACGCGGTTTTCGAACCCGAAGACGGGATACGACCTGCGCGGCGCAAGTCACGCGAAGCTGCGCGAAACGCCGCTGCAATGGCCCATCGCACCGGACGCCATGAACGATCGCAACCCGCTTCGCTATGTGAACGATGGCGTGAGCCAGACGCTGAAGGAAAACGCAGACGGCACACGCCCTCGCATCGCTTTCGCAACGCCCCACGGCAAGGGTGTGTTCTTCGCGCGCCCGCATGTCGCGCCCGCCGAACTGCCGGATGGCACGTATCCGGTCGTATTCAACACGGGCCGGTTACAGCATCAGTGGCACACCATGACGAAGACCGGCAAGGTGCCGATGCTCAACAAGCTCAACCCGGGCCCCTTCGTCGAGATTCACCCGGAAGACGCCGCCGCGCTCGGCATTGCCGCGAAGGATCGCGTGGAAGTGCGTTCGCGCCGCGGGTGGGTGGTGCTGCCTGCCGTCGTGACGGAGCGCGTGCGCCCCGGCAACTGTTTCGCGCCCATGCACTGGAACGACGTGTATGGCGAGGAACTCTGCGTGAACGCGCTCACGAGCGATGCGGTTGACCCCATTTCCCAGCAGCCCGAATTGAAATTCTGCGCGGTGGCGCTCTCGCGCGTCGGTCCGCAATCTGCGCCGCGCGAGAGCGAGCGCACGCCGGATGCCGCCGATGCCTTTGCCGATGCGGCCACGCTCGACGCGAGCCCGCCGCAAGCCGTCAACCCGTTTCAGGAACTCGACATGTCCCGTATCGATGCCTTTTCTCAGCTACTCGGTCTCGACGACATCGCCGCGCCACAACTGAGCGACGCAGAGCGCCAGTACCTCTCGGGCTTTGTCGGCGGCCTGCGTTCGTTGAGGGCAGCCGAGCCCGTTGGCGTGCCCGTGCTGCCCGCGCATGCCCCCTTTCCGGCCGGCACGCGCGTATGGCTGGACGGGCTGCTGGCGGGCTTGTTCAGCCGCGGCGAGCCTGGCGCGCGTACGGCTTCGCTCGCCGTGCCGGCCGCTCCTGAAGAAAAGCCGCATGGTGTGCGCATTGCGCACACGCGCCCGAAGGTCGTGTTGCTGTGGGCTTCGCAAACGGGCAATGTCGAATCACTCGTCGAGCAGTACGCCACGCAGCTCATGGAATCGGGCTTCGAGATCCGCACGGCCAGCATGGCCGATTACCCGCTCGCCAGCCTCGAAAAAGCACAGTACGCACTCCTGATGACGAGCACCTTCGGCGACGGCGACGCGCCGGACAATGGCGAGGCGTTCTGGAGCGCGCTCGCGGAGGAGAATGCGCCGCGTCTTGCATCGCTGCGCTTCTCGGTGCTCGCCTTCGGCGACCGCAACTACGACGCGTTTTGCGGTCACGGCCGCAAGCTCGACGCGCGCCTCGAGGCGCTGGGCGCCACGCGCCTCATGGAGCGGGTGGATTGCGACAGCGAGTACCAGAGCGCCGCAGACGCATGGCTCGATCGGATCGTCGTGCGTATCAAGCAGGAAGATGCGGCGCTGCACGCCGTGCCCGCCGACGGTTCGATTCCCGAGGTGCTGCCAGGATGCGCGGCGACCAAAGCGCGCCCGGCCGCCTCGAAGCTCCTGAGCAACGTGCGCCTGAACATGAAGGGCGCGACGAAGGATACGCGCTACTTCTCGCTTGCAACGGGCGAGGCGGGCCTCGACTATGAAGCGGGCGATGCGCTCGGCGTGTGGCCGACCAATTGCCCCGCGCTCGTGGACGAATTGCTGGGCCTCACGCGCCTCGCCGCCGACACGTCGGTTGCCGTGAGCGGCCAGGGCGAGATGCGCCTTGGCGAGGCGCTCAGCAAGCACTACGAGATCGCGCGCCCGAGCCCCGATGCGCTTGCGTTCATTGCTTCCCGCACGCGCTCGCGCGGTCTGGCCGAGATGCTGGACGAGGCGCGCAAGGGCGATCTGCGCAACTGGCTCTGGGGCCAGCAGCTCGCCGACGTGCTGCACGAATACCCCATCGACATGACCGCGCCGGAACTGCTCGGCATGCTCAAACGCCTGCAGCCGCGGCTCTATTCGATTTCGTCGAGCCCGAAGGCGCACGCGGGCGAGGTGCATCTGACCGTATCGGCCGTGCGCTATAACAACGGCCGCCGCGAGCGCAAGGGCGTGGCGTCGACCTTCCTCGCCGACCGCGCGCACGAGGGCAGCGTGCCCGTGTTCGTGCAGAAAAGCACGCATTTCCGGCCACCGCGTAATGGCGACGCGCCGATGATCATGGTCGGCCCCGGCACCGGTGTCGCCCCGTTCCGCGCATTCCTGCACGAGCGGCAGGCGCGTGGCGATACGGGCCGCAACTGGCTCTTTTTCGGCGAGCAGCACGCAGCCACCGACTTCTACTATCGCGACGAACTGGAGCAAATGCGCAAGGACGGCCACCTCGACCGCCTCGATCTCGCGTTCTCGCGCGACCAGACCGAGAAGGTGTACGTGCAGGATCGTATGCGCGAGCAGGGCGCGCAGCTATGGGCGTGGCTGCAGGAAGGGGCACACCTCTACGTGTGCGGCGATGCGAGCCGCATGGCGAAGGATGTGGATGCGGCGCTCCGGGACGTGGTGGCGGCCCATGGCGGCATGAGCGCCGAGGCCGCGCACGACTATGTCAGTGCGCTCGGGCGGGACAAACGCTACGTGCGCGACGTCTATTGACGGGGCAACACGCGACTACCGTCGTGCCCGGCGAACGGCGGCCGCCCGCGCGCCACGTTTTCAGCGCGCGAAAGCGCCGCGTGCGCGCCTGGCTCGCGCGCACGAAACTTTCATCTTCATTGCCGAGCCCGGCATAAAGGCCGCCCTCGGCGCCTTTGGCCACAACGGGTTCGGGCAGCAGGACGGCGATGAGAAACGTCAGGCACGAGCCTGCGAACACCGCCGCCACGCTCATCGAGATCGACTCGAACATCCGTTTGCTCCCCGGTAGAATGGTGTCCGGCAAGCGATGCCGCGCGCCATGCGCACGGGATCGCGGCCGTCGCAAACTATTTTGCGCAGGGCGCGCGCTCGCGTCCAAGACGATATTTGGATCGTCGCGATAAGCGCACCTTATGAAAAGAATCCGGAGACATTCGGGAGGCAAGCCATCTTGATGCTTCGCTCGATACGCTACGTGCTCACCGTGGCGGAGTTGAAGAATTTCACGCGCGCAGCCGAAGTGCTGCACGTTTCGCAGCCGGCGCTCTCACAGCAGATCCGCCAACTGGAAAACGAGCTTGGCGGGGCGCTGTTCGACCGCAGCGGCCGGGCCATCAGCCTCACCGAATTCGGGCGCGTGTATATCGACCACGCGCGCCAGGCGCTCGCGCATCTCGACGCGGGCAAGCGTGCGCTGCACGACGTGCGCGACCTCACGCGCGGCCTGCTGCGGCTCGCCTATACCCCCACTTTCGCGGAATATCTGATCGGCCCCGCGCTGCGCAGTTTTCGTGAAGCGCATCCGGCTATCGCGCTCGACGTGAGCGAGCGGCCGCTGGAAGACATCGAAGGGGGACTCGAGCGTGACGAAATCGATCTCGGCATTGGCTTCACGGACGTGCGCTCCGATGAAATCGAAGTGCGTCCGCTCTTTGCCGAGCACATGGCGCTGCTTGTGGCCACGCGCCATCCGCTCGCGCGGCGCCGCGCCGAGGTGACGGCTGACCAGCTTGCGGCGATGCCGCTTGCACTGCTGAGCCCGGACTTCGTGGTGCGACGTTTCGCCGATGCGTATTTCCGCGCGCATCAGTTGATTCCGCGCGTCATGCTGCAGGCCAACTCGGTGGGCACGGTGCTCAAGCTCGTGAAGGACGGCACGCTCGCCACGCTCTTGCCATCGGCGGTGCTGCGCGAGCATCGCGGGCTCGTCACGCTGCCCGTCATGCCGGCGTTGCCGCAGCGCACGGTTGCGCTCCTCAAGCGGCGGCACGCATCGAGCACGCTCGCCGCCAACGCGTTTTCGGACGTGCTGTTCGGGTTGATTGCGCAGGAGGGGCTGGGCGAAGCCTGAGGCATGCGTCGCATGCCCCTTTCGGTTCGTTGATCCGCTCAGGATTGTCCGGACGAAAGCAGGTTGTGGAAGAAGTCCACCGCGTGCTGGCGAGTGCTCATCGCGCCGAGCGTGGCCGCCGGGTCGAGCCCGGTGCGCCGTGCCGTGCCGCTTACGAGACTCTTTTGCAGGTCGTTCAGCGGGCGGGCGAGGTTGGTCGCAATAAAGCCGGAGGCAGGCGGCGCGGCGATGGCTGGCAAGTCCGTGCGCGGCGTGTCCAGCGTGAGCAACGGCGCCAGCGTGGGCGCGGCCGCCACGCGCTTGCTCGCGAGCATGTCGGCGGGGGCGATGTCGAGCCAGTCGCGCAGCGTGGCGAGAATCGACGTGTGGTCGTAAGGCGTGGCGCTGGGCGAGCGAAATACCGTGCCCGGTGCGATATAGGGCGAAACCACGACCGCTGGCACGCGCACGCCAAAGCTGTCGAAGGCGAAGTTCTGGTCTCCGGGGTTGCTTGCGGTATCGGGCGCCACGGCGTTGGCGGGTGGCAGGACGTGATCGTAAGTGCCGCCGTGCTCGTCGTAAGTGATCACGAGCAGCGTTTCGGGCCATGCGGGCGAGGTGCTCAACGCATGCCAGATGTCGTAGAGAAAGCTTTCGCCCGCATAGACGTCGTGTGGCGGGTGCTGGTCGTTGGGATCGAGCAGAAAGCGCGGCTCGATGAACGAATACTGCGGCAGCGTGTTGTTCTTGCAGTCCGAGACGAAGTTGCCGAAGCGCTGGAAATTCGCTTTATATTTTGGATCCCATAACGTTGGGAACATGGTGAGCGTGAGCGACGGCGCGACGAGCGCGGCGCTGTACACGGCCCAGCTCATGTCCACGTCACTCAACACGTTGAAGATGGTGCGCACCTGCCAGTCGAACGGATCGGGCGGGGCGCCGTTGTCGACATGCCCGTTCGACGTGCCCGCGTGGGCAAACGCGCGGTTCGGCCACGTCTGGCTCGGCACGCTCGCGAACCAGGCGTCCGAAACGGCGTATTCGCGTGCGAGCGTTGCGAGCACCTTCAACTGGTCGGGGCTGTGGCACTGCATGACCTGGCTTGCATCTGTCGTCGCGGTCGTTTCGTAGTCTTGTACGAAGCCGGACATGGGCTCGGCCCCAGCGGCGTTGCCGAACAACTGGATGTGCACGTTTGCGAACGTTTCCTGCGGATCGGGGTCGGGCAGCGTGGCCGTGGAGGCCGGTGTGGTCGCGGCGATAGTGCCGCCTGCCCGGGTCGGGTTGCTCAGGCCCGCCTTGAGGCCGTCGAATGGCCGGTCCGCGCTGGCGGCGGGGAGGAAGTGCGTGGGGCTGCTGCCGTTCGTGTACAAGCCGCCAAGCATCGTGTCAAACGAACGGTTTTCGAACATCACGACAACGACGTGCTTGATGTTCTGCATGGGCATGGGTCTCTCCGTCGCGGGGACTGACGCAGAGTATTGGTGCAGCCGCACGCTTTGTGCAAGGTGCGGGAACCCTGAGCGAAGGGACCTGCCGGTGACTTACCCGCCCCTACCGCGTCCTCGCGCGCCAGATTTCATGTCCGGCGTAGATCGCCGTAAAGACGCCCAGCACAATCGCGCCGACCGCAACCGACTGGTCCCCGCTGCTGGCTGCCACGGCGCGCAGCCAGAGGTGTACACCCGTACCTGTCGCAACGAGTCCGAGCGCGAGGCCCGTGACGGCCAGATTCGCGCGTCGCCGCGCGTGTTGCCAATGTTTCATATTGCCCCCGAGGTGCTTGAGTTTGCGCGTCTGCACGACGCTGTATGGCCACCATACGCCGCCAGAATTCATTCGACATCTGCCGCCAAAAATGTGGAGGCGTCCAGGCATGCAAAGCGCGAATGATGGAGCGAGAAAAACCGCCAAAACCGCCGTGGACAGCGCGGCGCCGAGGCCTGTGGGATAATTACGGGTTCTGCCCAGAGCGCAGCTCAAGAGGTTGTTCGCAAGGGCATGCGTGGGGCCTTTATTCCCGTGGCCCGCTTCCTTTCTGCGATTTTTCTCCTACAGCCACAATGCCCGCATACCGTTCCAAAACCTCCACCGCCGGCCGCAACATGGCAGGTGCGCGCTCCCTCTGGCGCGCCACCGGCATGAAAGACGAAGACTTCTCCAAGCCGATCATCGCTGTCGTCAACTCGTTCACCCAGTTCGTTCCCGGCCATGTGCACCTGAAAGACCTCGGCCAGCTCGTTGCGCGCGAAATCGAAGCCGCGGGCGGCGTAGCCAAGGAATTCAACACGATCGCCGTCGATGACGGCATCGCCATGGGCCACGACGGCATGCTGTATTCGCTGCCGAGCCGCGACATCATCGCGGATTCGGTGGAATACATGGTCAACGCGCACTGCGCCGACGCCATGGTCTGCATCTCGAACTGCGACAAGATCACCCCGGGCATGCTCATGGCCGCCATGCGCCTGAACATTCCCGTGATCTTCGTCTCGGGCGGCCCGATGGAAGCGGGCAAGACGCGCCTCGCGAACCCCGTCACCAAAGCGATCGAAGTCAAGAAGCTCGACCTGATCGACGCCATGGTCATTGCGGCGGATACCAAGTACTCCGACGCCGAAGTGGCCGAAGTCGAGCGCTCCGCCTGCCCGACCTGCGGTTCGTGCTCGGGCATGTTCACGGCCAACTCGATGAACTGCCTGACCGAGGCGCTGGGCCTCTCGCTGCCGGGCAACGGCACCGTGGTCGCCACGCACGCGGACCGCGAACAGCTCTTCAAGCGCGCCGGCCGCCGCATCGTCGAACTCGCGCGCCAGTACTACGAGCAGGAAGACGAGCGCGTGCTGCCGCGCTCGGTGGGCTTCAAGGCGTTCGAAAACGCCATGACGCTCGACATCGCCATGGGCGGCTCGACCAACACGATCCTCCACTTGCTGGCCATTGCGCAGGAAGCGGGCATCGACTTCGGCATGACCGACATCGACCGCCTTTCGCGCGTCGTGCCGCAGCTGTGCAAGGTCGCGCCGAACACGAACAAGTACCACATCGAAGACGTGCACCGCGCGGGCGGCATCATGGCGATCCTTGGCGAGCTGGAGCGCGCGGGCAAGCTGCACACCGACGTGCCGACCGTGCACACGCCGACGCTCGGCGACGCGCTCGAGCAGTGGGATATCAAGCGCACCGAGGACGACGCGGTCAAGACGTTCTACATGGCCGGTCCGGCTGGCGTTCCCAGCCAGGTCGCGTTCAGCCAGAACACGCGCTGGCCGAGCCTCGACTCGGATCGCGCCGAAGGCTGCATCCGCTCGTATGAGCACGCGTTCTCGAAGGAGGGCGGCCTGGCCGTGCTGACGGGCAACATCGCGCTCGACGGCTGCGTCGTGAAGACGGCAGGCGTGGACGACAGCATTCTCGTGTTCGAAGGCACGGCTCACGTGACCGAGTCGCAGGACGAGGCGGTGGAAAACATCCTCGCCGACAAGGTCAAGGCCGGCGACGTCGTGATCGTGCGCTATGAAGGCCCGAAGGGTGGCCCCGGCATGCAGGAAATGCTCTACCCGACGAGCTACATCAAGTCGAAGGGCCTCGGCAAGGCGTGCGCGCTCCTGACCGACGGCCGCTTCTCGGGCGGCACCTCGGGCCTGTCGATCGGCCACTGCTCGCCGGAAGCGGCAGCGGGCGGCGCGATCGGCCTCGTGCGCGACGGCGACAAGATCCGCATCGATATTCCGAATCGCACGATCAACGTGCTGGTTTCGGACGAGGAACTCGCGCGCCGCCGCGAAGAGCAGAACGCCAAGGGCTGGAAGCCAGCGAAGGCGCGTCCGCGCAAGGTGTCGGCGGCTTTGAAGGCGTATGCGAAGCTCGTGATGTCGGCGGACAAGGGCGCCGTGCGCGACCTCTCGCTGCTGGACGACTAAGCCTGAACGCAGGGGCGGGCCGCAAGGCTCGCCTCAAGCAGAAAGGGCAAAAAAAATCGAGCCTCCCGATCACATCGGGAGGCTCGATTCATTTGGTGGTACGTCCCCCGCGACAAGCGCAGGGGCGGGTTCCATCAATTACTTCGCAACGGCTGCGAGCGCGGCGTTGAACGTCGTGCTCGGGCGCATGACTTCAGCGAGCTTCACGAAGTCCGGCTTGTAGTAGCCGCCGATGTCGACCGGCTTGCCCTGAACCGCAGCCAGCTCGGCAACGATCGTCTGCTCGTTGTCGGCCAGTGCCTTCGCGAGCGGTGCGAATTGCGCTGCGAGTTCCGCGTCGTCCTTCTGCGCGGCCAGTTCCTGTGCCCAGTACATCGAGAGGTAGAACTGGCTGCCGCGGTTGTCCAGCTCGCCGGTCTTCGGCGACGGGCCCTTGTTGTTGTCGAGCAGCTTGCCGGTGGCGGCGTCGAGCGTCTTCGCGAGCAGCTTGGCGCGCGCGTTGTTCGTCTTGATGCCGAGGTCTTCCAGCGACACAGCCAGCGCGAGGAATTCGCCGAGCGAGTCCCAGCGCAGGTGGTCTTCCTGAACCAGCTGCTGCACGTGCTTCGGAGCCGAGCCGCCTGCACCCGTTTCGTACATGCCGCCACCCGCCATCAGCGGAACGATCGAGAGCATCTTCGCCGAGGTGCCCAATTCCATGATCGGGAACAGGTCGGTCAGGTAGTCGCGCAGGATGTTGCCGGTGACCGAGATCGTGTCCAGACCGCGGATCACGCGCTCGAGCGTGTAACGCATCGCACGGACTTGCGACATGATCTGGATGTCGAGGCCGTTCGTGTCGTAATCCTTCAGGTACGTTTCGACCTTCTTGATCACTTCGTTTTCGTGCGGACGGTACGGGTCGAGCCAGAACACGGCCGGCGTGTTCGAGTTCTTCGCGCGCGTGACGGCGAGCTTGACCCAGTCGCGGATCGGCGCGTCCTTCACGAGACACATACGCCAGATGTCGCCTTGCTCGACGGGCTGCGTGAGGGCTTCGAGGACTTCGCCCGTGGCGTTGTCGACGATGCGCGCCGTGCCGTCTTGCGGGATCTCGAACGTCTTGTCGTGCGAACCGTACTCTTCAGCCTTCTGCGCCATCAGGCCGACGTTCGGCACCGTGCCCATCGTGCGCGGGTCGAATGCGCCGTTGGTCTTGCAGAAGTTGATGATTTCCTGGTAGATGCGCGCGAACGTGCTTTCCGGAATCAGGCACTTCGTGTCGGCCGGACGGCCGTCGGCGCCCCACATCTTGCCGCCTGCGCGGATCATGGCCGGCATCGAAGCGTCGACGATCACGTCGTTCGGTGCGTGCAGGTTCGAGATGCCCTTGGCCGAGTCGACCATGGCGAGCGCCGGACGGTGCTCGTGGCAAGCGTGCATGTCGCGAATGACTTCTTCGCGCTGCGATTCCGGCAGCGTTTCGATCTTCGTGTAGAGATCGACGAGGCCGTTGTTGACGTTCACGCCGAGCTGTTCGAACAGCTTGGCGTGCTTCGCGAACGCGTCCTTGTAGAACGTGCGCACGGCGTGGCCGAACACGATGGGGTGCGAAACCTTCATCATGGTCGCCTTCACGTGCAGCGAGAGCATGACGCCGGTCTTGCGTGCGTCTTCCATCTGCTCTTCGTAGAAGGCCAGCAGGTGCTTCTTGCTCATGAACATGCTGTCGACGATCTCGCCGGCTTGCAGCTTGACCTTCGGCTTGAGCACGATGGTCTCGCCGCCCTTCGTCACGAGCTCCATGCGGACTTCACGGTCCTTGTCGTTCGTGATCGACTTTTCGCCGTGATAGAAGTCGCCGTGCTTCATGTGCGCGACGTGGGTGCGCGAAGCCATGCTCCACTCACCCATGCTGTGCGGGTGCTTCTTCGCGTAGTTCTTCACTGCGAGCGGTGCGCGGCGGTCCGAGTTGCCTTCGCGCAGCACCGGGTTCACGGCCGAGCCGAGGCACTTCGAATAGCGCTTCTGGATGGACTTTTCTTCGTCGGTCTTCGGATCTTCGGGGAAGTCAGGGACCTTGTAGCCCTTGCCCTGGAGTTCCTTGATCGCGGCGACGAGCTGCGGCACCGATGCGCTGATGTTCGGCAGCTTGATGATGTTCGTTTCCGGCAACTGCGTGAGACGGCCCAGTTCGGCCAGATTGTCCGGCACGCGCTGGTCTTCCGTGAGGAATTCCGGGAACTCGCCGAGGATACGGCCCGCAACGGAGATATCGCTGGTCTCGACGTTCACGCCGGCCGGCGCAGCGAAGGTGCGGATGATCGGCAGAAACGCGCTGGTGGCGAGCAGCGGCGCTTCATCGGTCAGGGTATAGATGATGGTGGGTTGCTGGGTACTCATCGGCTTCTTGGCGGGGTTCAAAAACGGGGTGATAACACCACCGGCTGCGCGCAGTCGGCGAAACACCTGGATTTTGCCTGAATTTGCAGCCGGCCGGGGGCCAACAGTGCATGTATTTCATATCGTGGAATGTGCTTGCGCAATGTTAATTGACCAGAAAGTCGGAGCGTTTGCCTTGATTGGCCGGCCGCGCGCTGAAAACGTTTCCGCGCTGGAGCCCCGTTGCATAAGGCTTTGCAGGGTGATTCCGGGGATTCGCTCACCGCCCTGAGATTTTGTGGATCGTACCCTTGATAATGTGTCAAGTTGGTAAAGACCCTTGTGAAAAGAGAAGTGAATCGGGGAGTCTTATATAAGAATTTTGCTCCGTCAGCCTCGCTCGAGCGCGCAATAACGGTTGCCTTGCTAATCAATTCGTGGTCTCATTCGTTCCATGTTCGATCATTGCCTTTACTTCAATTCGTCGGCGCTCGCGCGGCTCGTCGAGCGCGAGTGGAGCGCCGCTTACGCGCCGTTCGGCCTCACGCCCGCGCAAGGCTTCGTGCTGCGCGTGGTGCTGGCCAAGCCTGGGTGCCTGGCGAGCGATGTCGCGCAAACGCTCGGCATTGCGCGGCCCACGGCCACGCGCCTCGTGGACACCCTGTGCGAGAAGGACCTGCTCGAGCGCCGCCAGGGCGAGGCCGACGCCCGCGAATGGGGTCTCTTTCCCACGGCGAGCGGCGCGGCGCTCGACGGCCCGATCAACGGTGCGAGCGCCGAAGTCGCGCGCCGCCTGCGTGCGCAAGTGGGCTCGGACCTGTTCGAGTCGACGGTCACCGGCATGCGCAAGATGCGCAAGGGTCTCGCCTGAGGCGTTCGCGCCTTTTTTAAAACCTCAATGATTGTCTTGCTAATCAATAAGGAGAAGAACGATGAGCGAAGCGGCGCTGAAAGGGACGGCGGAGGAGGCCTGGCGTTGGGCAATTGGCGTGGCGATCGCCGCGCTGGCGGTGGGAGCGGTCGTCGCGGCAATTCTTTACATGCCGCGTGCCGTGGAGGTGAACAACCGCGCGTGTATTGCGGCCTACGCGAATGACCTGCACGCGGACCTCGCGGCGTTCGCACAGGATCCGGCGTGGCAGGCGCAATACGTCGAGGCGCTTACGGCGTGCGCGCGCTAAATGGGCACATCAAGCGGGCACGCCGCGCACCGCATTACTTGCGATTGAGGAACGCGAGCAAGTCGGCGTTGACCTGATCGGCCAGCGTCGTGCACATGCCGTGCGGGGCGCCCGGGTAGATCTTGAGCGTCGCGTCCTTGACGATTTTCGCGGAGAGCTTGCCGGCGTCGTCGATCGGCACGATCTGGTCGTCGTCGCCGTGCAGGATCAGCGTGGGCACGTCGAACTTCTTGAGGTCCTCCGTGTAATCGACTTCGGAGAACTCGTGCACGCAGTCATGCAACGCGAGGATGCCGCCCCACATGCCCTGCTGCCAGAACGAGTCGATCACGCCCTGCGAGACTTTTGCGCCGCTGCGGTTGTAGCCGTAGAACGGCACAGCCAGGTCCTTGAAGAACTGCGAGCGATCGTCGATCACGCCCTTGCGGATGCCGTCGAACACATCTTTGGGCAGGCCGCCCGGATTCTTCTCGCTCTTGATCATGATGGGCGGCACCGCGCCGATCAGCACCGCGCCCGACACGCGCTTCGTGCCGTGGCGGCCAATATAGCGCGCGACTTCGCCGCCGCCCGTGGAGTGGCCAACGAGCGTGGCGTCCTTCACGTCGAGCTTGTCGAGCAGGTCGGCGAGGTCGTCGGCCCACGTGTCCATGTCGTTGCCCTTGGCGGGCTGCTCGGAGCGGCCGTGGCCGCGGCGGTCGTGCGCGATCGTGCGAAAGCCGTTTTGCACGAGAAAGAGCATTTGGGCGTCCCAGGCGTCGGCCGTGAGCGGCCAGCCGTGGGAGAAAACGACGGGCTTCCCGCTGCCCCAGTCCTTGTAATAGATCGACGTGCCATCGCGGGTGGTGAAGGTGCTCATTGGAAACTCTCCAGTTTCTAACTACAGCATCACGAAGCAGACAGACGCCGGCGCGCATGCGCGCGCAGTCGCGTTTCGCGCGGCAGTACGTGACGGCGTCCAGGGATGGGCAATGCAGGTGGAACGTGCCCGAACCTGAGCCTCATGGAAAGAGGCGCAAGGCACGCGAAAGAGTATAGAGAGAACGCCTGATCGACGACGCGAGGGTGTGCGGCCCGGCGTGGCTAAGCCATTTCCGCGCCAACCGCATCGCGCAGATAGTCGCCGAGAAACTCGACGAAACTGCGCAGCTTCGCCGAAAGCTTGTTGCGCTCGAGATAGATCGCATGAATATCGGCGTTCGGCAGCGACCATTCGGCAAGCAGCGGCACGAGTTCGCCGCGCTCGATGTGCTCGCCGATTTCCCACTGCGAGCGCACGACAATGCCGCGTCCGTCGAGCGCCCAGCGCAGCACGGTGCTGCCGTCGTTGCTCGAGAGCGCGCCGTCGACCTTCACGGTTTCCGTGCGCTTGCCGCGCGAAAAGTGCCAGGTGCCGTATGCCGAGTCGTTTTCGCGCAGCACGATGCACGCGTGGCGTGTCAGATCGTGCGGTGCCGATGGATTGCCATGCCGTTTCAAATACGCCGGCGAAGCGCACACGATGCGCTGATTTTTCAGCAGCAAACGCGCGTTGATGCGCGCGTCGGGCACCTCGCCGAAGCGAATGCCGAGATCGAAGCCTTCTTCCTGCAGGCTGAGCGGGCGCTCCGTCAATTGCAGCTGGATTTTCATCGAGGGAAACCGCTCGACGTAAGCGGAAACCGCGGGCGCGACGTGCGCGCGGCCAAAACCGAACGACGCGTTCACGCGCAGCAGCCCGGCCGGTTCGCCGCGGCTGCGCGTGACGAGCTGCTCCAGCTCCGAGAGCTCGTCGAGGATGCGCGAGCCATTCGCGAGATACAACTCGCCTTCCGGCGTGAGCGAAAGACGCCGGGTGGTGCGGTTCACGAGCCGCACGCCCAGGCGCTGCTCCAGTTGCGCGAGACGCTTGCTCACAGCGGGCGGCGTGACGCCCAGTTCGCGCGCGGCCGCCGCCAGATTGCGGTTGCGCGCCACGAGCGCAAAGAGATTCAGATCGGAAAACGCGTCCATCGAGCCGCTCCCGTTGCCGTGCGTGATTCGTTCCTGAAAGTTACGACCGGATTGCTTTTGCGGAAACCCAATCGCCCAAGGCATCAATTAGACTGCATGCAACCTCGGGAGACAAGCATGTTCGAAGGTTTCACCAACGTGTCGGCGGACATTGAAGGCGTCCGCATTCACGCAATCAAGGGCGGACGCGGCCCGGCGCTGCTGCTCCTGCACGGCCATCCGCAAACGCATGCCATCTGGCACAAGGTGGCGCCCACGCTCGCGGAGCACTTCACGGTCGTTGCCGCCGACCTGCGCGGTTACGGTGACAGCGGCAAACCGCAGGGCACGTCCGACCACGCCAACTATTCGAAGCGCCGCATGGCGCTCGATCAGGTTGGGCTCATGCGCGGCCTCGGCTTCGCTTCGTTTGCGGTGATGGGCCATGACCGGGGCGGTCGTGTCGCCGCGCGCATGGCGATCGATCATCCGGACGTGGTCACGCAACTCGTGACCCTCGACGTCGCGCCAACGGTCGCGATGTACGAACAGACGTCGTTCGAGTTCGCGCGTGCTTACTGGCACTGGTTCTTTCTCGTGCGCCCGGCGCCGTTTCCGGAAACGCTTATCCGCGCCGACCCCGATCTGTATTTGAAGCAGACCATGGGCGCGCGTAGCGCGGGGCTCGCGCCTTTCGCGCCCGAGGCCTACGCGGAATATTGGCGCTGCCTTTCGGACCCCGCAACCGCACACGGAATCTGCGAGGACTATCGGGCGTCGATCACGATCGACCTCGAACACGACCGCACGGATCTGGCGGCGGGCAAGCGCATCGAGTGCCCGTCCCTCGCGCTGTGGGGCGCGCAGGGCACGGTTGGCCAGTGCTTCGATCCGCTGGCGGAGTGGCGTAGCTGGAACGCGAACGTAAGCGGCGAGGCGCTGCCGTGTGGCCACTACATCGCGGAAGAAGCGCCCCAGTTGCTCCTCGAACGCGTGCTGCCTTTTCTGCAGCGCTGATTCGATCGTCATTTTTTAGTCGGGCTTCATTATGTCCTCACAAACGCTTTACCGGAAACTGGTTGATTCGCACACCGTATCGATCATCGACGCCGAGCACGTTCTGCTCTACGCCGATCTGCACATCATGAACGAGTACACGAGCCCGCAAGCGTTCGCGGGCTTGCATGAGAAGGGCCTGCGCGTGCGCCGCCCGCGCCAGCAGATGGGCGTGGTCGATCACGTCATTCCCAGCAAGCCGGTGGCGGTAGCCGCACGCACGATCGAGATCGTCGATGCCGCGAAGCAGGCCGCGAACTTCACACACAATTGCGTGGAGCAGGGCATTCATCTGTTCGATATCCACGACCCGATGCAGGGCATTGAGCATGTGGTCGCGCCCGAAATCGGTCTGATTCGTCCTGGCATGGTCGTGCTGTGCGGCGACAGCCACACGACGACTTACGGCGCACTGGGCGCGCTCGGGTTCGGCATCGGCACCTCGGAAGTCGAACACGTGTTGGCGACGCAGACGCTGGTGTACCGCGTCGCAAAGGACATGCGCATCGTCGTGGACGGCGCGCTGCCGCCGGGGACGACATCGAAGGATCTCGTGCTGCACATCATTGCGAAGATCGGCGCGCAGGGCGCACGCGGCTACGCCGTGGAATATGCGGGCGAAGCCATTGCCGGGCTCTCAGCCGAGGCGCGCATGACCCTGTGCAACATGACCGTGGAGGCGGGCGCGCGCGCCGCGCTGATCGCGCCCGATCGCACGACGCTCGACTACGTGGCCAGCAAGGTGCGCGACCTCGATGCAAAGACGCTCGACGCCGCATGCAACGCATGGTCGAAACTGCGCTCCGATGACGACGCGCATTTCGATATCGAGCATCGCTTCGACGCCGCGCGCGTTGCACCCTACGTGACATGGGGCACGAGCCCTGACCAGGCCGTGCCGGTGGACGGCCGCATTCCCGAAGCGGCCGAAGGCGCGGGTCTCGACGCCGCGACGCTGCACAAGGCGCTCGATTACATCGGCCTCGCCGCAGGCGCGCCGATCGAGGGCACGCCAATCGACCGCGTGTTCATCGGCTCCTGCACGAATGCGCGCATCGAGGACCTGCGCGCCGTCGCCCATGTCGTGCGCGGCCGCAAGGTGGCCGCGACGGTGCGCGCGATGGTCGTGCCGGGTTCGGGTATGGTGCGCGACCAGGCGGAGCGCGAAGGCATTGCGCAGACGCTGATCGACGCGGGGTTCGAGTGGCGTCAGCCGGGCTGCTCGATGTGCCTCGCGATGAACGACGACGTGCTAGCGCCAGGCGAGCGCTGCGCCTCGACGACGAACCGCAATTTCGAAGGGCGCCAGGGGCGCGACAGCAAAACGCATTTGATGAGCCCCGCAATGGCCGCCGCCGCCGCGCTGGCGGGCCGCATCGTCGACATTCGCAAGGAGCTTGCACATGGCTAAGCCGTTCACGATCTCGGGCGTTGCCGCGCCACTGCCCGTCAACAACCTCGACACCGACCAGATCATGCCCAAGCAGTTTCTGCTCGGCATCGACAAATCGGGGCTCGCGCGCGGGCTGCTGTACGACTTGCGTTTCGTTGCCGATGGCCGCGTGCGTGAGGATTTCGTGCTCAATCGTCCTGAGTATCGCGACGCGAAGGTGCTGATCGGGGGCTCGAACTTCGGCTGCGGATCGAGCCGCGAACATGCCGTGTGGGGCTTGCAGCAGGCGGGTTTCGAAGCCGTGATCGCGCCGAGCTATGGTGAGATTTTCTACTTCAATTCGACGAACAACCGCTTGCTGCTCGTCACGCTGCCGCCGGAACAAATCGAGGCGCTGGTCGCGGAGATCGCGAGCGGCGACGACAAACACGTATCGATCGATGTCGACAACGAAGTGGTGATCGCGCCTTCGGGGCAGCGCTATGCGTTCTCGCTGCCGGCACGGCAGAAGCAGATGCTCGTGGAAGGGCTCGACATGGTCGGTATGACGCTGCGCCAGCAGGAAGCGATCGACGCCTTCGAGGCGAAACATTGGGCGACGCAGCCGTGGTGCCGCATCGATCTGCCGGCGCAGCAGCAACGCGCTTAATCCCCTTGCTATAACCAGACCGTTCGTGCATCGCGCGCAACGGCACAGGGGCGCACTCACCGCCATGCGCGGCAAGTGCGCCCATACGGAGACAACCCATGAGCATTGCCGCAGTCCATCCGCAGGACGCCGCCGCGCTGGAGCCCAGCGTTGTGCGCAAGGTCTCACGGCGCATCACGCCGTTCATCATCGTCCTGTATTTCCTGAGTTTTTTGAACCGCGTGAACGTCGGCTTCGCGGGGCTCACGATGAATCACGACATCGGGCTCACGCAGGCCATGTTCGGCGTGGGCGCGGGGATTTTCTTCGTCGGCTATATCGCGGCGGGCATGCCGTCCAACCTTGCGTTGCAGCGCGTTGGCGCGCGCAGATGGATCGCACTGCTGATGGTTGCATGGGGTCTGCTTTCCGCAGCCACGGCGTTCGTCACGGGCCCATACAGCTTTTATACGCTGCGTTTCGTGCTCGGTCTCGCTGAAGCGGGCTTCTTTCCAGGCATCATTCTTTACCTGAGCTTCTGGTTTCCCGCGCGCCACCGTGCATTCGTCACGGCCATGTTCATGACCGCCGCGCCGCTCTCGAACATGATCGGCTCGCCCATTTCCGGCGCGCTCATGAACCTGGAGGGCGTGGCGCATCTGCACGGCTGGCAGTGGCTCTTCCTCGTGGAAGGCGCGCCGACCGTGCTGCTCGGCATCGTTTCGTACTTCTATTTGACTGACCGGCCCGAGGACGCACAGTGGCTCGCGCCCGCCGAGCGCCAGTGGCTGAGCGCCGAAATGCGGCGCGAGCGCGAAGCGAAAGCGGCACAGAGCAAGTCGAGCGTGTGGGGCGCAGTGAAGGACCCGCGCGTGCTGCTGCTCGCGCTCGTCTATGCGGGCACGTCGACCGGACTCTACGCCATTGGCATCTGGGCGCCGATGATCATCCACCGCTTCGGCTTCAGCTACTTCGAACTGGGTATCGTGAACGCGATTCCGAACCTGTTCGCGGTGGTGACGATGGTGCTCTGGGCGCGCAACTCGGACCGCACGAACGAGCGCCGCCTGCACGTTGCGATTGCGTGTCTCGCGGCCGGCATCGGCATGCTGATGTCCGGTCACGCCGCCAATGTCATTGTGCTGATCATCGGGCTCTCGATCGCGAACTTCGGCATCAACGCGGCGAAGCCGCCGCTCTGGAGCATGCCCACGCAGTTTCTCTCGGGCTCTGCCGCCGCCGCGGGCATTGCGCTCATCAACGCGATGGGCAGCCTCATCGGCGGCACGATCGGCCCGATGGTGATTGGCCGGTTGCGCGACGTGAGCGGCGACTATTCACTGGGGCTGTATTTCGTCAGCGCCACGCTGCTTGTTTCGGCCGTGCTTGCCTATGCGTTCGGACTGCGTGCCCGGCGCGCGGCGGTTCGCGTAAGCCAGTGATCTGCGCCGGCCCTCGCTGCTTGCGGCGAGGGCCAGAAGAGGCACTGTACGGTTCGGAGAGCTTGAAACGCGCGATACGCGATAATTGCCCTTTATCGATTCCCGCATCTCTCGTATGTCGACGCCTGAACCGGTCTCTTCCGGGCACTCGTGGTGGGGCGTGCTCGTCCTGGCGCTTTCGGCCTTTATTTTCAACACGACCGAGTTCGTGCCCGTTGCGCTGCTGAGTGCCATTGGCGACAGCCTTAACATGCAGCCGACCGACGTCGGCCTCATGCTGACGATCTACGCGTGGACGGTGGCCGTGGCGTCGCTGCCCTTGATGCTGCTCACACGCAACGTCGAACGCCGCAAGCTGCTGACCTGGATATTCGGGCTCTTCATCGTCAGCCATATCGTGACCGGCGTGGCGTGGAATTTCACGGTGCTGATGGTGGGCCGCGTCGGTATTGCATTTGCGCACGCGATATTCTGGTCGATCTCCGTTTCGCTGGTGGTGAGGCTCGCGCCGCCCGGCAACAAGAGCCGTGCGCTCGCCATGCTCGGCATGGGCACATCGATCGCGATGGTGGCGGGCATTCCGCTTGGGCGCGTGATTGGCGAGACGCTGGGCTGGCGGCAGACTTTCTTCGTCATCGCGGGCGCGGCGGCGGTTGCGCTGCTGATGTTGCGCATGTGGCTGCCCGCCTTGCCGAGCCAGCAAACGGGCTCGTTCAGCAGCGTACCCGTGCTGTTCAGAAAGCCGATGCTGGCCTCGCTTTATCTGCTGACGATACTCGTCGTGACCGCGCACTTCACGTCGTATACGTATATCGAGCCGTTCATTCACACCGTGGGTCACGAAAGCAGTCAGCGCATCACCTATATCCTGATCCTGTTTGGCGGTGCAGGCATTCCAGCGGCCATTTGCTTCAATCGCCTTTACCCGCGCGATCCTGCGCAATTCCTGCAGGCGGCTGTGATCGCCGTGTGCGTATGTCTGCTCGTCCTGTTTCCCGCTGCGTTGAGCATCGTCACGTTGTCGGTTCATACGCTGGTCTGGGGCGGCGCGATCGTTTCTTTTGGCCTTGCGATGCAGGCATGGGTGCTCAAACTCGCGCCGCAAGCCACGGACCTCGCGGTCTCGATCTATTCCGGGCTCTATAACGTGGGGATCGGCGCGGGCGCGCTGCTGGGCAACCATATCGCCAACGGCTTTGGCGTGTCGTGGGTCGGCTCGTTCGGCGGCGTGGTGGGCGGCCTTGGGGCAGCGGTGTGCTGGCTCGCATTGCGCATGTATGCGCGGGCGCATCCTTCGGACCATTGAAGCGCGGCTTGGCAAGCTGCTGATCGATGGCCCTTTAGCCAGACTGGACATTTCGCGGCGGAGGCGGCGCGAAGTCGGACTACTATGGCACTGCTGGCCGCGTAAAGGTCGTTTGACTCAGCCAGGCGCCGGCCTGGAATCTTCCGATTGAGTAAGGGATACCCATGTTTACTCTCGCAGTGTGTGCGGAGATGGTCTTTTGTGACTTGCCGGTGATCGAGCGCGTCAGGCGTATCAGCGAACTGGGCTTCGAGGTCGAGATCTGGGACTGGACCCGGCACGATATCGGCGCGCTGGCGCATAGCGGCGCGAAGTTTTCGTCGATGACGGGTTATATCGAAGGCGACCTGATCACCGAGCGCGGCGCCGATGCGCTTGTGCGCACGGCCGAGCAATCGATCGAAGTGGCGAAGCGCCTTGCGTGCCCACGCCTTAACCTGCACGGCACCGGGCTCGATGGCAACGGTTTGCCCGTTATACCGGTGCCGGTCGTGAGCGGCGAAATGTGGCTGGCCGCGCAGAAAACGCTCGCACGCATTGCCGAACTGGGCGCGCGGCACGACGTGGTGTTTTGCCTGGAAAACCTCAACACTGAAGTCGATCATCCGGGCGTGCCGTTCGCGCGCGCCGCCGACACGCTGGCGCTCATCAAGGCCATCGACAATCCGCATCTGCGGTTGAATCTCGATCTCTATCACGCGCAGATCGGCGAGGGCAATCTGATCGAACTCGTGCGCCGTGCCGCGCCTTATATCGGCGAGATTCAGGTGGCCGACGTGCCGGGGCGCAAGGAGCCCGGCACCGGCGAGATTCACTATCCTGTGATCGCACGTGCGCTTGCCGCGCTCGACTATCGCGGCACGATCGGCCTCGAAGCCTGGGCGAGCGGCGACGCCGAACTCGCGCTCCAGCGCTTTCGCGAGGCGTTTACATTGGCGTAGTGGGAGGCGCTTCGTCTTCTGCGCGCGGAAACGTCAGCACTACGGCGAACCCACCCGCGGCGGGAAACGCAAAGTTCACGCGGCCGCCGTGCGCCTTCATCACCGCTTGTACGATGGCGAGCCCAAGGCCGGAGCCCGTCGTGCGCTCCGCGCCTTCCTGGCCGATGCGCTCGAACGGACGCAACGCGGCGTCCCAGTGTTCGCGCGCAATGCCGCTGCCGTTGTCGGTCACGGTCAGCGTGACAGCCTCCAGCGAAGCGTTCACGGTCACGACGATATCGTCGGCCTTGCCGTGCAGCAGCGCGTTGTGCAGCACGTTCGAAAGCGCTTCCTGCAGGCTGACGGCGTCGCCCGCGATCCACACTTGCGGCGCGCTGCTTTCGAACGCCACCTTCACGTCGCGTTCGTCGGCGAGCGGGATCGTGCGGCCCAGCACTTCCCTCGCGAGCTTCGCCAGGTCCACGCGCTGCAACGGCACCACTTCCGTGCGATGAATCACCATGGCGTGATTGAGCAGCTGGCCGGTGAGCCGGCCCACGTCCGAGCAGGTGGCCCGCAACGCTTCGAGCCGTGCGGCGTGGCGCACGGGATCGGACTCGGTGCTGAGCAATTCGATTTGCGCGTCGAGCCGCGCGATCGGTGTGCGCATCTGGTGCGCGGCGTCGGCGATAAAACGCTGCATGGCCGTCATGCGTTCCGCGAGGCGCCCGATCAATCCGTTGATCGCGCCGATCAGCGCGTTGATCTCGCTCGGCGTGTCGTGCGACACAGGCCGCAGGTCGGCGGGATCGCGCGCGGCGATGATTTGCTCGATCTGCGCGAGCGGGCGCAGGCCGCGCCGGATCGCGAGACCGCTCGCACCAATGGCGAGCACGCTCATCAGCAGAATCAGCGTCCAGACCTTGAAGCTCATGTCGTTCGTGAGCTGCTGGCGCGCATGCGTGGTTTGCGCGACCGTAACGAGGGCCCAGCCGGGCGGCCGCGCGTCGGGCATGTAGCGCCCGATGGTGGCCGTGCGCACGCGCTCACCCTGATAGCGCCCATTCGCGAATGTCGGACCCTGGCGCGCACTCATCGTGTTGGCCGGACCGGGAAGGTCGCCATAACCCGCTACCACGAGGCCGCGCGCATCGACCACCTTGTAGTAGACGATGTCATAGCGCGAGAGCGTGGAGAGGGCGGCCACCGGCGGATTGAGCGCGAGCACGCCGCCCTGCACATAGAGATTCTCGGCGACCTGGATGGTTGCGCCCGCAAGCAGTTGATCGTAGGCGCGCTCGGAAGCGACCCCCGCGTAATAGCGCGCGATGCCCGCGAGCGCCGCCGCGCCCGACGCCACCACGAGCGCGATGAAGAGCAGCGTGCGGCCGAGCAGCGTTTTGGGGAACCAGTCAAAGCGCGGCAATTTGGTATCCCATGCCGCGCGCGGTGCGAATTTCGACCGAGCTGCCTTGCAGTTTCTTGCGCAAACGCGTGACGTACTGTTCGACCGCGTTCGCGGTCGGCTCGTTGCCATAGCTGAACAACTGGTTCAGCAGTTCCTCTTTCGGGAAAATGCGTTGCGGACGGCTGGCGAGGATTTCGAGCAAGGCGAATTCCTGACGCGAGAGCGAAAGCGCTTTGCCGTCGAGTTCGGCGAGCCGGCTGCTGCGGTCGATCGCAAGACCGCCGAGCCTCACGACGTCGTTCGCGTGCCCGCTGTTGCGGCGCAGGAGCGCCTGCACGCGCGCTTCGAGTTCGCGATAGTCGAACGGCTTGACGAGGTAGTCGTCGGCGCCGAGGCCCAGCCCGCTCACGCGATCGTCGATGGCCGAGCGCGCGGTGAGAAGCAGCACGGGCGTGGTGGAGCCCGCCGCGCGCAGGTTGCGCAGGATCGCGAAGCCGTCCATGGCGGGAAGCATCACGTCGAGCACGACCAGGTCGAAGCGCTCGACGCCTAGCAGGCTGTTCGCCGTGGCGCCGTTCGCTTCGAGGTCCACCGCGTGACCGAGACGCGTGAGGCGGCTGCGGACCGCCGCGCCGATTTCCGCGTCATCCTCTACCACCAGAATGCGCATGATGCCGTTCCTGCCGAAATCTTCATGGGTACGATTGCGGGTTTTCCCGAGGTCTGCCAGCCGTGTTTTCTCAGCATTTTCTCAGACTCGCCCGGTAATCTCGCGAACCATGGAAGATGCAGCGACGTGATTACGACACGAACCACCGGAGACGGCAAGATGCGCATGCAGTCGCCGAGGCGGCGCGCACTCGTTGCGGCCGGGCTTGGCGCGGCGGCGCTCGCCGCTGCGCTCGCGCCTGCCTGGGTGCGGGCCACGCCGCGCACGGTGCGCATTTCGAAGGGCTACGGCCTGCTGTATCTGCCGCTGCTCGTGATGGAAAAGATGCGGCTCTTCGAGCGCCATGCGGCCCGTCAGGGGCTCGTAGACGTGAGCGTCGAGTGGCTGAGGCTCGACGGCGGCAATTCCGTCGACGACGCCATGATGGCAGGCACGCTCGACTTCGCCGCCGTGGGCGCGCCCGGGTTCATCGAACTGTGGGCGCGGGCGCGCGGCATACCGAACGTCGAGGTGATCGGCATTAGCGGCCTTTCGGCCACGGCGCTCTCGCTGAACACGAACCGGCCGCAGATCGCGACGCTGCACGACTTCACGTCCGCCGACCGCATTGCGGTGCCGGGCATTCGCACCTCGCTTTCCGCCGTCGTGCTGCAAATGGTGGCGAGCAAGCTGCTTGGCGCGCAGCACTTCGCGCAGCTCGATTCGATCACCGTGGGCTTGCCACATCCGCAGGCCATGCAGTCGCTGATCCGGCACGAGGGCGGCATTACCGCCCATTTCGCATCGCCGCCATTTTCGACACTCGAATTGCAGCAGCCGGGCATACACCGCGTGGTCAATTCAGTCGACGTGCTCGGGCCGCTTACGCTCGACGTGGTATTCGCGCCCAAGCGCCTCGTCGATACGGAACCGGCGCTCGTGCGCGCGTTCCTTCACGCGCTGGACGAGGCGAACCGGATGATCGCGCAGGACAAAGCGGCGGCGGCGCAAATCTATGTCGATTCGTCGGGCTTCGGGGCATCGCGCGAGCACGTGGTGCAGACGCTCGCCGCGCCGGAGTCGCGCTTTTCGGTCTGGCCCGAGCAGTTGATGGAGTACGTGGACTTTTTGTACATGGTGGGCACGATCAAGGCGAAACCGCGCACGTGGAACGACATGTTCGTGCCGATGCTCGGGGAGTTCCGTCCGTCTTAGGCGGGCGCGCAGGCAACCAATAAATAAACGTAGGAGAACAGAGTGAATCCAGATAAAACCGTCGATCAACAATCCGCTGAAGAGCGGGATGTCATGTCGAAGATCGCGCGTCGCCTGATGCCGATCCTCGTGGTGATGTTCCTGATCTCCTTCATCGACCGGCAGAACGTCGGCTTCGCAAAGTTGCAGATGGTGCACAGCCTCAACATGACCGAAACGGCATTCGGTCTTGCCTCGTCGCTATTCTTCATCGGCTATCTGCTGTTCGAAGTGCCCAGCACGCTCGCGCTGCATCGCTACGGCGCGCGCGTGTGGCTCGCGCGCATCATGCTCACCTGGGGTTTGATTACCGTGCTGATGGGCTTCACCACCTCGATGAAGGTGTTCTGCGGGCTGCGCCTTGCGCTGGGCGTGGCCGAAGCCGGCTTCTATCCGGGCGTGATTTATTACCTCACGCTGTGGTTTCCGCAGAGCTACCGCGCACGCGTGCTCGGCATCTTCACGCTGGGCAGTGCGCTCGCGAACATGCTGGGCTCGCTCGTGGGCGGCTGGCTGCTGAGCCTCAACGGCGTATGGGGCCTGGCCGGCTGGCAGTGGGTGTTCATCGCCACGGGCCTGCCCGCCGTGCTGGTCGGCATTGCCGTGTTCAGGCTGCTGCCGGCGTCGTACCAGGAAGCGCGCTTCCTCAACGAGCGCGAGAAGCAGATCGTGGCGGCCGCGCACGAGCGCGAGAAGCCCGAGCACGCCGAACACGCACAGCCCTGGAAGGCGCTGCTCGATCCGCGCGTGATGCTGTTCGCGGCGACCTATATGCTGATGTCGACGTCGCTCTACGGCGTGACTTACTGGCTGCCCACGCTCGTGAAGTCGTTTGGCGTGTCGAGCAGCGTGAACGGGCTGTTGAGCATGCTGCCGTGGGCACTGGCGGTCTTGCTGCTGCTGTGGCTGCCGTCGAAGCTGCGCCGCGCGAAAAGCATTCTTCGAACGATGGCGATCGTCGCTGCGCTGGGGACGCTCAGCTTCCTGTTGAGTCTGCTGCTGCCTTCCACGCCGCTGCGTTTTATCGCGCTCGTACTCGGCGGCGCGTGCATCCCGCTGCTGTACCCGTGCTTCTGGTCGATGCCGCCGCGCTACTTCACCGGCGCGCGAGCGGCGGCGAGCGTGGCGGCCATCAACTCGATCGGCAATCTCGGCGGCTTCTTTGGCCAGAACCTCATGCCGCTCGCAGGCAAGCTCACGGGCACCGCATTCGGACCGATGATCGTGCCGATCGTGTGCCTGGCGGTGCTCGGTCTCGGCGTCGTGGTGGCGTGGGGTCGTTCCGGGCGCGCGATGGAGGGTGTGCCGGCCTGAGCCTCGGTTGCCCCTGATTTGACGGCGGTGGCGGCATGCGTGCGCGGATGCACGCGTGCCACGCGCGCGAAACACGTCGACTCGCCTTCCTGCCGCTTCGTCCCAATCACTACCACGTTGACGAGATCTCGACCCCATTTATCTCATGATTGGTGTAATTCGACAGCAATCCTCAACCTTTTCGTTGGCAGGCGTGCTGGTGGCTCGCAAACGATACCTGTCCTGCATGGCATCGCTAAGCCATTGAAAGAAAGGGGATTGTATTTTTTACAGGTGCATTCCAGTTGCAATAAAACTTGGCCCGACGCGTGCTCGTTAAATTATTCGACTTGCAATCGATATCTGTCCCCGCTTTGCAATCTAAGTTGTCCGGGACCGCTTAGCGCAAATGCCGTGAACTTGAGGGCGGCGTTCAGAGCGAGTTCAAAGCCGCCTTCTTTTATATATAGCGACGAAAAAAAACCGCCCAAATGAGCGGTCTGCTGGCTAGAAGTTGCGGCTCCGGCGAAGCGGGAGGAGTGAAATTGTTATGTAATGTTTTCTTCAGGTTTCCAACAAGGGGCGCGATTGTCTTGTCTGCATTACAGCCGCCACGACTTTGCCCCATTTGCCGGATAGCCGGCAGCTCTGGTAGAACGAACTCACGGCAGACGTTGTTCCGAAACTGGCGTTAACGCGAGCCCAGCCGACGCCCGTGCCCAGTTTCATGAGAATGGCTCCGACGAAATCACGGGCACGTTTGCCGCTGATAAGCCTGGGGCCCGGCGGGAAAAGATGCTCAATACAAGACCATTCCTTGTCGGAAAGCTCCCAGCCTAAAGCTCCCACCACGAGGTTAGGGTCGGTCAACACTGGGTTCAACTGTTCCCATGGTTTGCAGCCATCGAGCCGAAACTTTTCCGGCTGGAGTCCGGCCCAGTCGAATGGGGCTTCCAAAGGTGAACAGGCGGTAATGTACATCCGCGACGCGATGAGCACGTTCTGACGCAATTGCCCCTGAAGTGAGATTTCCACACTGGCATTTGGTAGGCAAATGCCTAGCGTGCCCTGTGTCGCGTACCGATAGACCGAATCGAATGCGGCGCGTGCTGAGGGAAAGCAATACATCCATTGAAGTCGTCTCAGACTGGTCGCAGCAATCGGGACGTGCTGCCGCATTTTTCGATGTATCAGCGTAACGGTGGTGGACTCGTTGGTTTGCTGGGGGGCAACAAGCATATCCAGCCCTGCTGGGCGAAACAAATATTCCCACACGGTCGCGTTTGGTTTAAACAGGGCTTTTAGTACAAGAATTGCAGGTATCACTATCAAAAGCCCATTGTGGTCAAAAGTATAAATTTGATGGCTTGCGGCGGAAGCTTCCATGGACATCCCAATCTCGTTGAGGTATGCATCCGCATTTCCAAGTTTCCAGTGCGCAAACATCGTTGTTGCGGATAGTTTGCTCTTCGGCACTATGGGAACATCAAGCCGCCACATGCTTTCTAGGTCCAACCAATCGATGCTTCCATCCGCCTTCACCACCTTCGCCTTCAAAATACCGTTTCGTCGCTCCGGATTCTGTAACCACATGTCCTACGCTCCATAGTGTCATGGAGCGTGTAGCTACAGAAAGCCCGGAAAATTTATAGACTCGTCATATAAATTTTAGATTGCTAAGAAAATATTGATGAGAGGAGAAAAAGCCGAAGCAAAATGTGGCGTAGCGGGCGGAGGACTGACGGACGTGCGCCACGCATCATTCTCGACGGCCAACCGTCGCTATCTAATGTTTGTAGGCTCAAGCCCATCTTCCGCAAGAATTCCGTCCCGTAGAACCGACAAAACTGCATCAACATCGGGTCGACATCGCCATTTGAGTACTTCCTGGTTTTGACCACAGATGATGCGGGCGCATCGGAATACATGTTGCTCCAGGTTTGCGCGGGCAAGCTCATGGCCTCCTCGACCGCCGCGGCGAGGCATCGCATACCATTCTCGTCGAGTCCCCAACTATACGGCTGCCCAGAAACTTCTTGGGGTAGCTTGGCGCTCTCGGTCGTCAGCTTAGGTAGAACGGAGGTGCTTGATACGAGAAGCGGCTCGCCGTGCTTTGGGCATATGAAGACGCCGGGCAGCATATGTCTGCGATGCCAGTAGCTTTCGCCGATGCAGCGATAGTCTTCATCGCAGCACTGGGGGCAATAGCGACGCAGAGCTAATTCGTCGATGTGCAAGCCCAGCGCTGCGCGTAGTCGGAGACTGTTGCCGTGCGCGGGGGCGGTTAGCCAGTCGCTTTCGAGTACTCGCCTTCTCGGCGTGGTCATGCCGATGGCGACATATGGGAAAACTGTGTGCTCTGTTAGCAGTATTTCGGCGGGTATTCTTGTAAGGCGAGAGATTCCCTGAAAGAACGATGGGTAGACGAAAGAAAATTCACCCCACCCATCGTCGAGGTAATGAACTAGGCCCCTTGGCGACAAGCCAAGGTGATGGCAGGCCCGGATGAGCAGACTGCCTAAAATCTCATCCGGGTAGGGCGCAGGGAAATACCGCATCAAACATATTCGAGGAGCTCATGCAGTGGGCGCGCTGCCCCCATGCCCACAAGCTGCTGAAGATTGCTGGTGCCGGCTTCGCGTGCTCGACTAATTGAGTTGCGGTAGTCGTCGGGTGCCAGTTCTACGCTTGCGGGCCTCTCGGCTTTAATTTGCCTGCGCCGGACGGGGCGCGGGGGTTTAGCAAGCTGCAAAGCCGCGCTGGCGCCTTCGACTACACCGACAGCTTTGCCTTCGTCGGCGACTTTCTGCGCCATTGAATGAGCACGCTCACTATCGATGCCCGCTTCAACGAGAACGCTTGTAACGCGCGGTATGAAAGAAGAGCTGTCAGTCCTAATCGCGGCGCCTCGCTGTCTTACCCCTTCATAGGCATTTTGTGCGTCATGCAGCAGCGATTTCATGCCCAATGGGGTAATGTCTTCATACCGGGAAAGTGCTTCAATGTCACCGCTACGGATTGCATCGAGCATCGGCTCTAGGCGTCGCAGCTCATTGGCCATGATTGCATAGAGCGTCTCCACGCCGAAAGATTCGGTGCCGTCGAGAATGCCGCGCCACTGCGCACATGCGAAGAGCTTAATGGCGACATCTGGAATACCCTGCGTTAGCTCGTAAATGCAGTTCGACATCTCAGCGTCCAATGGTACGGGTTTCCTAATCCACTGGAATGTCCAAAGTGCTGTAAAAAAATCCTCCCATTCGTCGGGCGTATCTATGTTGTGACTAGTCTCCAAAGCACCCCACGAGGGAAAGCCAGCCGCCGAACTGCGACGTGCTGAGCTGCAGTCTATACCCAGCACATGTTCCGCCCTGTTGGTGCCCACAAAAACGATAGGAACGTTCAGTTCGTTTGCCGCAGTCACTAGCGCTGCCATCAGTGATGCGTTCGTCCTCCCGGCATTCTTGAGGTTCTGGATTTCGTCAACGACCAAGACCCCAACATAGTGGTTGTGCATCGCACGTGCGACGTGGTTCAGCAGTACTTCGGCGGAATTCGAAGCCCTATACAAACCGATGTAATTCGAGTCGGGTACTAACAAATCCAGTTTCCGAAGAATGGAAAGAGCGAGCCCCTTGACTGAAATTCCATCGTGCGGACATTCGATATGCAGATAGGGAATCTGGATGATATTGTAGTCAGGGTGATAGATTGCTTCCGGGTAACGGGCGAAAATCCGTCGAACGGCTGTTGTCTTGCCCGACCCAGGAATACCTATTAGAGCGGAGGACAGCTGCGCATCAACAACGCGCACGGAATTACTCTTAATTGCGCGACCTTGCTGTTTGGCCTCGTAGAGGCGCTGATACGTCTGGATGTGCTCTGTTGAGCGTATGCCGCGGCGAGCGTAGCCCGAACGAATAAGGGTGTCGAACGCGCGTGTGAGCCGGATATGCCGCTGCAGCGGGCACAAAAAGGACGCAAGCTCTGCAACCATGCACAGTCTGTCGCTCGCCGGCCATCCGCGTTGGTCGACGCTAAAGGACGGGAAGTCAAACAGGTCTTCCGCGAGTTCCTCGTCTGAGGGGATTGGAGGAAGGGCCGCGATGAGCGGCCTATCGCGGTATTGCGGGATATGCTGTTCGGCGTAACGCGCCTCGACGGCGTAAGGGTTAGCGCTGGATGAGTTCATTGGTTTTCTCCGAAAGTCGTTGACGAAGCATGATTGCGAGGGACGAGTCAGCCAGTGCTGGACCCGCGGAAATAGGTGGAGCATCTGCGGGAGTAAGACTCTCTCGAGCGCTGTCTGACGATGAGCACTGGTTCACATCAAGCTCGTTTGTCGTTGGCGGGAATCGGACGTCAGTTTGACGGCGCGTCCGCTTCTCAGCATTTCGGGCTGCGGCCGTGTCAGCGCGACGCGCGGAGCGTGCGGCACCAGTCAGTGCTGCTTTGGTAGCCTTCTTCGCCCCTTCGATAACAACGTTCGCAAGAACTTGACGGTCAATACTGGCTTGCAGCTTGTCGGCCCACTCTGCCCGCTTCAGCCGCCGCGCGTGCGCTCTGACGAAATTGACTTCGGCGAACGAGTAGCCTGCATATTTTTTACTGTCGTCTGTAAGCTCACAGGAGTACGTTTTCCCTTCACTACCGTGGACAATGATATTGTCCACGAGGCGAGGGTCATACGAGCATTCCACCTTAAAGCTCTTCTTTAGACCGGCCTGAATCATCCATTGATGGATAGGTTTGTCTTTAGATGTGTATTGGCAGCCACGGAAGTTGATTCCTTCTTGAGTCACGATTGCTCTATCCCTCGGCATCAACTGCATGTGGAGGTAGTCGTATGCGTATCGCGCGCCCCCGCATCCGTTGTGCGCAGCTTCCCTTTCCCACAGCTCAGAGGGAATTGCGTTCCAATCCGCCAAAGTCTGCTCGGGAGAGAGCTCGTAATTCTTCATAACGGTGATGTTGTGCTCGATGATGACACCCAGGATGAGCTTTGTGCATTCCTCGAGGGTTAGTGACGCGTCAAGATGGTATTTCTTTCCGCGCCGCTTCTTTGCTTCGCGAGGCGGTTCATACCCCGGGGTGCCGCTCTTTATTGCGGTGTGCGTAGCATGGAACTTTGACTCGACAAGTCCCTTTCGGATTGGAAGAAGCGCTTGCGTGTTTGAAATCGTCGACTCCATACCATCACAAATTCGGTCGCTGTTGAACGAGGCCATTTCGCCGCGGTCTGCAAGGAACTTGGACGGATAAACGCAATGGGCAGGCCAATGCCTCGGGTCGTAAGGGTGACCATATTTTTCGCAGAGCGCACGTTTGTCGGCGGCGATACTGAGAATTGCCAGCATGGCGCCGGTCCAAGATGCATTCTCGAGGCCGAGGTAAAATCCGACGCAGAGGCGGGTCTTCCGGTCGTAAATCAAGTACAGCGTCGGCTTGCCAATAATGCGTTCGCGATTTGCAATTGCAACGAGGAATAGGTCAAGGATAGTTGCATCAATTTCGTAAATGTGACCTGGCGCGACAGCCTCTTCAAGCGCGCTACCGACCATAGGCTTGTGCTCGCGCTCGAACTCTTTGTTGCCGAGCTGGCCGCGTATCACTTCTTCCGGAGTGAAGTGCTTTCGGAGGATGTTACGAAGCTGATGGATAGAAGGGTGCTCCCCTTCCGGCCGCATCGTGACTTTTCCGTCGCCATCCTCAAAAGAGTAACGACTTGCAATCAGGTCTCGGTGGACCGAGGTCAAGGTTGCATGAGCCCTTTTACGTAGCGCTCTTGAATGAACGCCTTGGCCGTTTTGACGTCGTCCAGACCCATCTGGAAAGTCTTGTATTGGCTGTCGGGAGATGGCCGCCCACGTCCCATTGTGCCAATCGGTTTGCTTTTCCCATTTCGGGCGCTGCCGGGGATGAGGACGAGTTTGCTCTGTCCCTGTGTCCACCACAGGTTCAAATAGCGATAGATGGTCGTCTTAGAAATCTTCAGTTCGTGCGCGCGAGCGCGTACGAGTTTGCTTCTCTTCGACTCGCAGAGGATGTCGGTATTCTCCGTGCCGTCTTCATTTAGAAGCAGCGGGCGAATGGCCTCATAGGCAGCATTGGCGCGGCTGCGAGCCCTTTCGGAGTAAAAAGCGAAGTCGGGCGATTTGTGACTGGTTGTGGTTCGAGGCGAGTGGCTGCGAAGTACGCCGAAGTCGCGCTCCACGGGCCATTGTCGGGCTTGAGAAAGATTAATTACCCAGCCTGCGTTAACTGACGTGGTCTTCACAACGCGATACTGACAACCATCGTTTCCGTCGAAGATGTCATTCTTCAATAGGTTCATGCTAATCTCTGATGAGTCGGTTTTTTGAGCGCTTTTCGCGTCTAAAAATGCCTAGTGTTGTTGTCCAGAGTTTGCCAGTACCGCTCGGAGGGTTGCGCAGAATTCGTCGATGTTTTCAGTCGCTGAGTGATTGAAATTGTTCGCGACGCTGCGCGCACGCTTGCGAGCTTTGGAGCGTGTCGCGAGACGCGCAATGTCGATTGATGAATTGAGCAGCGTAAATTCTGTCTCAATTGAGCTGCGGTCTGTAGTGCGGACGTTCATATTAAATGCCCATATAATATCGATGGTTCTGCAGGATGAATCCTGTTTGCTTTTAAGCTGCGCGCCGGCTGTCATGCTCAAGATTCCCTGGGAGACTGCTTACTGAGAGCTTATTCACATCGATATTGCTAAGGTTGCATTTCAACCTATGCTCCCAAAGAAGCATGCGTGCTAAGCGAGAGCCTTCGCCTGCTCGCATTGCGTGCCGTTCATCGAACGCGCGGCAGTACTCGGACAGCGAGCAAGTGAATGTTCCGTTCGTAAGCTCGTTGTTCATCTGTTCGAGCTTCTCTCTGAAGTAACCCTCGTAGGGTTCCGGTTCGTCATGCTTGAGGATGCCGCTACGAATCCACTCAACATTTCTCACGGTTTGGTCGTGGAGCTGTGAGTGCAGGACAAGGTGATGCGGCACGTTCATACCGGCGAAATAGGCGCGGGTAATCTCGAGCTTTTCGATTGTTCGTTCTGCGTTCTCGCTGTCCATGTCCTCGGAACGCTTGCAATCAAAAGCTTCGATACGCGCGTTGCCAACTCGCCTGTCCACGCCGAGGAAGTCGACTGTCATCACCATGGGGATGGTGGTTCGTGGGTAGCATGGGTGTGCGATTCCAAGCGCTGCCGAGATTTCAAGCGTAATTTTTCGGTCGAGCGGGTACCCTTCGTACAACTCGGGAAATTTCCGTGAATACTCCAGGAGTATGAACGTACGCCATTCGACGTCCGAGAGCAGATGGATGGTTCTTTCGTACGTTGGACTCCACGCGCGGTGAGTGCGTCCCAACGAGGCCACGTCATGGACGCCGACCCAAGGGACGTAATTGGGACCTTCTCCTGAACCTCGACCTTCCTTAATAAGTCTGGCAATGGTCGCTTCCGACCACTTCTGAATTCCTTTGCTCATCACGACTCCCGTAATTTTTCCACGAGCAAGCTGTGCTCGGGACATATAGCGAGGGGAGGACCAGGCGAAGCTTTTCTAAATTTTAGAAGTGACGGTGCACCGCACTTTCTTTAGGAACGGCGGATGCCTGGGTTAGGCACTGAGGAGAGCGCAGCCCACGAGCGAGGAAAAGGTCGGCGCAATAAACGCTTCCGCCGGCGTTAATACCTCGCTGGAGGGTCGGCGCGCGCCGCGAGCCGGCTTGCGCGTGCGACCTTGCTCAAATTTGAGGTTGGCGCGAGTCGTGCTCTGCAGGGATTGCAAGCATAAGCAAACGGATATCTCAAATATGGATAAAACATCGCATATATGAGATTATAGAAGCGTAAACAGAATAGGCAAGGAATAATCCGCCTTTTAAACGGGGTCGGGCGGAGATGGCTGACTGGTACCAAATCGCGGGCAACGTCCTGCGAGCAGAACTTGCAAGGCAAGGTGTGACATACCGGCAACTGGCAGCAGCAATGGCCCTGATTGGCGTAGCCGAAACCGAGCGCTCAATTGCGAGCAAGCTGTCCCGCGGTAGCTTTAGTTTTGCCTTTTTCTTGCAAGCCATGACGGCGCTCGGCCGAACTGACTTTCGGGTGGACCTCACCGACGTGCTCTAGTCGCCGCGGCTTTCGGCATCCCGTCGCCCCCGCACGCCATTTCCGCGAGCGTAGGCTTAAAGGTTCCCCCCTCCCTCTGTACCCCATTTTCTAGAAGTAAAGGCGCTGCAGAGCGTGCCTACTGCCCTCGACTGCTGCATTTCGGCTTGTATGTATTTGCATAATCTCATATACGCGACTATTGTCGCGTATATGAGATTATGCGGCGCCAGCCTAGCTTGGAGTGGAGATGCTGACAATAACTGCAGAACTGCTCTCGGTGGTGGGCCTCAGGTCGCACGGTTGTGGGAGCGGTCGAAATCGCCAAGGTTGGCGGCGACACCGCTTGTGCGTCATACGACATCCGCGTCTACGAACTCCGTGATGAGCCTGTCGGACTCGCGCGGCTAGTCGAGTAACACCTTTTGCCGGCAGCGAATGGGTCCTCGTGATTCGAGGCATAGCCGTCGCGCTTACCGGTAAAGGGGAGTTAGCGACACGGCCGGTACACCGATGGCGTCGCGAGTCCGAAGACCGACTATGCCGGCCGTTCTGCGACGATGTTTTTCAGTTCCGAAGCTACGCGTACCCCTGGAATGCTGACGACCGCAGTGGTGTAGGGCATGTGAACGCTTTGGCGGACAGACTGCGCCTCATTCGGAAGCGGACCGATGTTCGAAAACCTAGCGCCGTTGTTTTTCGTTCCTGCCGGCTGCGCGCTAGTCGGCTGGGCGCTCGGCCGACTCATCAGGGGGCGCACTCCGAAGGTAGAAATTGAACGGCCACGCATTGCTTTTAGTTCTGCATACCTTCGAGATGCGCACAATGACCGAGTTTCCAAACTAAGCCGATACCGCTGCGCTTTTGAAGCCATATATTTTTGTCTCTGTGAGGTCGCCGAAACGGGGGGGCTTGCGGTCAATGGGCGGGTGCATCCAAGCGATGAGCTTATGTGCGCTGCGCTCGCTGCGTTAGGTGCATCAGTTGAGGACCAAACGGAGGTCGCATTGCTTGCAAAGTGGGCGGCCGAAACAACCGCGACTTTACCCGGAATAAGTATCCAGGAAGCGTGCAAACTTGCGGTGCGTGTTTATCGCAAGTCCTCGACTTTGCTCTCTTCGCCGGCGACTCAATAGCATAGGCCAGTGGCAGCCTCGCCTGGCCTGCTCGGGACGGATGACAGCGCCCAACAAAGAGGTTTCGAGGACATGATGATTGAAGCGACGCTACGGATTGCAATTTACGTTGGCGAATGTTCCTTACAAAACGGCTAATGCGGGTGCGGGTCAATACCTGTCGAGCCGCTCGAAAACGTCTTGGCTGTTGCCACTAAGCCTCCTGGAGGCCGCAAATGCTAAAAATCTCAATTTTTGACGGAGAGTTTGTACCCGGCGAGGCTCCTTTGCCACTACTGTGCGAAATTGATGGCAGCGTAGCGCCGTACGATAAGGAGCCCTACGGGCCCCTCGAGGAGGCAGAGAAGGTGCTCGAGTTGTGTGGTGAGCGATATACCGTCGGGCGGCCGAGTGGTAATGGCATGACCGTGGTCGTAGGACGAAAATTCGAAAGCAACGAGATGCCAGTGGTGAGACTGGACATACACGCTCGCAACGGCATTGCTAGAGCGAGCATTCAGACCTACGATTATCCGCGCTGGGATGCCGAGCCGACATACTACGCGCCCGAGGACGATGCCGTCACAATCCTACGTAAGATTATTGCCTCGCTATGACGGCAGGGTAGACACATTAAGCGAATCAACTCAAAGCCGAGGTCGACCGTGTACGCCAAATCTTCGCCTCGATAGCTCCTCGATGATGTCCATCTCAGTCCGTGGTGCCTGGCGGAATTCGAGCTTGCAGGTACGTATGCGACGGCGTCGACTCGTACGTCGGGGGGAGCTTTTGTCGCCTGAGCGGTTTTGTCAGAAAGCAGGCATTTCGCGCAGCTGCTTGTTGTACCTAGTGCAGTGCGGCGAGTTGTTTTCGGTGCCAGTTGGCAACTGGCGCTATTTTCCTGCGGTACTTGCGGACAATTCGTTGGACCGCCATCGTTTGGGGAAGCTGCTTCGACCGTTGCCCGTGGGCATGACACCAATTGCGAAGTACTTCTTTCTTGTCAGTAGGAGAGGTTCGCTAGGAGACAAATCTCCGGTTCAGGCAACGCGTCGAGCAAAGCGCTACCGAGTCGCTCTGCGTATTGCGAACGCTGAGATGGACACAGTTGTACTTAGGATGGCGCTCAAGGCCGGTGAGCACTCGGGTGCGGCTTCGAGGTTCGACGGTCATGCGTTCCTTCGGCGCATGCTGGAAACGTAGTCCTGGGAGGATGCGACGATGTGCTTGTGGTCAGCAGTAAGCTGGTTGCGGCGGCCCGACTTGTCTATGGCGCTAGTCTTAAACCGCGGAGGGTGATTGCGTTCGAATCACAATCACGCATGACGCTAAGGTACTAGGGCGGCGCGGGGAGGAGAAAATGTTGAAACTCAGGTTTTATCCGAATTCACGTGGCGTTTGGGTTGGGGAATTGCTTGGCGACGCAACCAGACTGCTCGCCACGACGCATCCCGCGACAATTGCCGCTGCCATTTTCGCGATGGACCAGTACAAACTATGCGTCGAGACGGATATGGGAAGTTTCGAGATGGCGTTTCCCTTTGAGATGGGCGAGGGAGAGCCGTTGGGCGAACTGATGCAAGACGAGCAAATGAGGGAATGGATGAGGCTGTTCTCTACGTTCTCACGCTTCGATTTCGCTAGGCCGCTACCGTACGATACAAAGGCGGATGTTCATTTTCGTGTGGCAGTCCACCATCTTCCACCGGAGCTTGTGAAGGTTCGTCCGTCGGAACGAGAGCTGAAGGACTTTAAACAGCAACTGACGAAGCGGAATCAGTTCATCTACTATCCGTGGTGCTAAGAGGTTTGACTCTTAGTGGGGTAGCGAATGACAAGTCCTGATGACCCGGTAGCAGTGTCGGTCACCATAAATGCGGGCGATTTCACGCTCCTGATGACGGATGAGCGAAAATTTCGGATTCCTTTTAAATGGCTTCAAAATTTGCTAGCAGCGACGCCCGAACAGCGAAACGCGGTTAAAGTCTGCGAATCGGGCACGCGGTTGCTATGGGAGCAAGTAGACCAAGACATCAGCGTGGTCGCACTTATGCTGGATGCCGAACAAATCTTGCTTGAGGAAGGGCTAAGCGCGCAAATACCGGATGACTTTCCACTCGACACGACGCCCGCGTCATTGTCGGGGCGGCAACCAAAACTGGCGGCGCGAATAATCGCCGGTCGAGTTGTCGTGGGGCTGACGGCTCGCGAGCGATACGAGCGCTGGGACGTGTGCGAAGACCTCGTGCACCAACTTGTTCCCAAAGCCCAAAAAGATGCCGCCAAGTATCCCCAGCATTCACACGACGTTACGCTGGGACGGATGAGGCGCGCGGTTGAGGGCAGGCAGTGGACCGAAGGTCTGGAAACCGACTGGCTCATAGAGCGCTTGCGAGTTTTGCTCGACTGGTAGTCGTAGTGCAAGCCGGTTTGCGCGATTGCCAGCAGGCGGCAGGCTTGGTCAAGGCCGGTTCGTGCGTGTCAGAATGTGTGTAATTTCGGCATGAGATGACGACGGAACGGTGGTTGGGGTGGTTGACGTTGTGTGACGTGTATGTTTAGGCGCAGGCTGGCTATGACGTCGCCGCCTTGCCTGCATGCGGTTTGACTGACGCCTCGCGTTTTAACATCAACGGTTGTCGACAACTTTTCAATGCGGACCTGCGTTTAGCGACACCCAACATTGTCGTGCCGGTGGTCCAGCAGGAATGCGAGCAAAGGCGGCCCGCACTGTGTGCATGTGTAGCTGAGGGATATCTCGCGCTAGTCTTCTCCTGTTCCAACGACGCGGAGAACAGTCTTCCATGTTAGTCGGTCGCAAACCAAATTCACGAGCGACGCATGCAGACGGCTCGCTCTACCTATGCCGGCTCGAAAAACAACTGAGGCGACTTCCGTTATCCATGCCACCAATACAGATGTTACAGATGTATTTCTTGACGTTGGTCGCAGGCGCTTGCTGGGCGACAAATCTCCGCTACGGGTAACGCTTCGGGCAAAAAGATTTCGAACCGCGCTTAGCGCTGCAGGCGCCGAAGTAGACGTAGTATCCCTCCAAAGGGCCCTAAAGCGGGGCGAGAAGTCCGGGCCCGCAACCCGATTCGACGCCCACGCATTCTTGCGCCGGATGCGCGCCGAGCGCACGCGATAGGGGGGCGCGCCAGTCGCTCGCATGAATGGACGTCTATCTTTGAGCTCTTCGCTCGCTTAGTGGGAGCTACGAGCTACGACTCCGGTTAAGTGATTCACGGTTGCTGCATTGCCCGTGAAGTTTGCGCGCGCTAACCATTCTCGAGTTTGTGTGTCTTTGCTAACACATAGCAAAGGAAATGATTTGATTATTGGGATAAATAAAATTAACTGTTTTCAAATTACCTATCAAAATTCATCCATCAACTAAGTATTAAGCAACAAAAACAATGTGTGTGATTTTTTACTTCCGCTTGTCGTTAGACCGCGGCGTAGTAGGTGACTTGCACGCAGGTGGAGAGGTTAATAAACAAAAAAGGTTAGCTAATCTGATGAACAGGTAATTCTGGATTGCCCTGCCGAGGCCTCACCCAGAGTGAACTAGGATTTCCGTCGGGCTGCTCGCCAAGTGCGCTGATTGGGCGGCGGTCCGAAAATGTAAGAAGGAGACGACAATGGCTGCGCGTATGGACAACTCGAAAAAAAGTGGGCGCCACTACTCGACTCGGTTATTTCGGGGAGCGCTCGCAATTACAGTGCTTTGCTTGCTGTTGGCATCCTGCAAGAAGGCACCTGACCGAGTTGCAGCATCTGCTTCCGATGCCGCCGCAGCCTCGGCTCCTGCAGCTGCGGCGGCAGATGTCGCGCCGCCGGCTGATAGAACTACTTCGACTGAAGAAGCGAGCAAGGCCCCGCCGGCCGCGGCGGCCGATGTGCAAGGAGAGCGCGAACAGCTAGCTCAAGTTAGTAAGTGCGAGACCGAAGTTTCCAGCAATTCTTTCCCCAATCCGGTGCCTCAGCCGTCCGCAGAATCCCAACCCCTCGATGTGAAATTTGCGACGCCAGCTCATGGGAGAGCACTTACCTTCGGTGATATAGAGTTAGCGCTAAATAAGCTATTGAGAAAAGCTAACTATGGCTCGCAGCAATATTATCCGTTTCCATGTGGATTTGCTTTAGTAACGAGGGTAGAGCAAACCGACTCATTGTGGACGCCGCTGAAGCCGCCTGCTAGATGGGCCGTCAAGGTTAACTACGGGGAGGCGTGGTCAATGGAATCGGTTATTAAACAATTTGCACGCGCGCCAAAAGGCTACTACCAGATATTAGTATTTTTGGTGACGGACATGCCCGTTATAGGTAGTGGAAATTACCCAGAATTGTCATTCTTTGATAAATCTCTGAAGGGCGGTGCCAATAAACTATCTACTTCTCTCGAGAACAGGAAGGCAAGCGAACATGTGAAATGTACTGTGCTAATCTACGAATTCTGGAAAGCGGATGGGGTCGACGCACAGGCTTTGGAGCCCGGTCAGTTGGATGCGATGGGGCATCTGCAAAGGGCATCCCTTATTTCCGGACTGGAGGTAGTTCAGTGAGAACGCGAACCGCACAGAACATCTTGGGTGGAGTGTGGCTCTGCTTCTTCGTCATTCAGTGTGCGCTCTTGGTAATACGGACTGTATTAGGAAGTGATGACCCAAGCTTTAGTTCCGCCACTAATGAAATGTGGAAGTGGTACCTGCCGATGATGCTTCCCACAATCTCAATCATCCTTGCTACGATTTATGCTTCGAGGCAATCCAACACGAAACATGGTGACGCTGGAATTTATGGTATCGTGATTGCAATCTTGTTGTCGACGCTTTACCTGTTGAGCGTATCTGGTCTATTGATAATGCCACCGACAGTAGGCCTGCTACCAGATGACCACCTCAAACTGCTGCACGAATCAGTATATTGGTTGGGAGTATTGCAGTTGTGCGTTGGTGCCTCAATCGGTCACTTCTTTGGCAAAGTTCCGGCTGGGCAGGAGCGGAAGTTGGGCGGCAGCAAAGAGGAGAATAGCGAGTAGTAGTCGAGAATCTATTGGGCACGTAAAGACGCGCAGTGGGTTTTCGGACGAACGCCCTGCCGGAAGATTTTGCCGTGAGATACCTCACGCAGCGGCAGCACGCCGAGCTGATTCAAGCAAAGAAGAAGCGCACTTTAGGCGCGCGTCTTCCGTCCGCCACACGGGACGAGCATTCTTGTTCAAAACGGGAATCGAGCTTTCGTTACCTCGCCGATTTAGAGATGCTCACTCTATAACAGCGCCAATCTTGTCCAGTGTCAACGACGGAACGAAGTCCTTGTCCTGATACACAGCAGCGAGGTCCTCTTGGGGATTTCGTGGTTTTCGTCAGGAAGGTCTGTCCCGGCGGCCGCGAGCGCCGCATCCCAAATGGCTGCTAGGTAGCGGGCGCCTGCACCCATCACCGCCGCGGTTTGCTTACCAAAAGCGTCCCAAAGCCCGTCGACGACCTTTACAGATGTGCCGCCACCGAGCCTGATGTACTCGTCGATGGGCGTACTGGGCGGCAAAGTCTCCGCGGAATAGGCCATCAACGTCACAGTTGCGAGTGCCGCGTCTCGGCCATCCTTGATGTTTGGAATTATTTCAGCGAACCTCGTGGCTGCAGGCAGAATCGCGTCGAGCAACTCCTTCGAATGACGGTCGACCATCTTGTTGTCATAGGTCGAGTGGACGTCCTTGCCAGGTCAACTCTTAGTCGTCGCACCTTTGGCATCGCGATAGCCGTCGGAATGATAGAAACCGTGCAATGGCTGGCAGGCATCGCCGACGTAGTGCGCGAGCACGCCGGCAGCACACAGGAATTTCGTATCATTCTTTGCTTGGAGCTGGCGTACCATCTCGCCAAAGATTTGCCAGACCCGGAACGGCAGTAGGCCTTGCGATTTCGCATCGGTATGGCGGTTTTTCTGATACCAGGTTCGCCAGTTCTCAACACTCATGAACTCTGTTCCCGCGAGCGTCAGGTCTCGAAGCGTTTTGCCTTCGCTATCAGGCTCGTCGATGTCAGCATAGTGGTTCGGGTGTTCCGGTCCGGCGTTTTGCGCGTAGTCGCGGCCGCCAGGTACCCTATCCGAGGTCTTTTTCCATACGAGGCCTGGCACGTCCGCCAGTTCTACAAACTCCCCATTGGAGAGTTTGTCTCGAATTTGCTGAGGGCTCAGTTGGTCCGGGCGGAAACTTATCCGCTCAACGTTGACGTCAAGAAAAGTCTCCAGCGCCGGCGAGGTCAAGGCCTCAATGGCCGCCGTCGCGATGCTGTAGTGACCGGTTTTCCCCCAGAAGGGATTGGCGCCAGTGTTGTGCGCACGGACAACCGAACGCGGAGCTCCAGAATATTGCGAAGAATGTATCGTATTTACATGAATGCAAACCGGAGACGAATCGGTTTTGATAAGGCTGAGCTACACTGCACTTCGATAACGCATCCACGTTTTCTCTTGTCGATATGTTGTCGAACGAGGTAATCGCCGTCTCAAATCGGTTTGTTCGTGGTCGTTGGCGACACGTCCAATCTGTCGTGCTCGATGCATACGATGGAACTCCTGACGAAAAGTGTCCGACGCAAAAAATATGTTCGACACCGAACAAAAAAACAGAATCCTTAAGGTTGTTTCGCCTATATTGTATGGAAGTTGAAGGTATTCTGTAGTTGCGCTTACTATGTCGTCCAAACGGCGGAAGGGCATATGTTTGATATTGAAGTTTGTTAGTAATCCTAAATTAACTATCTCGTTAACGTAGAAGGCGATGCAAATATTAGGATTTTCTATACGAAGACGTTACAAAGGCAAGTTCCATACTATTTAAGAAATGGCAGATTGAAGCGAGTCGATGCTTGACTGAACGTGTAAATAGAAAGGAGGTGATTTGAAAAGTAAGTCCTATTCATTGGGATGAAAGAAAAGTGTTTTTATGTGCCTTTAGAGCAAGGTTAGAGGGCAGCTGCCCCATGTGGAAATCATTCGAATCGCTCGTATAGCGCTTTCTGACGGATGCAAGATTTTCTTGTTCGTCGTCAGACATTTATATCCCATTTGACGTTTCGAAGCGGGCTTACTGACGGTATTTCGAAAACTAATTGTGTCGGTATTTTCATAAATACCTGTTTTGGAGGCGGTATGGCCGCGCGTAGTGTATCTGTGAACTTGAAGAACGCTTCGGATGTCGCGTTAATTTACAATCATGGCAGCCTTAGCCACGGCATCATCACCACAAACCCGCCGAGTCGCATCGAACCGGGAACAACCGGGAGCTGGGAGTCAGAATCGTCTGGCGTTGCCACCGGCACTGAGGGTGAGGTTTTCTACGACATTGAAACCGCACCGGGGCAGACCGCTGGGACGGCCCACTTTCACTGGGACAACCCTTTCGTTGGCTCGAACAGCTATGACGAGTCGGTCCCTGATGGGTACAAAGCAGGGCGGTCGGGTGGCGACGGTGACAACGCCACAGTCAATTGGACTTTTGACTGCTCCTCTTCGACGTGTGACGGCATTCCTGATGACTGGAAGCTCCATGGCGTAACCATCGACCCGGGTGATGGAAGTGGCCCGCAGTTTATTGACCTGCCGGCAATGGGGGCTACAGTAAATAAGCCGGATATCTTTATTCAGCTCGACTGGATGGCCGACTCAACGCATAGTCATGCAATTTCGGCCGCGGCGATAAAGAGTGTCGTTGACGCGTTCGCGAACGCCCCCTACAAAAGCCGTACGGGCTCTGTAGGCATCAACCTGCACATCGATGCAGGGCCCAACAGCATCATGAACTTTGCGACCAGCCAAACTTGGGGAGCTCTGAGTCGTGCCAAACAGCTGACAGAGGTGACGAGCCTCGGAACCGGAGGTGTGAACAATTACGACTGGACGGCGTTCGACAAAATAAAGAACGCTCCGGGCGGGTTCACGAGCACCGGCAGAACGGCAATCTTCCATTATGTGATTAGCGCACATCAGATAAGCACCCTCACAAATAGCGGAGTCGCCCGCACGATACCGGGAAGCGACTTCATTATCAGCCTAACGTCCTGCTGTACTACTGCGCCAACCGACCTTCAGCAAGCGGGCACGCTGATGCACGAGCTCGGCCACAACCTCGGCCTGCATCACGGTGGCGGTGACGACGTCAACAACAAGCCCAACTACGTGAGCTTGATGAACTATCTGTTTCAGTTTACAGGGCTCACTCGAAACGGCGTCGCCGGTATCCTCGATTACTCTAACGTTGCTCTTGATACGCTAGACGAAACCAATCTCGACGAGACTTCTGGGGTTGGTGCAGCTGCAAAGGGTGTGCAGACCAGTCACTGGGTTACGCCACCTGGAAAGGCTGGTACGTTTGTCACAGTTGCTGACGCCAGCCAACCAATCGACTGGAATGGGAATGGCATATCGACCGATAAAAACGTTACCTTCGACATCAACGGCGACGGCACACTTTCATCAGCACTCACACCCTATGACGACTGGAAGAACCTCAGATTAAAGGGGGGGGCAATCGGAGCGGGCGGCGCGTTTAAGCCGCCGATGGCGACAACTGTCGACGAGATAACCCCCGAAGACATGCAGCGCATCCTACCTCCGGACACGACCCCACCTTCTACGCAGGCTGACGTTTCGCCACCACCAAACGCTGCAGGCTGGAATCGCACAGACGTCACGGTGACCTTTGCAGCGACAGATGATATATCTGGAGTCGCGCGAACGGAGTATCTGTTAGATGGAGGCCCTTCGATTGCGGCTTCCGGTCCGCTGTTGATTTCAAATGAGGGAATACATGACTTGCAGTATCACTCCGTGGACTACTCGCAAAACGTCGAGGTCCCGAATGATTTGACTGTCAAAATTGACAAAACTCCGCCGGAAGCAGTTATCTTCTATGACCCCCAAGCGCACCGCATCATTGTTACGGGTCGCGATGCGTTGTCGGGTGTCGCGCCTGGGGCAATCACACCCATTTCTGTGGCTCCGGCCGTATGGACGAACTACGGCTCTGACACCGCGCAAATAAGGAGTTATATCATCTCGGACATTGCGGGAAATACAACAGCACTAACCGTCAAAGTGAGATGTCAACCTGACGAATTCGAACTTAGTGTTGTCGAACTGCGTTACGGCCATCAAGAAGAAGTTCGCAAGCTGGAGCGCAACACCATCGAGTTCAGACGACTGCGCGGATGCGGTGCGAGCCACCCGTTGCTCGCAGTGACGCAACGAGTGAGCCTTGGGGACGGACAAAGCAGGTCGACCGTGTCATGCTTTTACGACGTGTTATATAACGAGTCCCATCTTTCACACACTCAGGGAAGCAACGAGTGCAGCGCCTGTCTTGAAGAGGGGCGTAAGTCCGGCGAAGGTCGGGTGCCAGTCCAAGAACGCGAGCCTAGCGAAAGAATCGAGTTAGTCACGGCACAGGAACCAATCCGAGGGAGTAAGCCAGCAGACGCACAGGCGCCTGTTCAAGGACACTCGGATGGCATGGACCAGGACTGCGGTAAGCCAAGCCATTGTCAGTGTCCCGGTACTTGCGGATTTATCCTGCTGCACATCGCTACGGACAAAGGTCGTCTCGACGTGGAAAAATCTTGAGCACGCATCGTTCACTTGTGGAAGGTTGGCCACGCCCCATGTCGCTGTCCGAGAGTTCGCCCGAATGCTTGGTCATGCAAGTAACATCTGAGCAACATACATTCATCACCGTTTCAAAAAGCGGCTGGCCGAAACTGGTATCTTCGGCCAGCACAGAGCAGGCGGACTACGTCAATCTGCCTGGCATGCTCAGCCGTTCGTTCCCGAGCACTCGTGTAGATGACCCTGTGTTGACAATGGCTATGCCGAGCGGTGACGCTTATCCCCTTGGCGAAGAGCGGCGACTGTTCTACGTCGCTCTGACTCGAGCGCGTCGCTCAGTCGTACTTTTGACCGTCAAGGGAGAAGCATCTTCCTTTTTGGATGAGCTCGTTGAAGATAGGGCCGTCACAGTTGAGTCGACCACCGGTGAAGTGATTAACGAGGAGCGATGTCCAGCTTGCAAAATTGGTGTCATCGTACAGCGTAGCGGCCCACATGGCCGGTTTGAAGCGTGTTCGGCGTATCCGCGCTGTGAATACAGACCCAGGCGGCGGGTGAGTACCCAGAGAAAAGTTTGAAGGTAGATGGCACGCGTGTCCATGGCGGCGCTTGCACGAAAAGTGCGTGATTCAGCGACCAAGGTCGTCCGAAAACCGCACGTATCGGTCGGGGGCCACCTACCTAATTTACCTAGGCATTCGCGCATTCATGACGAAGGCGACCGTCCCCTATGCGACGAATCGCGCCTGTCACTGCCTCAGAGAGAAGCCCTGCATGTTAGGGAGCTGGAACGCTGGCCAACCTCTAGAGGACATTCACCTGCACTGGAGCCTCCCGCTCCGACGGAGGACGGCGTTCATTTTGTCGCGAGCCTTGTGCTACGGTCGGTGTGCTCCCAGAATCCTTTGCCGCTGTCCTAACGATTCCAAATACTCAAGGCAATCACGTTCTCATCACGCGAACTGCTGCATTGCGCGCTGGGGCTTTTCCGTGCCGGCATAAGGTATGTTGGTCACCGCACTGTCCGTCGCAAAATTGTCGTATTTCGCCAATTAATCTCCCTTGGTCGCCAACGAATCGGCGACATCCATGGTGTTGGAGACCCATATGGAGGGAGATATGTCCGCAAAATGTATCGCGTTTTCGAACAATGATGTAATTCTGATTGCCTGGACATTTGCGAGCAAGCTGGAGGGTTGCGTCGGATGCGATGTTCGTCGCATTCCCGCGCACGAAGCCAAAACGGACGTCGATGACGCACAAGGCGAGTCGTTGCCTGCGATGGCGGGCTTTCCGGGGGACCCTATTGCAGGGAAGGGTGGTCAAACTACCTTGGAGGCTCCCATCCAGAAGTTCTTTTGGAAGGATTTGTACGTCACGAATCTCGCGTCGCCGGGTCCATACATCTACCAAATCATTCCCATGAAGGGGACGTTCGACGACAAGGGTTTGCCGACACTATCGGCAGACCCGGATGTACGGCCGCTCTTCTCGAATCCAGTCGCATTGACAGCCGACCACGGCCCGGACGGCGAGGAGGCTACTCTTCAAGCTTACTTCAACCGTGGAATCCTCGCGACCCAGGCGCTAACCCATGAGGTGCCGCTCAGCAAACGCACTGGCGCGCCCGACGCCGGCGCATTGCTAAAACGGATTGCCGACCCGAATGACGCGTTGCGCAAATCATTGTCGAGCGACCTCACGGAAGCGTTGCCTGCTTTGCTACTCGAGGCCAACAAGGAACGTGGCAACTGCTATGCGGCCCTCTATGAACTGAACGACAAAGGCCTCGAGTCGTATCTCATCGGCAACAAGCAGGTGCACATGATTCTGTCGAACACCTTCGACAGCAAGAGTGATAACCCCGACAAGGAAAACAAACCAGCGCGGGACGCGCTGCACCACTCCGGCGTAGACGTGCTTGACCGTATCCTTCCCGACGGCAGCCACATTGGACACAACAAGTTCGTGCTCTACCTCGATGCGCAGAACAAGCCCACCGCGGTGTTGACCGGTTCTACGAACTGGACGTCCACTGGCCTTTGTGCTCAAACCAACAATAGCCTGATTGTTCGCTCCGCAAGCGTCGCCCAAGCCTATTCCGATTATTGGGACCGCCTGAAGGAGGACACCGACGCGGCCAATGGTGACCCGCACGCGTTGCAAGGGAAGACATTTCGAACAAGCAACGAGACGCCAGTAAACGTCAACGTACCAGGCGCGACAAAAGCAGCGGTCTGGTTTTCGCCAAACACGGCGCAAAAAAACAAGCCCGCGAACGTTAAGCAAGCACCGGTCGATATGGCCGACGTGGAGGGGCGTATCGCTGCGGCTAAGCATGCTGTCTTGTTCCTTTGCTTTGACCCGGGCAAGCCAAGCATCGTGGACGCAGCAGCCAAAGCACTGGCCGCAAATCGAGACCTGTTCATTCGCGGAGCACTGACCAACGTTGAGCGCGCCGGGAACTTCGTTATCGACCTGCACGACAATCAGCACGAGCCGGACGACCCTGCGCAGGTTATACCGGCCACCGCCATCGACGACACATTTGGCATGTGGGAAAAGGAACTGCTAAATGCCGGGCATGCAGTCATCCACGACAAGATTGTCGTCATCGACCCGTTCGACCCCGAGAACTGCACGGTGGTTGTTGGCAGCCACAATCTTGGCTACAAGGCGTCGTTCACGAATGACGAGAACCTTCTCATCATCGAGGGCAATTCGAGCCTCGCCCAAGCCTACACGGTCCACGTGCTTGATGTGTATGACCACTACCGCTGGCGCTACCTTCTGGCTCAGTACGGTACCAAGGACAGTTGGCAAGGGCTCCAGCCCAATGACAAGTGGCAAGACCGTTATTTTCCGGGAAAAGGGGGCAAGGCGGATGCAGAACTGGCGTTCTGGCTTTCGGCGGCTAGCGGCGTTCTATAGTGCGAAAAGAAGGGCCGGTAGACCATACCTGCAGGGGTCATGCCGCTTGGAAGAACAGCCGTGCAAGCGTCAGGAGCGACGAGCGACACAGTTGGTTAAGCGAACGCTTACTCTTGAGTTCAGTGTTCTTTCATGTTGCGCCGCAATATAAGTTGGCGTAGAGTTTGAAGCGTCTCCTCCATGTCTCCACGATATGGATTCAGCCCACCGTCTTGGTGGGCTTTTTCTTTTCAGACGTCGGTGCCGTCCCTTCTGTGCTTGCGGTATAGGTCTGTCAACAGCCAGCGCGCGACAATTTCTGGGCGGTCTCTTCCATGCGATGCAAACTTCACGTCGCCATGGAAATAGACAATGACAGTCCCAGTCATCACTCGATACGTCCCTTCATGACGACGACCATCTAGCTCAACGGTCACAGGATGAGTTTCTTCGTACTCTGCTGAAGTCACATTCGTTACCTTTGCTTGCCAGAGAATTGACGGGAGTCGAGACCTGCCCTGTGAGTCTTCGTGCTCTGAGCGCGCCTAATATCGGCTGAGCACACGTCTATCTTTGCAAACAGAGGCCGAGAAGTGCAACTGGGCGATAACCTGAGTACCAGCCTGGACATTGCGTGTGGCGCTTACCCTTTGCCTCAGATTGGCGCACGACCTTGAGATTCGCTGCGATGTCGGTGAGCCAGTCGCGTGACTGAGAGTCATCCATCCTTCTGAAAGGCGATTGCAATGGACATGCGAGGTGACTGCACAAAGCATCGAAGGACTTACATCATGTGCCGCATGCAGCAAGCAATGCTCAGGCTCGGCCACGCGAATGGGTAAGAAGAGCGCGCCGCTGCAAGGCGCTGGGTGAATGCTTGGAGTCGCGCGCTCGGTGAGTTGCGTTTTGGCGTGGGTGGCCGCAATGGGCTAGCGCCACCGAGTTCGAGGGCGCATCACGACCATGCTTAGGTGTCCTGCCTAATCAGCAGGCCGTTGTTGCCGAGGTCCACCAAGTCCTGTCCGTGAGCATTTCCCGGAGCACGCGTAGACTATCCATGTGTATGCTCATGGCCATTTCGCTTCCGGACCGACGGAAGTATCGGGGTTCAAGGTGATTCTGGACATCGTCACGATGCCTGTCGTCGTGGTTCGTTCAGCCTGCGTCTGCTCGTAGGCGAGAGGGCGGAACAACCATCTCGATTCCGCCGGTTGAAACGTCGTAGAGGAGACCAGAAACCGTGTAACCGCCGGGAATATCGGGGTTCGCCGCGGCGCAGCCAAGGTATTCGTGGCGGCTCGCGACACGACTTCGCTGCGTCCACCCCAAGGTCGCATTCTGTCCACAGATGTCTACGAAGCAAGTCCGGGATGATGTCGTGAGCTCTGTTGCTCCGCCACGAACACTGCTTGCCGCGAGGCACCATTTTTCTTTTCGCGTCTCTTCTTCAAACTTGCTCCTGTTAATTTAGACGTCCATGTCCCGCAGCACGGCTGGCCACTCGCGGCAAGCAAACCGTTGCTAAGCGCCGAATCGATTGCTCAAAGAAATTCTTGGACTCGACGTCGACATTCAACCTTCTCTTTGACTGGAATGACGATGAAGATTCTGGCGTTCGCAGGCAGTTCCCGAAGCAACTCCCTAAATCAGAAGCTCCTTGATATTGCTGCGATGGCTGCCATCGAGGCCGGTGCGCAAGTGACATCCATCCATTTGCGCGACTATCCACTGCCTTTTTACTGTGGCGATGTCGAGGCGCAGCTCGGGCTACCGGAACGTGCCGCCAGCCTCCAGGCGTTGCTGGCAGAAAACGACGCCTTACTCATCGCCTCGCCCGACTACAACGGCGGCTACAGTGCAATCCTGAAGAACGCGCTTGACTGGATGAGCCGACCGAGTGGCGATGGCAAGCCGGGGCTGGCCCACTTCGCCAACAAGGCTGTAGCGGTGGTCTCTGCGTCTCCGGGGCCGCTCGGCGGCTCGCGCGGCCAACTGGCCATTCGCGGCGTGCTCGACAAGCTGGGCATGCTTGTGATTCCGCAGTCGTTCTCGCTCGGAAACGCTCACGAAGCGTTCGACGAACGGCACAAGTTGAAGGATGCGAAAGTCGAGAACATGGTTCGCGCGGTCGGAGTGGCACTCGCCGACACGGTCCGCAAGCTCAAGGGCTAGCAGGGCTGCTGTCGCGAAAGTATGAAACCGCTCACACAGACGTCAGGCCGAGTGCGGCGGAAGCCGACGCACAATGCGTTGGCTTTTGGGCGCGCCAGCACTATCGATGGAACACCTGAAAACGATGGACATGGAGGTACGAAAATGCCAATCGAAAGACTTGAATTTTTGGGGCCACTTGACCAGAAGCTTTCTGCTCGCCTGGACAGCCCGAGCGGGTCGCCTCGTGCGTACGCGTTGTTCGCACACTGCTTCACATGTGGAAAAGACGTGTTGGCCGCGAGTCGGATTGCGCAGGGACTTGCCGCCCACGGCATCGCTGTATTCCGGTTCGATTTCACAGGACTCGGAGCAAGCGAGGGTGACTTCTCCGACACCAGCTTCTCGACCAACAGCCTCGAACTCATCGCCGCCGCGGATTTCTTGCGTACGAACTTTCGCGCGCCATCGCTGGTCATCGGTCATAGCCTTGGAGGCGCTGCTGTTCTTGCTTCGGCATCACACATTCCTGAGATTCGCGCGGTCGTTACAATCGCAGCGCCGAGCGACCCGGCGCACGTGATAGCTCATTTCGGCGACCACCTTTCTCAAATCGACGCGCATGGCGAAGCGATGGTCAATCTTGCGGGCCGAGCCTTCAAAATCAAGCGGCAGTTTGTCGTCGACGCGCAAGGGCATCGGCTGGCAGATAGCATTTCGCAATTGGGCCGTCCCCTGCTGGTCATGCACGCGCCCGGAGACACCACCGTAGGAATCGAAAACGCCAACGCTATCTTTAAGGCGGCAAAGCATCCGAAGAGCTTCGTGTCTCTCGACGGCGCCGACCATCTGGTTACGCGGAAAGAAGACGCGCTCTACATCGCCAATGTCATTGCAGCGTGGAGCCTGCGCTATCTACCGTCGGTTCAAGCCTGAGTTACTCGCAAAACGCGTCGAGTGGCCGCCTGCTGAAGGCGGTCGTTAGCAAAAAGGCTCGGTCGCACTCAAGCGATTTCGGGCCTCTATTTTTGCTGCTTTATCTTTGTCTCAATGCCACGCCGCGCGTCCAGGCACGAGGGGTCAGTGAACGGCTGCCTCACCGGGAAGCCCTCGCGTCGCCAGGCATCAATACCGCCGTGCAACGGCGTCACGTGGGTGAACCCCAGGCGCATGAAGCGTCGAGCCATCAGGGCGGCAGATATTTCGTTCGGGCAGGAGCAATACATCACCACCTGCTGGTTCCGCGGCCAGCCAGCGACGCTGCTATCCATCTTCTCAACGGACAGTACCCGCGCGCCAGGAAGACGGAACGGGTCGATTTTCCGGATTGCATTCGCTCGTGCATCGACAATGAGCAGCTCAGGCTGCGTTTGCGTGAGCGCATGCAAATCAGTGGGTGTAATGCGGGCCATGCGTAGTGCTTTGACAAGCGCGCGCCGGCGCCACCACCTGGCTGCCAGGTAGACGCCCAGCGTCGTGATGACCGCGAAGATGCCCGACCCGAACATGTCCAGCACGTGCAACAGCGAGCTGACATAAGGGGCACCCAAGGCGCCCAATAGAATGCCTGTCGCCGCCCAGACGAGCGTTCCACATCCGTCGAGTGCGAGGAAGGTCAATGGTTTCACGCCGCTTGCGCCCGCCATCGGGAGGGCAACGGTGGACATGCCCGGTACAAACTTCGAGACGAGCAGCATGCGCGCGCCCCAGCGCTCAAAAAAATGCCCGGTATTGCTGACACAGCTGTCTCGTGACAGCGAGAGTCGGCAGACTCCCTGCAACATATGCCGACCGAAATGTCGGCCAGACCAGAACCAGACTGTGTCCCCCAGCATGGCGCCCGATGCCGCGAGTGCTACCAGAAGCAAAACGGGTGTTTTCATTGTCGCGGCGCAGGCCCCGACAATGACGAGAATCGGGAATGCGGGTATCGGAAAGCCGAGGGACTCGATAAGAACGTTTGCGAACATGACTGCGGCGCCATGGGTCAAAACCAGGGTTTGCAGCATGACTAGCTCCTTTTCACGGCGGAGATTGGGTGGCCGGATTTTACGAAGTTCCATCGACGCAGAGGAGATGCGCTATGGGAAACAGAGTCCCTTTAGCCGCAACAGCGGACCGCGGTGAGGCGCTAAAATCGCGATGCACCGATGCCATCGGGACAAGGCCCATGGCCACTGAAAGTAGGGAGACGCGATGTCCATCGAACTGTCTGACATGCGGTTTTTTGTTGAGGCGATACGCTACGGAAGCATCACACGCGCATCGCTTGAGCTCGACATCCCGAAGTCCTCCGGCAGTCGGCGCATCACACGTATCGAAACGGAGCTGGGCGTGCAGCTCGTCAAGCGCACCACGCGCAAGGTGAACGCGACCGCTATCGGCAAGGCGTATTACGACCGGTGCGTGCACGTGCTCGAGGAGGTCGCGCGCGCCGAGCAGATGGTGACCGAAGAGCGCATGACCGTCAGCGGCCGGTTGCGAGTTGCCATTCCCTCGGAGCTTGGGGCGCACCGATTCGCCACGTGCTTTGCAGAATTTATGCAGGAGAACCCAGGTATTTCCATGGAAGTGGAGGCGGGCCCGGGCAGCCGGCTTGTGGATGTGGTCGCCAGCGACGTTGACGTCTGGATAAAGACCGGTGAGGTACCGGACTCCAACCTCATTGTTCGACGCCTGGGCGTGCTTGCCCGCTCGCTCTACGCGAGCCCTCTCTATCTCGAACGCCATGGTGAGCCCACGCGCCCCGAACAGCTTGAGGCTCACGAATGCCTGATGCTCGGAGACCAGCCGTATTCGCTCGAGCCCTGGTCGTTCACCCGCGACTCAGATTGCATCACACTCGAGCCCCCGAGCAACATGTGGGTTAATAGTCTCAGTGTGTTGCGCCAGTTGGCCGTGTCCGGCGCTGGTCTCGCCATCATTCCTGACATTCATGTGAAGCACGAAGTCGAGCGTGGTGACCTCGTAAAGGTGATGACCGACTGGTCACCAGAGCCCGTCGAAGTCAACCTGCTGATGTCGCATCGCGACCTGCTGCCCGCGCGTATTCGCTCGTTGGTCGACTTCATGGTGGTGAAGGCACAGACCTGGTAGCCAGATAGCGTTTTCCGATGTTCCGTCCCGGACAACATTGCGTTCCCGGGTAGTACCAATGGCCTTGTATGCGACCAGTTCCGCCGCGGGCCATATGCAGCGCACCGTTACGCTACGGCGTGCTCACGGGCAACTGACTGTTCCAGCCGGGTGTCGAATTCCCGCGCTTTTTCGACTCTAGAATTCGCAGCAACATCGAACGCGCAACGACTTCCGAAGCGCATTCGAGCGATTCGGAGACAGTCGAAATGAAGGGTCTTGCCAGGGTAACTGTGGGAGTTGCCCGATGAAATTGCGCCGCGTTCTCACGTCCGCTGAAAGCCACTTCATGGCCACGCATACTGCGTTGCTCGCATGGGCTCGGGGTGATGGCCTTACCTGGCTTCACATCTTCAAGACCGTGCTCGCCGCGTTGCTGGCCATGGGTTTGTCTATGCGGCTCGACCTGCCGTCGCCGCGCACGGCGATGGTGACCGTTTTCATCGTGATGCAGCCCAAGACAGGCATGGTGCTCGCCAAGAGCTTCTATCGTTTCGCCGGCACCATTATTGGTGCTGTCGTGACTATTATCATCACGGCTGTATTCGGTCAGGTTCCCGAACTTTTCCTGCTTGCCATTGCAATCTGGATTGGTTTCTGCACTATCGGCGCCGCGATGAACCGTAACTTTCGTTCATACGGATTTGTGCTCTCCGGGTACACGACAGCGCTCATCGGCATTCCTGCGCTGGCGCATCCGGACGGTGTGTTCCTCGCTGCGACCACACGGGTTTCTGAGCTGTCGATGGGCATTGTCTGCTCGGCGATTGTCAGCGCCATCGTACTTCCGCAACATGTGGCCGACACGCTGCGAGACGTCGTGCGCGCACGGTATTCGCGTTTCACGGAGCTCGTAACGGAAACCTTCTCGGGCGAAAGAGCGCCCGAAAGCGCGACAGACTTTCACGCTCGTTTTGCCGCCGATGTGGTCGCGCTCGAGACGCTGAGCAGTGTGGCAGTCTTCGAAGACTGGGGGGCACGTCGGCGCGCCGGGTGTGTCGCACGGCTCAACACGGAGTTCATGAACGTCTCGACGCGCTTTCAGGCGCTGCGTCAATGGCTTGGTTGGTTGCGCGGGCGGGGTAGCGCGGATGTGGTTATTGCCATCGAGGCCTGTCTTCGCGACGTGCCGCCGTTACTGGCTCTGCCTGACAACAATCCCGTGGGCACTGCGGCCGATGCGGCGCACACAGAAGCGCAAGTGCAGGTGTTCGTGGCCATCCTCCCGGGCAGGCTGAGCGACACACGCCAACGACTTGCGCACCTGCCTGATGATGCGCTCCTGGAGTTCGACACCGCCGCGGAGCTGCTGGAGCGCTTCATGGTCGAGATGCTCGCCTACACGCAGACCTATGCCTCACTCGCGTCGGAAACGGATACGCGCGAGCCGACGGCGGCGCGCTACATCTCGAAGACCAACTACGTGTCGGCGGCCGTTGCGGGCGTTCGCGCGGCCGCAGCGCTGTTGCTCAGTTCGGCGCTCTGGTACGAAACGGCGTGGCCGTCCGGCCCGGGTACGGTGCTCAATACCGCAGTCAACAGCGCGCTCGTGAGTACCATGCCGCAACCGACCGTGGGCGCCTGGCAGATGACCGGGGGCACGCTCGTGGCCGCCGTCATTGCACCTGTGATGCTCTTTGGCGTCTACCCGCGCATTGACGGGTATGTGATGCTGTGTCTCGTTCTTGTGCCAGTACTGATGTTTGGTGTCTGGACGACAACGCGCCCTGGCGGCATGGGTTTTGGCCTTGGCTACTGCATCTCGTTCTGCGTGCTAGCCGGACCGGACAACATGATGAACTACAACGTCGAAGGCACGCTGAACGACGCGCTTGGCCTTGTCATCTCGATGGTCATCGTGACCATGGCATGTGCCGTCATCTTCCCGACCGCGCGCCCATGGCTGCGCAAGCGGCTACTGCGCGACTTGCTGGACCAGGTGGTGGGCGCCTGCACCCGGCGGATGACGCGCGCGCGGCTCATCCTCGAGAGCCAGACGCGTGACATCGGCCACCAGCTCACTGCGCTCTCAATCGACGACCCTGAATTTCAGGCGACGGCTGCGAACTGGATGTTCACCGTGCTCGCCACCGGTCACGCCGTGCTCGAGCTGCGTGAGGAAATCGCAACCATCCCGCAGGCGTGCAATGACGCCGCATCCGCATGCCGGAATGCGGTCGACGGGATTGCCGTGCTGTTTGATTCGCCGAGGGCGGCTCACCTTGCTGCGGCGCGTGGAGCTGTCGCCCACGCGGTGAGTGTGGTGCGGGGAGCTGCACGCTGCAAGCGTGCGACGCGCGAGGCGCGTGCGAAGTTCGAGCGCATGTCCGGCTATCTGCACTTTATTCGAGTGACGCTGGCTGAGCTTCCAACGCCCGTGCACACGGATGCCCCGGCGTGGCTCCAGGCCTTTCTGGCCCGCCGCTGATGCGCGCCTATGCGAGGGCCCCGGCGACCGAGCGTCTGAGCCTGGATGTGAAACTACAGAACCGCGTCCGCGACCAGCTGCAGGGCGGGGGCGAGCTTCATGCAAAGTTCCGGGCTCTCCAACGCGTAGGTGAGGTTCCTCTGGGCAATCTGCACATGCTCCGAGGCCAGCGCTTGCGCCCGCGTACCCTCACCTTTTTCCAGCGCCTGTACGAGGCTGTGGTGCTGCTGGTGCGCCATGAACAGCCAGTTGCGGCCTTCTTCCAGTGCCGACTGCATCGGCAGCATTGCGCTCGCGGCAGCAAAGGGCAGCCGGTTATTCATCTCGATTGCGCGGATGAGAGCGGCATTGCCGGACGCCTCGACGACCAGATGGTGGAAGCGGTTGTTCATGTCTGTGTACACCGCGTAGTCGTCAAGCGTCAGTTCCTGCTTGGCGAGCAGGCGGTCGCCCGTACGCAGGCATTCACTGAGGGTGTTCGAGAGCTGGCGCGGCACTCCATGCTCGGCGACCAGGCGCGCGGCCATCCCTTCCAGGTGACCGCGGACCGCGATGGCGTCGGAAATCTCCGTGGCCGTGATGCGGCGCATCACGTAGCCGCCTGCCGGCGAGGGCTCGACCAGCCCTTCCTGCTCAAGGGTGGTAAGCGCAAGCCGCACGGGCGTGCGAGAGGCCTGCAGGCGCTCGGCAAGCGCCACTTCGGCCAATCGCTCGCCTGGCGCAAATGCGCCCTTGAGAATCAGGTCGCGCAAATAGACCAGTACGCGCTCTTGCTGGGATTCCATGCTCATCTCCCGCGGCCAGTCAGGCAGGCCACATCCAGTCTGTTTTCATTGCATACATTGTAGACCACGATTCTGACGAGTGTCGCCACGTGTTTTGTATTGTCTGATTAGAGTTTTTTGATGTATGCAACATGCGCAGGATACATAGTTTTTGCTGAGCCAGGGAAAGTCCTGGGTAAAGGCATTTAAGTCAATAAAATCAATATACTAGGCGAAAATATGCTTCATGGGTGATGCGTGATTTCCGTCGTGAATGTATGCAGAGATTGAAATTATGAATTCTGATGCGTATTCTCTGGTCTCAAGCGGTGACGCATTGCATACATCCTCTTACGCGCCGCATTCCTTCCCCACTGGAGAAAAGCCATGATGAGTTCCCAGCAAAACGACCTGATAACGCGCGTAGGCAAGGGCGCGGCCGCCGGTGAGCTGTTACGCAACTACTGGCAGCCAGTGGCGCTGGTTGACGAGTTGCCAGCCGAGCGACCGGTTCGCGCCGTGCGTCTGATGGGCCAGGACTTCGTCGTCTTCAAGGACGAACAGGGGGGGTATGGAATGCTCGACCGTGACTGTCCGCACCGCGGCGCCGACCTTGCGGCAGGTCGCCTTGAGGGCGGCGGCATCCGCTGCGCGTTCCACGGCTGGCTTTTCGACGCAAACGGCAAATGCCTGTCGACGCCGGGAGAACCTGTAGGCAGCACGCTGTGCAACCGCGTCCGCCAGAGTGCATATCCCATCGTCGAGCGAAGCGGCATCCTCTTCGCGTACATCGGCAAGGGCGAGCCACCGGCTTTCCCGAACTTCGACTGCTTCGCCGCTCCGGGTGAATACACGTTTGCCTTCAAGGGCCTTTTCGAGTGCAACTGGCTTCAGGCGCTGGAAGTCGGCATTGACCCGGCACACGCTTCGTTCCTGCATCGCTTCTTCGAAGATGAAGACGTAAGCGAGAGCTATGGCAAGCAATTCCGCGGCGCTTCGGCGGATTCCGACATGCCCATCACCAAGGTGCTGCGTGAATTCGAGTCACCCGAGATTCTCGTGAGCCCGGCCGACTACGGCCTGCGTCTCATTGCGAAGCGCGAACTCGGCGAAGAGCACACCCACGTTCGTGTGACCAACGTGGTGTTCCCTCAGGCCTTCGTGATTCCGATGAGCTCGGAAATGACCATCTCGCAATGGCACGTGCCCGTCGACGACGAGAACTGCTACTGGTACGCAATCTTCACGAGTTTTAGCGAGCCGACGAACAAGGAGCAGATGCGTGAGCAACGGCTCGGGCTGTATGAGCTGCCCGACTACACGTCGCGCAAGAACAAGCGTAACAACTACGGCTTCGATGTGAATGAGCAGAAGACAGAGACGTACACGGGCATGGGCTTCGACATCAACGTGCATGACCAGTGGGCAGTCGAATCTCAGGGCGTCATCCAGGACCGTACGCGAGAGCACCTGGGCACGACCGACAAGGGCATCATCGCGTACCGACGTCTGCTGGTCGACGCGATTGAGAAGAATCAGGCAGGTGAGAAGACGCTGATGGTCATCGATGAGGCGCAAGCAGCGCACCTCACGGGTCCCGCGTCCATCGACGGCATTGCCCCGGCAGACCGCTGGGATGCGTACTGGAAGGAGTTGGACCTCAAACGCCGAGCGGCAGCGCCCTGGCCGGCACCGAAGGCCTAAAGGCCATCCCCGCAACCTTTACGGAGCGCGCGGCTCCTCCGGCCGCGCGAAGCAAGCATGTCTTTCGTAGAAACCCATGGCCTGTGGACAGATGGCCAGCACAAAGCGTACGAGGCGTTGCTGGAGCGTCTGAAGAAAAGTGATATCCACGTGGTGCGTTTTTCGTTTCCCGACCAGCACGGACTTCTGCGCGGGAAGACCCTCGTTGTCGACGAGGCTATCAAGGCACTCAAGAGCGGCGTGACGCTCACGACCACGCTCTTTGCGAAGGACACCTCACACCGTACGGTGTTCCCCGTGTTCAGCACCGGCGGGGGCTTTGGCATGCCGGAAATGCAGGGCGCGGGCGACACGCTGATGGTCGCGGACCCCGAGACCTTCCGCGTTCTTCCGTGGGCGCCGCATACGGGCTGGGTGATGTGCGACGTCTACTTCGCCAATGGCAAGCCGGTGCCGTTCGGCACACGCCATCTGTTCCGCCGCGCGCTTGAGCAGCTCTCGAATCTAGGCTACGAGTTCATGTCGGGCCTCGAAGTCGAGTTCCACGTATTCAAGGTCGCCAACGCGAACATGAAGCTCGAGCATTCGGGGCAGCCAGGCACGCCGCCTGATGTTGAGCTGCTCTCGCACGGCTATCAGTACCTGACCGAGCTGCGATACGACGCCGTCGACGAAGTGATGGAACTGCTTCGCAAAAACGTCTCAGCGCTCGAGCTTCCCGTGCGCTCGCTTGAGGTCGAATATGGGCCAAGCCAGTTTGAGTTTACGTTTGCGCCGACGAAGGGTATTCGCAGTGCTGACGACATGATTCTCTTTCGCAGCGCGGTTAAGCAGATTTGCCAGCGTAACGGCTATCACGCGACCTTCATGTGCCGCCCGAAGATTCCGAACGTCGTGTCAAGCGGCTGGCATCTGCATCAATCCCTCGTCAACCGCTCGGATGGCAAGAACGCCTTCATCCCGACTCGCGATGGCGAGACGTTGTCGGCAGTGGGCCAGAAGTATCTGGCAGGCCTCCTCGCACATGCACAGGGCGCGACGGCCCTGTCCACGCCGACTATCAACGGCTACCGGCGCTATCGGCCATATTCAAACGCACCGGACCGCGCCATCTGGGGCCGCGACAATCGCGGCGTGATGCTGCGTGTGCTCGGCGGCCTCAACGACCCGGCCAGCCGCGTTGAGAATCGCGTAGGAGAGCCAACCGCGAACCCGTATCTGTACTTCGGCTCCCAGGTGTTCTCCGGCATGGAGGGTCTGCGCCGCAACCTGGAGCTTCCGCCGTCGGCCGACACGCCGTACGAAACAAAGGCTGATTCGCTGCCGCGCACGCTGAGCGACGCCATCGATGCGCTGCGCGCCGATGAGTGCCTGCGCGAAGGCTTCGGCAGTTCGTTCATCGACTATTTCTGCAAGCTCAAAGAAGCCGAGCTGGACCGCTTCAACCTGGAAGTCACCGAGTGGGAACACCGGGAGTATTTCGAAACGTTCTGATGGTGTCCCCATCGTAAAGGAGAGATGTCATGCCTATCGTCACTTACATTCTGCGCGACGGTGAACGCCTGGAGCTTGAGGTGCCCGCGGGCATCAGCGTGATGGAAGCCGCCGTCCACAACAACGTACGCGGCATCGATGCGGAGTGCGGTGGCTGCCTGTCGTGCGCGACGTGCCACGTCTATGTCGACGCGTCCTCCGTGGCCCAAATGCCGACGCCCGATGAAGCTGAACTCGAGCTGCTCGAAGGGGCGGCCACGGAGCGCCGGCCGGAAAGCCGCCTGAGCTGCCAACTCATCATGACCCCCGCGATGAACGGGCTGGTTGTGCGGATTCCCCAGAAGCAGGGCTGACACCATGGAAAAGACTCTTGTCATTGTCGGGGCATCCTACGCGGGCGCCCAGCTCGCCGCATCCGCGCGCGAGTTCGGATTTGGCGGAAACATCGTCCTGCTCGGCGACGAGCCTGACGCGCCTTACCATCGTCCGCCGCTCTCGAAAGGCTTCCTGACAGGTACCTATGCGGAGGACCGGTTGCCTTTGCGTTCGCAGGCGTTCTTCAAGGACGAGCGGATAGAGTGGATGCCGTCTACGCGTGCGACTTATATCGACCGTGCACGGCAGGAAATCGAACTGCATAACGGCGCGCGTATCGCTTACGACCACTTGGCCCTGACCACGGGGGCGCGCGTGCGCAAGCTCGACTGCCCGGGTGCCACGCACGAGGCGGTCCACTACCTTCGCGACCTTCGCGACGCCAGGCATCTGGCCCGGGCGGCGCAAACGGCACGGCGTGCTGTCGTCATCGGCGGCGGCTACATCGGTCTCGAAGCGGCCGCCTCATTGCGCCAGCAGGGGGTCAGTGTGACGGTCATAGAGACTGAGTCGCGGTTGCTCGCGCGCGTAGCGTCGCGCTGGCTATCCGAATATATCCTGTATGCGCACACGGACCGCGGCGTCGCGTTTGAGTTCGGGCGCAAGGTTGTTGGCGTGAGGCCGTCTAATGGCGGGGTCGCGGTCGAACTTGATGATGGCAGCCGGTTGCCCGCCGACCTCATCGTCGTGGGTATTGGCGTCATCCCGAACACGGAACTCGCCTCCGACAGTGGCCTGACGGTGGCGGGCGGCATTGCTGTTGACGCGTTCGCGCGCACGAGTGACCCGCTGATTTTTGCCGCGGGCGACTGCGCTTCTTTCGTGCCGCACTGGGCGCCAGAGGGCGCAGCGTGCCGCATCGAATCCGTGCAGAACGCCAACGACATGGCTAAGACGGCTGCTTCGGCCATCGTAGGTCGCATGGAGCCATACGGCGCGTTGCCGTGGTTCTGGTCGGACCAATACAACATCAAGCTGCAGATGGCCGGCGTGAATGCAGGATTCACGGAATTCGTGGTGCGTGGCTCGGTCGAGGACCACAAGTTCTCGCTCTTTTACTTCCGCGAAAAGAAGCTCATCGCCGTGGACAGCATCAACCGTCCGCAGGACCACATGCTTGCGCGCAAGCTGCTTACGTGTGGCGCGCAGCCCACGCTGGCGCAGGTTGGTGACCCCACATTCGACCTGAAGTCGTTTGAGACGCCGCCTGCAAATCAGCTCGCACAGGGAGTCGCATGATGTGCCCTGATGGACAGCGCCGTCCGATGGTTGGGCTGGTGTGCGACCGCTTCTTTGTGGGCGAGCACGACCTGCATAGCGTAAAGCACAGTTACGTGGGCGCCCTGATGTTCTGCTCGCGCGTGAGCCCCGTGCTGATTCCGGCCACAGAGGACATTGCCAACGTCGAAGGCTACCTCGATGGCGTGAGCGGCCTGCTTTTTCCAGGTGGCGCATCGAATGTCGACCCGCAAAGGTACGGCGGTGAAAGCTCGCCTGAGATGCACGTCGACCCGGACCGTGACCATGTGGCACTTGCGCTGATGCGCGGCGCGGCTGCGCGCCGCATGCCGTTTCTCGCCATCTGCCGGGGCTTCCAGGAAATGAATGTAGCTTTTGGCGGCAAGCTTCACGCCGACCTTCAGGTTGCGGGGCATGCGGCGAACCATCTCGAAGACCCTTATGAGGACCTGCAGACCCGCTACCGATACAAGCACGACGTCGACCTCGTGGTGGGTGGCAAGCTCGCGTTGTTCTCCGGCGCACATCGAGCCAAGGTCAATTCGCTGCACCGCCAGGGCGTAAGCGTCTTGGCCACGCCACTGACCATCGAAGCGCGCGCACCCGATGGTCTGGTTGAGGCCTGTCGGCTGGACGGGCATGACTTCGCCATTGGCGTGCAGTGGCATCCGGAAGTCAGCGCGATGTCTGACGTAATGTCGCGCACGCTCTTCGAGGCGTTTGGCGCGAGTTGCCGCAGATATGCCGCTAAGCCTCCCCTAAACAGGTTGCCCAGGGAGTAAGCATGTCCCCAGATAGCATTGACCTGAATCTGCTTCGCATCTTTGACGCGGTATTTGAAGAGCGCAATCTCGCGCTTGCTGGCAAGCGCGTGAACTTGAGCCAGTCAGCGGTCAGTCATGCGCTTACCCGGTTGCGTCAGGTCCTGAACGACGACCTATTCGTACGTACAGCCAAGGGCCTGCAGCCTACCGCGCGCGCGATGGGCATGGCGGGCCAGTTGCGCGGTGCCCTCCAGCAAATCAAGTCGGCGCTGGACATCGTGGCATTCGAACCGGCCAGAGCGCAGCGCAAGTTTGTCGTCGCGGCTAACGACTACATCACGTCGCTGTTGCTCGGGCGCCTTAGCCAGCGTCTGAATGCGGAAGCGCCGCTAACGGACCTGGTCATCCGGCCGTCGACGCGCCTTGACCTCGCGGGTCAGATTGATGTGGGTCGCATCGACATCGCGGTGGGCATCTTCTCGGACATTCCGTCCCGGTTCCGCTGGATGAAAGTCTGGGACCAGACAGATGTGCTGCTGATGCACCGGGACCATCCGCTCGCCGAGCAGCCGCTCACGCCCGACAGCGTGCTTGAGTATCCCCTTGTCGCCATCTCGCAGGGCGGAGAAGAAGAGGGGGCAGTGAGTGGCTTTATCTTCGAGCGCGGTCTTGCCAGACAGTCCGAGATGTTCAACCGGGCTGCGCTTAATCTTGTCTGCGCAGGGCAAAGCGAATCGCCGCGCGTGCGCGTGGCGATGGCGCATTCGCTGGCCATTCCCGCACTACTGCGCTTTAGCAACATGCTCGCGCTCGTTCCGTCCGCGCTAGGTCGCGAGATGGAGCGCAATAGCGAGCTGAAGATGCGTGCAGCGCCCTACGAGTGTCCACGCGAGGATGTTCGGGCGGTATGGCACGAACGTAGTGACAACGACGCGGCACTTCAGTGGCTAAGGCGTCAGATGGCTGACCTGGCCCGTCAAGTTCGCACGTGATAACGCACCTGAATTCGCACCGTTCAAGATGGATATGCAGAAATATCAACTTACTTCGGTATCTTAAGGGTATTTGATTAACGTCGCCAAACTGCCGCGAACGCGACAGATTAAGCAGTGAACCTCGCGTATTGCGCGGGCGGCCGAGCCCTGCATAAGGGACTGGACCAGAGAGCCTGCGCGATTTTCCCGGTTGCCGCAGATATTGACACACGCGAGCATCCCGTCGAAAGACATCTGAAAGAGGGCAGACCCGGTGACGCTTCAATCAAGACAAGCGAGGACGAAATGGAAAACACAACGACAGTCGACGTACGCGCACTCATCAATGAACACCCCTTTTCCGGCTATCAATGGCTGGTGTTTGCGATGTGCTTCATCATTGTGCTGATGGATGGCTTTGATACCGCTGCAATCGGTTTTATTGCGCCCTCGCTACTCGGCGAATGGCATTTGAGCAAGGCGGCGCTCGCCCCCGTTCTGAGCGCTGCACTTTTCGGCCTCGCGTGCGGCGCGCTGCTTTCGGGTCCCGTGTCGGACCGATGGGGACGGCGCGTCGTGCTCATCGGCTCAGTTTTACTGTTCGGCGTGGCGTGTCTGAGTTCGGGCTATGCGGCCAATCTCACCGAACTGACGGCACTGCGCTTTATTACCGGGGTTGGCTTGGGTGCGGCCATGCCCAATGCGGTTACGCTCATGAGCGAGTTCAGTCCCGACCACCGGCGCGCCACCATCGTCAACCTGATGTTTTGCGGCTTTCCGCTGGGCGCGGCGTTCGGAGGCTTTCTCGCCGCATGGATGATTCCTCAGTTTGGGTGGCGCAGCGTGCTGCACTTTGGCGGGGTGGTGCCCCTTCTACTGACCGTGCTACTTGTGTTTCGATTGCCCGAGTCGATTCGCTACATGGTCGCCCGCCAGCAGCCGGTTGAGAAGATTCGCAAGGTGCTGGTGCGCATCGGTTCTGCCGCGCATTTTGCGCGAAGCTTCGTCATGGAGGAGAGCGGCAATCATGCACCCGGCAGCAGTGGCATTCGCATTGTTCTCTCTCGCTCCTTCGTTCTGGGCTCAGTGCTGTTGTGGCTATGCTACTTCATGGGCCTTGTTATCTTCTACGGTCTCGTGAACTGGATGCCCGTGCTGCTCAAGGACGCTGGCCTCAGTCCGCAGCGTGCGGCCCTTATTTCTGCACTGTTCCCGCTTGGTGGCGCCGGCACCGTGCTGTGCGGGATGCTGATGGACCGATTCAATCCAAACCGCGTTGTCGCCACGGCATACGCACTGGGCGCACTCAGCGTCTTCGCTATTGGACAAGCTATTGGCAGTCTGGGATTGCTCGTCTGCACAGTCTTCGTCGCAGGTGTCCTCGTTAACACTGCGCAGGCGTCAATGCCGTCTCTGGCCGCTGCGTATTACCCAACCGCCGGACGCGGCACAGGTGTGGCATGGATGCTCGGTGTCGGCCGCTTTGGTGGTATTGCCGGCTCGTTTCTTGTAGCCGAGCTCTCGAGCCAACACATCAGTCTGTCGGGCATCTTCACGGTCGTGGCGATAGCTGGTGGCATATCGTGCGCGGCGCTGATGCTCAAGCAGGCAATCGGGTCGAGCGCGGTCGATGTAGAGCGTGCATCGAAGAAGGAATTTCTCGCACACTAGAACATGTTCCCGTGTGTTTGCGGGCCTCGCTGGTGGGGCCCCAGTTTTCGCTATGAACCGATTGATGGTGAGTGGGATTGTGCACATCTTGTTAAAGAAAAGTTCACGCGACGATGACCAATTGTTCCCATCTCACGAAGTCTGCGCTCGACGAAATCGGGCGGCGCATTCAGCGCATGTCTCCATACCTGATGCTGACCTTGGTCGAAGTGGCGGGCATGTGTGGGATAGTACGCGACAGTCTGCGGGGGCTAAGGAGGGGCGGCACTGAAGTTGGCCCGAGGGCTGAAAAACGCGCCTGGTGCGTCGCTGTGTCAAAAAACTTCCCAGCCGGCTCATCCCCGTAACTACGTCAACACATACATGGCATTGACATCTCGCGTTGCAGTTTCTGAATTCGGACCTTGGCAGACGGGTCTGGTGCGAGCCAATGTTCAACCAACAAACACAATGGCTGTGCTGCACTAACCATTTGCCATCCAACTTCGTGTCACTTGCGTCAAACTGCAATCACGTCATTAGGTATGCGTAGGCGGTGTCCATCCGGGCACGTCAGAAACTCCAACCTGCGGCGGCTCGACATCGTAGGCAATGCGGCCCGCGGGCAGGAAGAACAGAGCGATGACTGCGCCACCCTTGGCTTCCGGATAGTGGTGACTGCCTGGGGCCGGCGCTGTCCAGCCGCCGTAGCACCAGCCGCTTGGGCCCATCAGAGCGGCACCGTCGTTAAGAGCCACGACCATGTTGAACTCGCCATACGGGTGCGAGTGGTAGTCACCGCGGAAGCTCCCTTCAGGGTTATTCTGGGTGTTGTCGGTGCTGTCCATCAAAACCGCAGTGATGCTGAAGTAGAACGTCTCGGCAGACGGGGGGGCAAGTCGGGCGCGACGGTAGCGCGGGCCGCCGACTTCGACATCGGCTGCCCAGCCTTCCTTCACGCCCTGCACAATCAGACGCGACAGGTCCCGGTAAAACTCACTGTCTACGCCATATTTAGTATTCAACCATTGCTCGACGTCCGTGCTCGTCGTTACGTCTTTGACTTCCTTCAGAAAGGGAATGCATCTGGCTATAAGTTCATCTTTGCCAATTGAGTGTTGGGTTTGAGACATTTGGGTTCCTCCCTGTATTAAGCATCCTGAGCATTCGGCACGTGGAGCGTAGCACGCACGTATTTAGAGAAAATTTGCGAAGCCGGGATGAGTTGTTGCGCAATATCACGATGCCACAACCGTGCGTGCGAAGGAAGGGCAACTATTGCAACACTATTATGCGTGGCGTGCACTATCCGGATGCTCCTGTTGAACGTGGTGAAATGAGCAATAGGGCATTACAGCGCGATTTCGCCAGCTGTGAGAATATGCTGAGCTTTTTGCATCGCAGCACTTCCTGAGTCGCGGCGTTGCGAGTTCTTTGTCCGTTTTATTCCATGCTAATTTCATCCCCTAACTTCTGGCGCATCGTGCCGCTCGTTCACGCGTTCCTTTTCGGCGCGATGGCCGTTATTGGCCGCATCCTCATTGCGCGAAACCGGCAGCACAGCGCCGTATCCTTTTCAAGCGGCGACTCGGCGCGGGACCTGGTCGCGCGCTGCTTCTATCTATGGCTTCCTGTCGTTGACGGGCTCTTTCTCGTGGGCTACGGCGTGACCAAAAACCGCGGCCCTCTTGTGCTCAACATTGTCGACCACGAATGGATTCGGTGGGTGGGTGTCGCGTTCATGGCCGTCTCACTCATATGGGTGGTGCTCTCCCAGGCCTCGATGGGTTCAGCCTGGCGTATGGGCGTCGACTCCACCGCGTCGACGGCCCTCATCACAACAGGGCCCTTCGCGCTGTCTAGGAATCCCGTCTATGTTGGCGTCCGAGGGACGATGCTCGGCCAACTGATGGTGTTCGACACCTGGCCAGCGCTGGCTATCTGGACGACTTCTGAGTTACTTGTGCATCTTCAGGTGCGGTTCGAAGAAGCGCACATGCTCCGCCTGCATGCGCAGCGCTACAGTGACTACTGCGCGCGCGTGCGGCGCTGGCTGTAAGCCTGCTGGGCTCACTCAATTTCATTCAAGATGGTCTTGAATAGATTTCACTATGAAATTGCGCGGTCCGGCGAATTGTAAAAGGCGCACCTTGGTGGAATATTATTCGCTTACCCCCGGAAGTTGCTAAATATCATTCTCAGATAGACGCGCTCCTCCGCAATACTGCCTGTCGACTCTTTTCGGGTAGCCTCTCGGTGCTTTGTCGCATCGAGGTTTTCCCTGTTGCTTGCTGTCTTATCCGAAATTAATCTCATCGCTCCGATTCACGCAAATTGGATTTATGTAGGAATCCAAATATAAAATCAACCAAGGGTCAAGGAGACTTTATGAGATGCGGCAGGATTGTGGCAGTGCTGGCCGGGCTGTTTAGTACCACGGCGTTTGCACAGAGCAGCGTTACGCTTTACGGTGTGCTGGACACGGGGATTGAGTTTGTGACCCATGCAAATGTCGCCGGAGACCACGTGATTCGGATGCCGGGCATCACGGGAGAGGTGCCTTCGCGTTGGGGCTTGCGCGGGTCAGAAGACCTGGGTGGTGGGCAGAAGGCAGTCTTCATCCTGGAAAGCGGATTCAATCTTCGCGGCGGCGATTCAGGGCAGGGTGGCCGGCTTTTCGGACGTCAGGCGCTCGTCGGCCTCGAAGGTCCTTGGGGCTCGCTGACCTTCGGTCGCCAGTACACGATGACCTACTGGGCGATTTCGGACTCCGACATCCTCGGGCCGGACATCTACGGTATCGGCTCGCTCGACGCCTTCATCCCTAACGCACGCAGCGACAATACCGTCGCGTACAAGGGCAAGTTCTATGGCTTCACGCTTGGCGCGACGTACTCATTCGGCCGCGACGGCGCGGGTACCGGAAACTCGCCAGGGCAGGGCACGTGCGCCGGACAGGTGCCAGGTGACGCCAGCCAGTGTCGCGAATGGAGCGCAATGGTGAAGTACGACGGCACATTTTTCGGCGTGGCCACCGCCTATGATGAACAGCGTGGAGGTGCCAAGGCGGCAGCCAACTTCTTCGACGGTATTGCGCCTTTTCCGATTACCTCGAGCGGTGACAAGGACGCGCGCGTGCAGGCCAACGGTTACGTGAACTTCGCTGGTGTGAAGGTCGGCGGCGGCTGGGTCGGCAGGCGCGTCGAGTCGAGTGGCCCCGGCGGCAGCGTACGCTCCAATCTTTTCTACCTTGGCGCGCAATACTACATCACGCCCGCCTTCGCTATTGACGGCGAAGCCTATCGCGTGATTGTCCAGCAGCAGGACGCGCGCGCGACCATGGCGAGCTTGCGCGCGACGTACTTCCTCTCCAGGCGCACGGCCGTCTACGGCAACGTTGCTTATCTCTGGAACAGCGACCACGCTCACTTTTCGGTGAGCGCGGGCGGTGGCGGCACTACACCCGCACCTGGCATCGGCCAGCTTGGCGCCATCGTCGGTATCCGTCACTCGTTCTAACGCACCTCTGCGGCCTGCACTTGGAGGAGGCGCGTGAAATGACTCTCGCACCTCGTCCAACTTCCATGCGCAGCATCGGAAAAGGCCAATGCTTGCTTCCCGGGGGGCACTTTCGACCAGAAGTTGGCATTCCTAGCGGACAGACTAAGGAAGCCCGTCACCGAATGGCACTTCATCGTTGGGCTGGATGTACGGGGGCGATGTTGTCATCAAAGTGTCCACCCGCATCTGGCAGGCCGATGTGTTCCGCAGGCACATCCGCCGTCGGCGCGGTCGGTGCGAGCCAGCATCGACAATTTCCCCGGACGGTATCGAGGTCAGCCGGGTCCATTAGGCACTCGCATCGGACTTGAGAATTCTCAAATTCGATTAGAAGTCTCGAGAGGCGGGCTACCAATATAGGTCGACTGGGCGTCCTCGATAGCGGCCGACAAAGGTGCGACGAATATCGAACATCAATTCCGCAAACGACTGCGACGGAATCCACCGAGCGCGCCAAATGCATCGTTGCAGCCTGCTACGATGAACTGCACCGCGCACGTAGAGACGTCACATGGAGACGTTCACTGACACTTATCTAGGGCTCGAGATTCATGCGCAGGCTTTCTCCATTTCGTCTCGAGAAGCCGACGTCTCTTGCCGTATCGTCCACCTGTCCGGCCTGCGGTTTGCGCCGCTCACAGCGGAGGTCATGCGGGTACCTGGCGGCCCGCTTCCTCGCACCGCGGCGGTACGCTTTGGGTTGGCTTATTGCATGGGAGTCATCGATGCCCATCGCGACGAAGACGACGAGCGCACGCTTCCATAGCCGATGCCAGACGGCACGGGCCGAAAGGCAATTCTCAGGCAACCCCGAGGCGTTCGGTTCTGATGGTGGCTAGTCTGCTGCCAGCGAACGGGTCATTACCCCAATCTACACTGGTGCGCTTGCCTGAAACGGATTCCGGCGTCCGGCTGATTGCAAAGTGTTCCAGCGACTGTCCGGCGCTGGTCGCCTGAACTACCCACTGTGGGGTAGCGCCTTCGCGCATGTGAGGTCGCAATGTCCAATCCGTACTGGAATCCGCGGCCCATTGAGTCGGTTCCGCTTCGCGAACTGCTGCAGCGGGCGTGGGACGGCAACCCGCCGCTCGCGTGAGTGAAGACCGTCAGGAGTATCCCGCGTAGAGCGGGGTGCTCCGATTCTGAACGTCACCAGCATTTGGCGTTCTAGAGCGCATTGGCGAACACCAGCACTGCGCATCCACGGCTTCCACGCCTCGGCAAGCTCCACCGATGACGGTGGCCGTTCGCCCTTATCGAAATCGAAGCCGTCATCGCCCGCAACGCGACGACCTCCAAGCTGCTGCAACTCTTTATTGCTTACCTTTGAGGGTGAATGGGGCGAGGAGTGAATGGACGTCGACCTGTTGCCCTTGGAGCATGAGCAGGCGAGCGTGGAGCACCGTATTCTCGAGAACAAGCTTTGCGGTGCTCAGCAGGTACATCGCCTGGACGTCGGAACCCGACATCGCCGCTTCGACCGCGTGGTGGCGCTCCATCAGCGAACTGATGACAAGGCGTCGTAGCTCCTGCTCGCCGAAAGGTAGGTCCGCGTAGTCGATTGGGTCCTCCGCCTCGACTTCGCACAGGATGTCAACAAGGGTTTCGGTGCTCACTTCCATGTGGCAGCTCCTTGACGTTGGGGCAGACTGTTCATGAAGTACATTCAGACTAGCGATTTTCGTGTTGGACGTCCAGCGCTCATCTGCGACACGTTCGAGGCAGCCTTACGCCAGAGCAACGCAAGCGGCGATAGACTAGTGGCATTCACGCCTGACCGGACAATACGTGTGACCGCGCTGACCTGCAATCGCGTCGACCTCGCTCGAGAGAAGCTCGCGACGACTATTTCGGTGCTCCTTGAGCGCCAGAGCTGCGCGGTGGCCGTCATATCGACAGCCACTGCGCTGCCCATTTACCAAGCTTGGCGGCGAAACGTGCAGGACGTCACGAGACGCACGTAAAAGGTCATGGCGCATACATTTAAGCCAACAGCGCTGGGTTCGTATTTCACAAAGTCGCGTAGTTGGGCTCTCGTCATCGACATTGACCAGCAGGAGTTGATACTTAGCCTGAACGGGAAGCGGTACAAGGCGCCCATTTCCGACGGCTCAGAGCCAGTCCTCATACACCCAGGCATATTCTGGGCGGCGATGACGTTGCACGTGGGTGGTTCGTCGCCAATCAAAGTGGATGGCCTGTGGCGGGGCCGAGTGCATGCATTGCAGGCAGCTATTGCCAATGCCAAAGCGGTCGCAGAACTAGCCAAACAGCGCGCAACCCTACAGAAGGAGTTCAATGCAGCGTATGCAGCGATTTGTGCGTGGGTGAGAGAAGTCATTGACAAGAGCGACGCCATTCGCGACAAGATGGGTTGGGTCGCGCACGAAGACCAGCTGGAACTGCTGGCGATGCGACCAAAGCTGGCCTTGAGCGATGAGGCGCTGTTGAGCTATGCGCGTGACCCGGCCAATCAGGCGACGCTTCCCGATGCACGGAAGAGGGTCGAGGCGTTCCTCAGTTTCCGTCATGACGAATGGCTTTCGTTCTGCCGAGTCGGCAACGTTGGTTACGTCAAAAACGAGAAGAACTGGCCTATGGAGTTGTTCGAGCGCGTTGAGAGTAAGCCGCTCACCCCGGACCAGATTCGTGCGGTTATGTGCTTCGAAAATCGGATGCTCGTGGTGGCGTCCGCAGGTTCCGGAAAAACTTCCACCATGGTGACGAAGGCCGTATATGCGGTCCATCGCCAAATCGTGCGGCCGGAGCAGATTCTGCTTCTTGCATTCAACAAAAAGGCTGCGGAGGAGCTTGGTGCTCGCTCGGAAGCAGCCTTCAAATTAGTCAGTCTCGAGGGGGCGAAAGTCGAGACGCGAACCTTTCACGGTCTCGGCCTGAGCATTATCGGAAAGGCCACCGGACGAAAGCCCAACGTTCCCGAATGGACGGTAGACGCAGCCGCCGGCATGCGGAAGCTCGTGGAAATCGTGGACAAGTTGAAGGACCGTGCGAGCGAGTTCCGAACGAGATGGGACCTTTTTCGCGTTGTCTTCGGACGTGATTTGCCGGAGTTTGGAAGCACGACATCATCTGCTGATGTCTGGGATAGGGACGGCGTCGGTTACATCCAGACTATTCGCGGCGAGCGTGTGCGGAGCCATGAGGAGCGTTTGATTTGCGACTGGCTCTTCTACAATGGTGTTAATTACGAGTACGAGCGCAAGTACGAGTTCGACACGACGACTGCCGAGCATCGTCAATACACACCGGACTTCTACTATCCCGAGGCGCAGCTGTACCACGAGCACTTCGCACTCAATGCCTCGGGCGAGCCGCCTGCGGAGTTCGCGGGGTATCTGGATGGTGTCGAATGGAAGCGTGCCGAACACGCGCGCCGCGGAACGAAACTGATTGAGACTACCTCACACCAACTGCGGACGCGCTCACTGGATGATGTCCTCGGAAAGGAGCTAACTGCTCGCGGAATCGTGCTGGACCCGAATCCGGACCGGCCTACACCAGAGCTGGGTTACCCGCCGATGGACAATGAAAGGCTAATTGCCCTTGTTCGTATCTTCATTACGCACATGAAGAGCAATTGCCTAAGCGTCGACAAGTTAGTGCAACGACTCGACGCAGAGAGGAGCGACGCGTTTATACAGCGCCATCGAATGTTCCTTGAAATCGTAGGCCCAGTGCTGCGCGCGTGGGATGACGCTCTTGCTACTGAAGAGGGCATCGACTTCGAGGACATGCTCAATCAGGCTGCGGAGCATCTGGAGCAGAGGCGCTACGAGTCATCCTTTCAGTTGGTTATGGCCGATGAGTTCCAGGACGCCTCGCGAGCACGAGCGCGTCTTTGCCGTGCTCTAGTCAACCGACGAGGGCGCTTCTTCTTCGCGGTCGGAGACGACTGGCAGTCAATCAACCGCTTCGCAGGTGCAGACGTTTCCGTCATGACACGTTTCGAAGAGTGGTTTGGGCAGTACGAGCTGATGAGGTTGGAGGAGACCTTCCGTTGCCCGCAAGCTCTTTGCGACATCTCCAGCAGGTTCATAAGCAAAAATCCGAATCAGCTGGCGAAGAAGGTTCACTCGAAGACTCCACCAATAGGTCCTGTTATCAGGGCGCTCCAGGTGGAACAGCGCGAAGGGTTGCAGCCGGCAGTTGATTCGCTCCTTGATGAGTTGCATCGAGGCCTTGAAGCGGGTGCAATACCTCCCGGCAAAGACAGCATCGTGACAGTCTTCGTTCTAGGCCGATATAACAAGGAAGAGTCGTATGTGCCGTCGAACTGGAGCGTGCGCTATGGTCAGCGTATTGCGCTCACGTTCATGAGCATTCACCGCTCGAAAGGAGCGCAGGCGGATTACGTCATTCTGCCGGGCATGCTCAGCCGTTCGTTCCCGAGCACTCGGGTAGATGACCCTGTGCTAGCGATTGCTATGCCGAGCGGTGACACTTATCCGCTTGGCGAAGAGCGGCGCCTGTTCTATGTCGCCCTGACGAGAGCGCGTCGCTCGGTCATCCTTCTGACAGTTAAGGGGGAAGCTTCTTCCTTTCTGGACGAGCTCGTTGAAGATGGGGCCGTCAGAGTTGAGTCGACCACTGGTGAAGTGATTGAGGAGGAGCGGTGTCCTGCTTGCAAAATCGGTGTCATCGTACAGCGTACCGGTCGATATGGCCCGTTTGAAGCGTGTTCGGCGTATCCGCGCTGTGAATACAAACCTCGGCGGCGGGTCGATAATCAGAGAAAAGCTCGTAGGTAGATGACGCGTGTCCACGGTGCGGCTTGCACGATAAGTGCGTGATTCAGCCCCAAAAGGTCCTCCGAAAGCTGCACGTATCGGTTGTCATCGCCCCTCCCACCTAATGAGCCCGATTCTCTGCAGTGCCTGCATCAGGCGCCGCGGCAAGCGGCCCGGGAATCTGTGTGCTTCTCCGAGGGGCGCATGCTCGTTCTTCGGATGCCACAATCTGGACAACAGAGGTTACTGACAAAAGTTGCTAGTCCGGCCGGTGCCGCCCGGCCCAGCGTTCGCAGGACCTCCGGGGCCAGCGTATGCACCTCCGCCAGGTCCGATATGGCACGGGCCACCGGGGCCGTCATAGCCGTGACAGATAGCGGCGTTGGCTGCGAGGAGGGCGAAGCCGGTGCCAACAATAAGCTTTCTCGGAATATTCTTCACCGCTCCCTGTCGGGCGGATGGCGGTCTTGTATTCAAACATTCATTAGCCGAAGACGTTACGGCATCGAAACTTCATGAAGTTGACATCGCAACTATATTCAATGTCGCAAGAATTTTGTATGTGTCAACATGTCGCCAACGGAAGCTTAAATCACTAACACGCTGAACGTTGCCTGCCACGACTCGCAGTTTCCAATTTCATGTGACCACAAGGGTGACCTATGTACCGGTTGCCGGTGCGAACAAACTGTTCGCACATGCCAGCGTGACGCGTGGTCATACAGCGCGAAGTACACAATGCGGAGCGTACGGACTAGCTGCGCGATTGGCACCTTATAGTGGAGAAACCAATCATTGGTGAAGTTTGCGCCTTGAGCCGCGGGAATTTCCACGAGAAGCATGCGCTATCCAGACCCAATTGGGCCAACGATGACGGCGACACGGCCATCTTTTGCGTTGTCGGAACGTGCAAACGTCGGAGTCCTGCTCTCCGGAGGGAGTCTCGTTAAATAAGATGATATATCAACTTATTTTTTGCGCAGATAGGAAGGCGGGTACAGAAAACTACTCTTTTTCAGTTCGGGGAAAAACCCCGATTGCATGGCGTGTCGCATTACATTTACCATACGCGTCGGCCATCGGGGATGCCATGAGAGAACGAAAAGACACGCCTATGAGTTTCAGGGCATCGGCGCGGTTCAAGACCGCATTGACACTTGCAGCGAAGCACGAGAATCGAAGTCAGGCCAATCTGCTCGAGACCCTAGTATTCGAGTTCTGTCGTCAAAAGGGCATCGAGTTGCCCGCAGAGCCGGCTTATCAACAAAGCTAGACCAAACACGTCATGTACCAGACCTTCGTCCACGCACCGGTCATTGCGAAGCTATGCGCGCTCGCCATCCTCGTGCTGTTCAGCTATTTCATTTGCTGGTTTATCCCGAGAGCCGTTTTGCGGGGTGCCGCGCTCAAACGCGTCATCGCCGAGCTGACGCGACTCGAAGCAGGGGTGGACCCCGCGCCACTTTTTGAGAGACACAAAGACTTGGCGCACCTATGGAGCGAATATGACGAGACGCTCTTCAGACAGGAGCGATTCGATTCGGAGCAGAAGGACTACGTCTTCGACCAAAAGCGCTCCACCATTCCGGCTGAGATGTTCTTTAACACTCAGACGACCGTGGACTCTTATGTCGGTGCTGAATTCTTCAAGCACGTTCCCGGTATCTTGACCGGTATCGGGATTATTGGAACGTTCTTTGGCATTCTGCACGGGCTGGACGCGTTTAACGTCAGCGCAGATGCGGCGCAGGTCCGCGATAGTCTGAAGGGGCTCTTGGGGTCCGTGTCCGAAGCGTTCGCTGTCTCCGCCGGTGCAATTGCCTGCGCGATGATTATCACGCTGCTCGAAAAATGGCTTCTCGCCAGCCTCTACAAGAAGAGCGAGGCCCTCGCCATCGAAATCGACAAGCTATACAAGGCCGGTGCTGGCGAGGAGATGCTGCAGGACCTGGTGCAGTCCTCGGCGGACTATCTGTCGAACAGCAAAACCTTGAAGGACGCGCTCGTCAATGACCTCAAGGGCATTCTGCAAGGAGTCGCCGAGACTCAGATTGCCGAGCAACGACGCATTATCGACGCCCAGATTAACGCTCAGGCGCAAAGTACGGAGCAGCTTGGCAAGCAAATTGGGCAACACATCAGCGACGGCCTGGAAAAGGCGCTTGCGGAACCCATGAAGGCGGTGCAAGTGGCCGTCGAAAACGCTGCTAAGGAGCGTTCCGGGGCCGTCCACAATCTGCTCTCGGAGGTCGTGAAAGAGCTCAACCAGAGCCTGCGCGACCTTTTCGGTGACCAGATTGCCGGCATCAACACGATGCAGCAGCAGACCATTGCCGCGCTTCAGTCGGCCGTCGCGAAGATGGAGCAGTTGTCGACGACACTCACGACCGCCGGGACGGACGCAACTGGCAAGATGGGCGAGCAGTTGGCCGAGGCTATCAAGAACATGGAAGCCAGCCAGAGCCGCATGACCAATGAAATGACACAGGCGGCGGCCGCGATAAAGGGGATTGTCACCAGTTCACAGACGGCGACGAATGACGGCATGCTTGCCGCGCTGGAAAAGGTCAGCACCAATGTCGACGCGCTGGTTAAGCAACTTACCGAGAAAATCGAGACGTCGCAAGCTGCGTCAGGCGAGGCTCTCACGAAGGCCCTGGCCGAGGTGACCGAGCGTGTAAGCAGTCTCGTCGCGTCTTTGACGACCAACGTCGAAACTTCCCAATCAGCGACGGGCGAAGCGCTCACGAAAGCGCTGTCCGACGTGACCGAGCGTGTTGGCGGTCTCGTCGCGTCGTTGACGAACAATGTCGAAAGCTCGCAGACCACGACCAGCGCGCAATTGCAGAAGACAGTTGACGACGTGAGCGAGTCGGTCGCGAAGTTGGTGAACGGGTTGTCTGATTCCATTGCGAACGCGCAGAAGGAAACCAGCGCGCAGCTCACGCATTCGGTCGACAGCGTGAAAGGCTCGGTCGAGTCGATGGTCGAGGGCCTCAAAGAACAATCGGTGGAAGCGGAAGCTGCTCAAGAGAGGCGACAGCAGCAACTCGCCGCCGACGCGCAAGCTGCAGTTGCTCAAATCTCCGCCGACGCACGAGCGGCAGCCGCGCAAATGTCGTCTTCAGTCGACGCGCTCGTGACGGAAGTGCGCAGACTTGTCTCCGGGACGGGTATTGCCGCTGACAAGATGCGTGAAAGTGTCGACGCAATGGGCAAGGTGACGGGCGAAACGGTTTCGCAGATGAATGCGGGCGCGAACACACTGTACACGGCGGCGCACGAATTCGAGAAGGCTGGCACGGCATTGACGGGCTCGCTCAACCAGGCGACCGGTCTCGCCGACAAGTTGGCAGCCGCAGCGGGCTATATCGGCACTGCCTCTCAGACGATGCAGTCCGTCGTCACTGACTATCGCGCTCGTTGCGACGAATTCCAATCGATGCTCGAGCAACTGAAAACCGTCGTGGCGCTCGCAGAAGGTTCCTTGAGCCATGAAGTGCTCGAGCAGATTCAGGCCTCGAGCAAGGCGCTCACGGTCGCTCAGCTGCAAGTCGAGGAATTCATGAACGGAGTGACCGATGTTCTCCAGGACTCCAGCGACAAGTTCCAGACCAACCTCACTGAGGCAATGGAGCGCGCCGCCAGCAAGCTGGTCGATACGACCGGGAAGGTGACGGGCCTGCTCGGTCGCACCATCGAGAATTTGGCAATGGCAGTGCGCCCGATTGTGATGGACGAGGAGGGGGCTTAAATGTTGAGCTCACGCATCGTTTTGAAACCGCATGGCAAGGGCGAGGCAGAAAAGCCGTTCTGGATTAGCTACGCGGACCTGATGACCGCGCTCATGGTGCTATTCCTTGTCACGATGTCGGTGACGCTGCTTGCCGTCACGAAGCAGGTGAGCGAAGCCGAGCGGCAGAAAGCTGAACGTGACCGCGAAATTGCTGAATTGCTTCATCGCGTGCAAGTTGCAGCGAAGAACGCCGGCATCTCGGTCGACATGGACCGTAACGTCATCGACTTCGGGGACAAGGCGCACTTCGACAAGAATAGCTCTGGGCTCAAGCCAGAGCAGCAAAAGCTGCTTCGCTCGTTCGTGCCTCAGGTGCTTACCATCGCACGCGACCCTCTCGGTCAGAAATGGCTCAAGCAGATTGTGGTGGAGGGTTTTTCGAGCCCGGAAGGAGATTACCTCTATAACCTCAATCTGAGCCTCCAACGTAGCCAGCGCGTGCTGTGCGTTCTACTTGCAAAGCCGCCGGCGGGCGAGAGCGGCATGAGTAACGATGAGCTCGAGCAAATCCGCGACCTCTTTCTCGTCGGAGGATATTCCTTCAACGCGGCCAAGGCATCAAATGAGGATAGCCGGCGCGTGGAGCTTCGACTGGAATTCTTGGGCATCGGCGAACATCGCACGTCGACCAACGGCGTGCCGCGCGGCAACTTCGGCACCTGTGCCTTGGGAACAAGTTGATGAGTTTCCTCGACGACCTGCGTAACCGGCTCAACCGACTGCAGACCCAGCCGGTCTTGCTGCAATCACCCTTGGGTAACCTCGAAGACCAACTCGAAGCGTTGACACAAAAGCTCAAGGGTCACACGGCGAAAGTCCCTGTGGACGCCATTGTGGGAGCCGTCGAGCGCTTTCAGCGGGAGCCGCGTTTCCGGCACTCTCACGATGCGTTGTTAGTCAGCCTCGGTTGCGACCGGCCCATCGGAAAGATGCGGTATCGCCTCATCGAGGATACCGCCCGGTTTCCCGCTGTCCTCTTGGGCGTGGACAGATTCCGTAAGCACCGGCCCATCTTCCGCGACTGCTATAAGGGGCTGCTCGACACGTACCTCGGGTATCACCCCGACATGAAGGGCGCATCGAAGACCGGTCGACCCAATTGGGAATTGCTTCGGTCTTGGTTGGATTCCGGGGCGAACAGTCTGCGCGACCCTGAAGGGCTGGACGAGAACTGGGTTCCTGAACTCGTAGCACACCCCGAACTTTTCTCTGACGCGCCGGTGGAGGCGTTTGCCCGTCAAGTGCTCGAAGGTAAGGACGAGGCGTTTCTCCACTTTCAGCAAGCACTTGGCATCGACCGCACCTCGTGGCTCCTGGAGCAGGTTGTCCTAGCTCAGGTGCGAGCCGCCGCAAAGGCGGGCATTACGCCCTACATCCCGCAGCTGTTGCCGTTGCTCGAGCCGCTCGCGAGCCAAAATCCGGTTGTGTTCAATCAGGGGCTGGCGGAGGTTCTAAGCGCATATTGCGCGCACAGTGGCGGCCCGATGCACGGTGCGCTGCGCGATTTCTCATTGCACTTTTGGGGAAACCCACTTTTCTTGCGCAAGGAAAGCAGCACCGGATGGATTTCTGTGCCCCGCGAACCACGGGAGATGGTGAAGAAGTGGTTCAAGCTGCACGTGATTCAGCAGTTCTTCAACGTTCTGGCCAAGCAGGACCAGCACGAAAAGGACGATGTCCGATTGAAGCGCGAACGGCGGCGTGACTTCTGGGAGAAGTACGCGGATGTCGTCGGTGACGTGAAATTTGCGCTGGGGCCCAACGCTCGAAACAGCCGTGACCCGCGCATGGTCGAAGTCATCAAACTGATGGAAGGAATGACGCTGGACCTCCATGGGGCAGGCGACGGGCAAAACAACGCCTTCATCATGCGATTCGACGATTGGGTCGTCGCGGAATTCGGGCACGAGAATAACGCGTGCTTCGTGTATCGTGCATCCGACGTTCCCTTCGAGAACGGCGACACCAGTATTTCCGCGCAGGCGATTCGCCACCACATTCAGGCTACGTCATCCAGACGGCTCGGCCCAGACAAGCTGTACCACCGCGATAGAGGCGGGTACAGCTGGGAAGACATCTTCGAAGACGCTTTGCGAGCCCGGGGTATCGTTATGCCGGCCGCATCACGTGCGAGCAAAACTTCAGCGACGACCTGGAAACCCCAGGTTCCGATGCAAGCCGCCAAACAACTGGTTCCGGCGAGCGCCGCCGTGCATTACAGCGCAAGCCCTCAAGCGCCCGCAACACCTGTTTCCAATAGTTCGACGGCGGTGAAGGCCACGCCGCGCCAGAACACCGACCGAGCCAGCGCCGGTCAGGCAACCGGGCAGACTGCCAGCGCAAGCGCTTGGCGCAACCCCTCGATTTTGAGGCCTGCGACAGGTACCAGCGGTGGTTCGGCCCCTGCAGCGCCCGTGACTTCGGCCGCAACCTCGAATTCTCCCGTCGTGTATCTGCCGTTTGGGGCGAAACAGGAAAAAGAGCTGCTCAATCTTTGCAGCAAGTACGACATCTATGTCCGAGACATGCGCGAGCGGGAAGGCTATCTGTGGGTCGCTCTGGACAAGCCAGAGGACAACAGAATGACGCCCTTGCTGCAAGCATACGGCTTCAAGTACCGCCCTGGTCGCGGCTGGTGGCGCTAGGCCTAACAAATACAAAGAGAGACGGGGATTCAAGGCATGTTGAAGTGGCTCAAGAGAAAGACTGATAGCGGCGCAGCGCAGTCGCAAACTGCTGCAGTGTGGCGGGCGTTCGGAGCTGAGGGCGTGGACCTCGGAACGTTTGAGGCTGTGGGCTCTCGCGCGGGAGCCGCACCGCTTGCTACGCCGACGGTCCCTGCGCTCATCATGCAGTTGCACGACGAGGGCTTCGCCATCTGGACCGACCAGAGCGCCCATTTGTCGTGGGAGAACTTGTACAACCTGCTCGACGAGCCGGCTTTCTCCCGTAGCCTGGACCAACTTGAACTCCCACCGGACGCCGGTCTTGCGCCGGAACTTCAAAGCCGCAATTCGCTCATTGACACGGATTTTTCCATTCGCGTATCCGGATGGCTCGACGACAACCGCCGTTCCGTCGAGGATGTGACACGCAATGGCGCGCTTGTTTCTGTCAAAGGCCAGCAACGCCTGCTTTCACGTCACGCTTGGGAGACTGTGGAGCAGGTTGCGCAGTTTCAGGCGCGCCCGGACGATGAACGCAACGAGACCGTGAACCGCATTCGCTGGGGCCAGATTCGACGCTCCGCGCTCGCGGCCAAGGCGGGTCTTGACCAGTTCCTGTACAAGAGCATCGTCATCGCGCCGGACACCATCGACATCATCCCGCAAAAAACGGGCGCGGATACCACGCGGATGGTCGAAATCATTCCGACGTTCGAGGGGGCGCCTGCGAACTGGCTTGAGGTCTTTGATTCGTATCCTATGGTCCCCAGTCACTACGACATCAGCACACCCGAGGGCTCGGTCCACGTCATCGTGACGCCGGAAGTGCACACCGTGCTGTCCAGCATTCGGAACATGCCGGGGCGTCTGGTCTCGGGTAGCCGCGCCGAGGCGTTCCTGCTTAACCCGTTCGCCGCGCTGGGGGAGGACGCTAAAGCGGTCATTGATGACGAGCAGTTCGAGCAAGCCAAAATCGAGGCCGGCATTTTCTTCGACCATTTCACATCGATTATCCGCCGCGACGCACTGGGATATCCGGAAGCGGTGGGATTGACCATCGAGATGACGCTTGTGGACCGAGTGTCAGCCGAGGAACGACTATTCTCAGGCGACACGGAGCTTGAAGCTTTCATCCGTGGCGCCGAGCGCGCGATTGCCGCCGAACGTCAGCTCTACGCGTGGGAAGGCTACGACTTCGAACTGCTCGGAGACAGCGAAGAGCACCTTGCGCTGCTGAGGGCGGCTCTTGAGGAACGGCAGTCCCCGCGCATTCTGGTTAGGCACGCCGACGTCTATGACCTGAGCGCATATACCTCGCGGGTCAACGACATTGGCCTCGAGCAGCCGTACTACTCGCCGTACATCGCGAAGAAGGGTGATGAATGGTGGCCGGAGCATCTGGTCAATGTCATCGTGTATACGCCTGAAGGCAGCACCGAACCGGTTGCGGTGCCCATTACGGATAGCGTCAAAGACGAACTGAGTGCCAAGCTCAAGGAGGCAGAAGCCTCTGGCAAGCCGTCGGTTGAGTTACCGGGATTCCCGAAGCCCATCCCTGTCACCGAAGCGCGTGACATCCTCGACGCGTTCATCAACTTTGGACACGAAGTCCGGGAAGGGTATGACAAGCCGCCGAAACCCTTCGACTCCAAGGACAAGGCCGTGCGTCCGAAGGCGAAGCAATTGCTATTGAAGCCGAACGTTGATGCGGTGGACTACGAGGAGGTCCGCAAGGAGATTCTGACCACTTTTTCTCCATCCCCCGCGCTGCCAGCGGACTTCAAGTCAGAGACGAAGCTGCTGCCGCACCAGGAAAAGGGCGTCGCGTGGCTTCAGCATCTCTTTCAGCACGCACCGAACCACTGTCGTGGCTGCATCATCGCGGACGATATGGGCTTGGGAAAGACGCTACAGCTTCTGACGTTCATGGCACGGGCATTTGAGGACAATCCGGCGCTGCCGCCGGCGCTCATCGTGGCACCCGTGTCCCTGCTCGAAAACTGGACAGAGGAGATGGGCAAGTTCTTCAAGGAAGGCACTTTCCGGCCGCTCGTTGCGTATGGCGACAACCTGGCATCGCTTCGTGTGCCGCGCTCGGCCATCGACGAGGAACTGCGAAAGGAAAATCTCGTCAAGTTCCTCCACCCGGGATGGGTCGGCGACGCGAACATCGTGCTGACGACTTACGAGACGCTTCGCGACCTTGAGTTCTCGTTCGCCGCTGTCAAGTGGTCGATTATGACCTGCGACGAAGCGCAGAAAATCAAGAACCCGAATTCGATGGTCACGCGCGCCGCCAAGAAACAAAATGTGATGTTCAAGGTAGCGTGCACGGGAACGCCTGTCGAGAATACGCTCGCCGACCTGTGGTGTCTGTTTGACCTGATACAGGCTGGGTTCCTCGGCGCACTCAATGAGTTTGGACAGCGCTATCGCAAGCCGATTGAGGCCGAGACAGAGGAAGAGAAGGCGCGTGTTGAGGAGTTGCGTGGCCTGATTGAGCCGCAATTACTGCGCCGCATGAAGACCGATGTCGCGCAGTTGCCGCCTAAGCGCATCATTCCTGTGCACATCCCGATGTCGAACTTGCAACGCACGTACTACACGAGCGCAGTCAACTTGTTCAAGGACCTCAAGAAGGGCGACAAAGAGACGGCAGCGTCTCCGTTCAAGAACCATCTTGGGGTGCTTCAATACTTGCGTTCCATCTGTACCGCACCGCACGCGCCGGGCCTAGGGCGGTTTACCCCGCAGCCGCTTGCGCAGGCACGCGCTGAAGCGCCGAAACTCGGATGGTTGCTCGAGACGCTGGGCCAGATTGAAAGCAAGGGAGAGAAGGCTATTGTCTTCGCTGAGTTCCGCGAAGCGCAGCAGATGCTGGCCTACTACATCAAGGAGACGTTCGGAGTCGAGCCGCGCATCATCAATGGCGACGTGACAGCCTCGGCCAAACACGTCGCCAGCCGACAGAAGCAAATTCGCGCGTTCCAAGAGAAGCCGGGATTCGGCGTCATCATCCTTTCTCCGGTCGCCGTCGGCTACGGGGTGAACGTGCAGGAGGCCAATCACGTCGTCCATTACACGCGAAACTGGAATCCCGCGAAAGAAGACCAGGCGACCGACCGTGCGTACCGCATCGGCCAAAAACGAGAGGTCTTCGTCTACCTGCCGATTGTGAGTGCCGCTGACTTCAAAACCTTTGAGGAGCGTCTAAATGAACTGCTAGACGCCAAACGCAAGCTGGCGAGCGACATGCTCAACGGCTCTGGCACCGTGATGCCCTCCGACTGGAACATTCAGGACATCATCCCGGAGGGTGGAAATGACTCGATTTTCAACCGCGCCGTCACATTGGACGACGTGCTGAGCATGGAGTGGGACCACTTTGAGGCGTATGTGGCTGCCGTATGGCAGAAGAAGGGCTTTCGAACCGTCTATCGAACGCCAGCGCGCGATGGTGGTGTGGATGTGGTCGCGTTCACCGGAGGCGCTGGGGACCTAATTCAGTGCAAGAGTTCGGGGGCCTTGAATGCGACTCTGAATGACGCGGGGGTCAAAGATGTCGTTTCAGCAGAAGCGGAATATCGACTGCGGCACCCCGGTGTAAACTTTTCCAAGTGGGCCGCAACGAACCAATTCTTCAACGGTAACGCCGTCGAAAAGGCGCGCCGCAACCATGTCACTCTCGCGACTCAGAGGGAAGTTGGGCAGTGGATTGTGACCTATCCGGTGACGAACAGTGATGTACAACGCTTCCTCCATGCATACTGGGAGGACGCTGCATGAGGGACGGCAGGTTCGTGCAAAGCAGTGCCGGTTCATCGCAACGTTAGCCCCGTCACGATGCCGTCGCGGAATCCTACTCTTCGCCAAAATAGTCGAGGTCTATCTTCTTCACCACATACTGCGTTGTGGCGGAGACGCCGACGTTGAAGTCAATCATCATCCCAGTGAGCTCTTCACCATCGATGAGCACGACTTTTTGCTGGAGATGTTTGACGAACTGTCTTGCGTCGTCGGTGAAGCGGGAGGTCGTGAGCATCACGCCTTTACCAGCCCCCTTGCCGACAAGGCTACCAACGAACGCCTGGACTTGCGGGCGTCCGACAGGGTTCTGCCAGCGCTTTGCCTGCAGGTAGATAATGTCTAGACCAAGCCGGTCTTCCTTGATGATTCCGTCAACGCCTTCATCGCCGCTTTGGCCCACCGCCTTGCCGGCGTCGGCCCGTGAACCGCCGTATCCCATTGCAACGAGAAGGTCGACAACGAGTTGCTCGAAGAACGCAGGGGAGGCATTTAACACCTGTTGCAACAGTGCCTGCGCCAGTTCCTTGCGGAGAGCTTGGTAGCTGGATTCAAGGCGTTCCTCAGGTGTCTCACTGGCGACGACCTGCTCCTCGGCGCTGTTACCTGCATTGTCCTCGGGGCCTGCTTGGTGGAATGCCTGAAATTCTGGGTATTTCTTTAACGACCGAACGTCAAGTTTTGGCGGATTGGTGGCCAATAGGTCGCGGCCCCGCTGCGTAATCCGGAAGCGCCCTCGACCAGCGGACTCCACCAGGAGGGCCTTTGACAGGTACGTTCGGGTCCATGCGACGCGATTTCTGAAGCGCGTCTGGCGCCCGCTTGGCAGGATTTCATTGACGTCATCTTGTGACAGGTCAAAGGCCTTTGCAAGGTGCTCCGCCAGGTCTTGCAAACCGTATTCCTTTCCATCCGAGATGAAGCTCAGAAACGGCAAGAAGAGGTGCTGAAATGGGGGGATTGCCATGCTGCGGTCCTCAATATTGGTGCCGTAATTTTACTCGTAATTTGCGTCGACCATGGCACCCACTGCATTGCTGGCCCATCACAAGAGCAAGCGACGTCCAGCCTCAGCGTTTTTTCTCTGATTGAGAAGTGTTCAGCAAGGCGCAACAAGCTGACGCAGTGCCTTTTCAGTCGGGGTCGTGAGAAAATCACGGGGTAGATTTAGTGTTCATCCACACGGTTTTACTCGGTGCGTCTTAAGCAGTGCGGCGCCTCCGGTTTGCCGTAGTAACAATGCAGGCGACGCGCATCGTCAGACCACGATGTCGACCTGTGAGAGAGGCACCAGGGATATGTCTGTCAAGCTGATTTCCCTTATTGATAAGGCGCGGCCACGTCGCGCGCTCTTCACGACGTTCACCTTCAGCATCTCGTGGTTTGAGGCCATCCTGATTCCCGCACTGCGCCGCGCCGGGTGCGAACAGATAGATGTGCTGGTTGACGCGCGGTATGCGCGCCGCTCGACTGATGAAGCCTCGGGCCTCTACATCGGCAGCGCCTATCGCGTCATCCCGGTCTACATGGCCAGAACTACCGTGTTCCATCCAAAGCTCGTTTACCTCGATGGTTTTGATGATGCGGACCGGCTGGTCGTGAGTAGTGCCAACCTGACCCTTTCCGGGCACGGCAAGAACCTGGAGGTGCTCGACGCTATCAGCGCCGCCGAGGAGCCCGGCGTTCTGGGAGAGTTCGCGGAGTTCCTTGACGCACTCACTGCGAAATACGACTTCTCCGCAGATTATGGTGAGATTCTGTCGGGCTACAGCACCCGAATCCGCTCTCGCATTGCGAAGCTCGGGCAGGTCAATGACGCTGACCGACGCGCCTGGCTCGTGCACACCCTCTCGCGCACGGCGGCCGAGCAACTGACCGAGCACGCCTACCGGCTCGACAACCCGCACACGCTCACGGTGCTCTCGCCCTTTCACTCGCCCACCGGCTCCCCGGTGCAGGAACTGGCCGACGAAATCGGCGTGAGCAAAATCCGTATCGGCCTTGACGCGAAGAATCCGGTTGCCCCGTTCCTGAAGGACGGCAACGCGTTCGACGCGGTGCCGGGGTTCGTGCGTGCGGACACTGACCACTTCGAGCGCACGCTGCACGCAAAGTGCTTCGAGGTAAAGGGCGATGACGGTGTGGTCGTCATGACGGGTTCGGTGAACGCCACCGCGCAGAGCCTGGCCAGCACGGATAACGTCGAAGTGTCGCTCGTGCGATTGCTGGATGAGACGCCGTTTGCCTGGAAAAAGCTCGACAAACCGAAGGAGTACAAGCCCTGCGAGTTCAACGTCGACGAGCTGTCGGCACGCAATCCCGCCTTGCAGGTGAGCCTCACGCCCGATAACCGGCTTGTTGGCCAGATGTTCCCGTCGGGCCCGGACCAGCGCGTCACGCTCGAGGTGCTGGACGGGGATGTCTCGCGTCATACGCAGCAGAACACGCCGATGACCAACGGTGCATTCGATGTGCGTCTGCATCGCACCCTATCGGCGGAAAATTCCCTGCAGCTCATTGTGACGGGGGAAGACCTTTATGCAGTGGGCTGGATTAACGTCGAGCTCGACCTGCGTACCAACCCGTCACAGCGCGACCTCGCGAAGGCGTCCGCTCGGCTACTCGCCGGCGAACACCGCAACGCCGACCTCGACCAGATTACGAACTGGCTGCTTGCCCTGCAGTCGCGACAGAAGCCGACCGGCACGCCGGGTCCGCGTCCTGGTGGCGCTGGGCAAAAGAGCAAGGCGCCGCCCGCGCGCAAGATGACGTACGCCGAGTGGCGCAAGAGCATCGAAGAGGCCCAGGGCGCAACTGGCCAGCCCGCCGTGTCGCGTAACGCGATTGAGGCCGCTATCCAGTGGGTGAACCGCGACGTCAAGAAGCGCACGGACATCCCCGACCTCAAGGCGCCCGAGCCGAAAGACCCGCGTGGCAAGCCTGAGGGCAAACCCTGCACGCCGGGCCAGCCGGACACGCCGCCGGGCATGCCGAAGCCGAAGTTGAAGCCGCGCTTCATCGCATCCGAGGACGAGGAGTACTCGCAGCAACCGGGCGAGCCCGCAAACAACGACGAAGCGAAGGAGTCCGAGGAACGGTTCCTCCAGGCCCTCGAAGCCATCCCACGCGGGCTTGAACTCGACGCGCGGGGTTCGATTGTGCCGCTGTTGGTCGAGCTTTCCGCGACGCAGGTGCTCAAGCTCACGCTCAACACGCTTGGCCCTGTCGAGGACTCCGGTCGCCAGACGAGCCAGTTGCCGCTCATCCAGGGCTGGCTGAACCGGTTCGCGCGATTCGATTACAGCGAGCAGAACCGCGAGGCACTGATGCCGCTCTTCGCTGCAATGGTGTGCTGCGCTGCAGAGTTCCATGGCGATGTCGCGCTGCCCTCGCTCAAGGAGGCGCTGGTGCGTCTTCTCGGGCGTGCGCTTGAGGCAGGCGAAGTTCTGGAAAGTGCGACGCTGGGACTAGAGTCGGACCGCTTCGAGCGCCTGAGCGATGAGGGAAAGCAAATGGCGCTCACGCGTGCGAATGCCGTCGAGACGAGCTCGACCAACTCGGATGTGCTCACGGACCTCATCGTCCTGACGCTGGACCCGCAGTCGCGGACCTGCCCGACGGTGGCGCCGGAATACACACCGGTCGTGCGCGCGCTGCACCGGTATCAGCGCCAGCCCAGCAGCAAGGCTTTCGGTGTGGTGCGTGATGGCGTTCAGGCGAGCGCCGCGCCGTGCTGCGGCGGTCCGCTGCACTCGGACGACATGACGATTCTTCGCGCGCGCCGGCAGCTCGTCTGCAAGGAATGCAAGCGCCCGATTTTCTATGGACTGGACCCGGCTGTGCTCGAAGAGCGTGGCCTCACGAACCGCTTCAAGGTGTAAGTCATGCTCGAAACCCCGGACTACATCGATACGACCGTCGACAAGCGCGGCGTAGACCCGCTGGGCAACTCGTTCTTTATCGAGGCCCTCTATCGCTCGGCGTTCCCCGGCATCAACAACGTCGTCCAGTTCATCCGCGTCTATTCTGCGGTCTGCTGGATGGTGCGCAACATCGACGAGCTTGCTGCAAAGAAGGCGGCGCGCGGGCAGGACGTGGACATCGGCGAGCTCTCCCGTATGGGACTTGAGAAAATTCAGCTGCTTCTCGCCTGGTACAACGTAAAGCGAGGAGTGAAGGGTCTCGCCGGCGGCGGTCGTATCTACCCGTCGGGCGCGACGAAGGTATCGGTTGATACGTCGAAGCTCGTCGGGTCCTCGGACTACAACGCGCTCGAGTACGACCCCGAACATGAGCCTGGCAAGGGTGCTTTCTTCGTCCAGCCCGACCAGTACAGCCCGAGCCTTGTCAACGGCATGCGGTTTCTGATGCGCACGTCTATCTCTGGCGCCTATGCGCTGACCGAAGCCGGAGATGAACTTGCTGACGGCTATGAGCTGGCCGTGACGGACCACCCATGGCGGGACTGGCTGGCCAACCCCGAAAGGCTGAAGGCGTCGGACAACGACGTGGCTGAGATGGGCGAAATGCTGGACCTGCGCCAGCCGTCCGAATTCGAGATTGAGGCCTTCGTCGCACAGTACTACCCGGAGAAAGATGACACGGCAACGGGCCCGAACTGGGAGAATCGGAAGCAGGGCCTGACGCTGGTGCTGCGCGCGGTGCGCGCGGAGATGGAGGCGGCAAAAGCCGCTGGACAGAAAGGCGTCACCGTCGACGCAATTCGTCACGCCATGGCACGCGGCAGTGCCCAGGACGGCACGCCCGTCGACTTGGAAGGCTATGAGGCCATTCAGGCATGGTGGCAAAACCTGCAGCTGCGTCAGTACTTCCGGGCCGCTCAGGAAACGCTGCTGCGCCTGAGCGAGTCATGGGTCCATCGCGCGTACCAGAAGGACTGGTCGCGGGATGTATCGGATTGCGCGGCGGGCGTGGCCCAATCCCTTGCCGCGACGCTTCCTGCGCACGGCAGCGGAAGTTCGCAGGATGCCTGGTCAGCGAACGGAGGAGGCACCGCTCCAGCCGCTGTTCGAGGAGGGATACCTTAAGCTCTGCCGGATGTCGGACGTCGCATACGAAACGTACATTTCGCTCGTGAGCGGCCCCCCGACGCAGACGCTGGACGATGGCGAAAGTGCTGCGATTGCGGTCGCGGTTGATGGCCTTGGGAGCGTCGTGCTTGACGATAAGAAAGCGCGGCGGATTCTTTCGAGCCGGTTCGAACTGGCCAGTCCGGGTAGCTCACTCACTTTGCTCCTGGCGGCGGCGACTCGAGCGAACTGGACTCTGCAGGAGCTCCGTGAAGCCATAACGGCGGCGCGCATTGTTTCGAGGATGGCAGTCGTGCCTGATGACCGGTCGCTTTTCTCGGAGCTGTTCGCGGTGATGGCCGGTTGAGTCCATTGCACAGTTGGCGCCGGGTGATTTGAGACCCAGGCAGCGAATTTTTCTAGTACGCGTACGGCTCCAACATGTCGGTGCGGCGCCTTGTCGCCAGGCTGCCATCAGCCCGCGTTTTCACCACGGGGTTCGTGACTGGCTACAGGCTCACGTTCGACAAGGCAAGCAAAGACGGCTCGGGCAAATGCGATTGTGAGTACACGGGAAACGATGGTGACAGAGTCTATGGCGTCATTTTCATGGTGGCGCACAACGAACGGGCTGCGCTCGACAGATTTGAGGGCGCCGGTGCTGGCTACGACGCCCGGTCTATTTGGATTGAAACCGCGGCTGGCGGATTGGTTGCGCTGACGTTCATCGCCACGAACAAGCAGCCCGGTCTAGGGCCATACCACTGGTACAAACAGTACGTACTGATGGGCGCAAGGGAAGCGAACTTGCCTGAAGACTACGTGCGAACCATCGAAGCAGTTGTGTCCATCGACGACCCTGGCGCGGCTCGGACTGAAAAAGAGCTTCGTGCTCAATTGACGGTTTAACTATTTGGCAGCCAACTCGGCAAGCTGTTGTTGGACCTAGTTCGGCGCTACTCGACTGCGTGCCACGCGCTGGGGCTGAATCGCGTCTTGCCTGCGCGCAATCAGCGTCTCCCTTCTTGCCCCAAAAAAATCTTTTTGAATCAATCAATTGCGCGCGATTCGCGTGGGACAGATATTGTTTGCGAGCGGTGTTCCTCGGGCCATGTTTGTTTGCAAGGATTTTTGCTAAGTGATTGATTGTTAAGGGATGGTGTTTGGGATAGGTGCTCGGAGTCCGTTCAGATGGGTGTTTGTAGTTTTTTCAACGACGTGAGGCGGTCACTCGGTGGGCGAGAAAATTGCCTGCAATCCCTTATGGCGTAAGGCGTCGAGAGAAGCGGGCAATTCTTCGAGACAACTTTGTTTGCAAGGAACCTGTGAGGACAACATTATTTGCGACAGGACAGGAATCGTTTGCGACCCACCAGTGCGCGATTGTTAATGCAGCCGCAACACTGAATTCGTTCTATTGGCATGGACTTTCGATAGAACGATCCTAAACTGCTACCTCATGTCACGGCGGCCCCGAAGGCCGCGGTGCAGGCAAAGCGAAACAGCTTCTGAAACTGGCGGACGTGGACAATCCGGCGCGCGATGGCGCCCGATCTTGCCCCTGCGACGCACAGGCGTTTCGCCCAGTTTCAACGCTCGAACATGAGGTGGTGCGATGCTCCAAATTCTCGAAGGTGCCTCGGTCATTGCGGCCGTCATCCTGTATCTGATTCCTTCCATCGAAGCCGACGCGCGCGGGCACAAGGACGCGTTTGCGATCACGATGGTCAACATCCTGCTCGGCTGGACCGTCGTTGGCTGGTTCGCGGCGCGCGCCTGGGCGCATAGCCGCAACGAACAGCGGCGGCTGCCGCGCGCGGCGAAGCGAGTGCTTCACACAGCCGGGCGCGTGACGACGCAGAACCTCGTGCAGCATGCGAAGTTGCGTATGGCGCTGGAGTCCCGCAAGGCGGCGGCCAAACGCGGCGCGGAGGTCGTGTATTCATGAGCGCGTCGGAACAGTTTGGCGGCGTCGCGAAGTGGCCGTCGCGCATCACGCAGTTGTTGCCAAGGGTATTCGTTTCACTTGCTGCCGCTTGCACGGTGCTCGCGGGATGCGCGTCGACAGGCAATGTCACCGCGTCGGATCGGCAGGATACGTTCGTCGCTTCCGCCTCGGCGTCCGGCGGGCGCCTCGCCTGGGCGCGCGCCCACAAGCGCGCCGTGACCGCGGCGTCCGACTATTGCGAGACCCGCGGCATGCAGGCGAGCCTCGGCATCGAACAAATGGACGGTTTCGAGGCGCTGCAGCAGCAGGCTTCCACGATCCGTTTCGAGTGCCATCCGAAGCTTTGAGGCGCTCGCTACCTTAGCGAATCACAAAAGTCTCCGTGCGCGGCCCATACCATTTCGTGACTTCGGAATGGGCTGTCAATCTGGACGACTTCAGAATCGGGCTCGTGACGCGATACAGCCGGTCTGGGTCGGCGCCGTACATGTACAGATACCCGTCGTTGCCATCGACGTGAATTTCGGTTTCGCCGAGTTCGCCGGCGTCCGCGCGCTTGATCGCGCTTGCCAGCCGCTGTTCGAGCGCGTGGATCTGGAGGCGGTCTTTCGGGTAGTAATCGAAATGGACCATCATGGCCGGTGCGGGCGGCTTTTGTGCGGGTTCGGCCGCGGCGTTGCCTGCGGCGAGTGCGATGAATAAAAGCGCGGTGATGGCTTTTCGGCTTGTCGGCATGGGCGGATTTCGTCGGCGAAACATCGCGTGATGTTCGCATACCGAGAGGGCGGCGTGGGGCGGCGGCGCTTCGCGTTATCATTGACCCCATCAAACAAAGGTCCAACCCGGTCTACCCATTCCAGCCGCCAATGGTCACAAAACAAACCACAGGCCCCGCACGCCGCAGCGCCGGGCCGGGCAAGCGCGAAGCGCAGCCTGCCGAGGAGACCCAAACGGACGCCAACGCCGCCCAAACGAGCGCCGAAGCGGACGAAGAGGGCGCGGGCGCGTCCACCTATCTCGTGCCGGGCCTCGAGCGCGGCCTGCGCATCCTCGCCGAATTCTCGGCGCGCGAGCCCGTGCTCGGTGCGCCAGAACTTTCGCGGCGCATCGGCATTCCACGCACGACCACGTTTCGCCTCTTGCAGACGCTCGAAGCGCTCGGCTTCATCGAGCGCGCCAACGGTGACCGGCAGTACCGGCTGAGCGTGGCGGTGCTGCGCCTTGGCTTCGAATACCTGAGTTCGCTCGAACTCACCGACTTCGGCACGCCGCTGCTGGAGCGTCTGCGCGACGCGACGGGCCTCAGCACCCATCTGTTGATTCGTGACGGGCGCGACGTGGTGTTCGTGGCGAAGGCGCAAACGCGCGAGCCGATGTTCAGCTCCGTCAAGGTCCATGTGGGCACGCGCTTGCCCGCGCACGCCACCGTGCATGGCCAGGTGCTCATGGGCGACCTCTCGCTCGCCGAGCTGCGCACGCTCTATCCCGAGAAACAGCTGGAACGCTACACGGAGCGCACGCCCGCGACCGTTGCCGATCTCTATGCGCGCGTGCGCGAGTTCGCGCAGCAGGGCTATGCGGTGAGCGAAGCGTCGTTCGAAACCGGCATCTCGGTGGTGAGCGCGCCGGTGAGGGATCAGTCGGGCCGCATCGTGGCCGCGCTCACGGCCACCGTGCCGCGTTCGGACATTGGCGAGGCCGAGCGCGCACCGCTCGTCGCCGCCGTGTGCGCCGCGGCGCTCGACCTCTCGGCGCGGCTCAATTACCGCCCCACCGCGAGCGACCCCACGGCGGCACAGGCCGCGCGCACGCGCAGTTCCCACGCGTTCTGAAGCGCCGCGATCAGAACGAGTGGTGAATGCCCGCGAGCACGATCGCCTGATTGCGCCCGCTCGACACGCCCGCCGTGAAGAAGGCCGCCTGGGCTTCGGAGTTGGCGTGTTGGTACAGCGCGTTCACATACACCTGCGTGCTCTTCGAAAGCGAATACACGTCGCCGATCATCGCCTGGGTCCAGCGCCGCCCGGAAAGCGTGGACGTCGCCGCGCCGCCCACTACGGCATTGGCCGTCGTGAACTGGTAGTTCGCACCGGCGTCGTAGCTCTGGAACGTGTCGGAGTAGCCATTGGACTGCAGCTTCGTGCGTGTATAGAGCGCGTGCACGAGTAGCTTGCCGAATGAGTACGACGCGCCCACGCCCATGTTCTCGACCTTGTCGGCGATATAGGTGGCCGCGGGCTGCCCCTGAAACTCCGTGATGCCGGTGGTCGCTATCGACACCGAGCGGTCGTGCTCGTTCGACCACGTCGCACCGGCCTTGAACAGACCGTTAGCATAACTGAGCGAAAAGCCCATCGTTCTGCCGGTCGAGAAGTTCGTCGTGTTGCCGAAGCCGAACATCGCGCCTGCCGTGAAGCCGTAAAAGCTCGGCGACTTGTATTTGACTGAGTTGTTGTACGGCACGACGCCCGTATCCGCCAACTGGTCGATATTGCCCGGATGGAACGCGTACCAGCTCGCCGCGAGATAGGCCGTGCTGAACGGATCGAGGACGTCGAACGAGAACGGCGTTTGATTGCCCAGCGTGAGCGTGCCGAACTGATCCGAATTCAGACCCACATAGGCCTGGCGGTTGAACAGCGTGTTGGCCTTCGCCATCGCGCCCGTGTTGGTGTAGAAGCCGTTTTCAAGCTGGAAGATTGCCTTGAGTCCGCCGCCCAGATCTTCCTGACCCCGCAGGCCCCACCGGTCGGGCTGGGTGTTGCCTTGCTCCATCATCCACTTTGAGTGACCGCCTACGTTGCTGACGTAGGCCACACCCGCATCCAGACTGCCATAAAGCGTGACGCTGCTTTGCGCCCATGCAGACGAGACGGCGCAAATACCCGTCAACCCCGCGGCAATGAAATGCTTCAACTTTGGACTCCTGATCGTATGACGAAAAGCCGGGTGTTGATCCGGCATACCCAATCCATTCGCACTACGCGGCGTGCTTCTGTCGGCAAACGCTCGCGGGCGGTTTCGTTTGTTCCATATATGGTTAGACGTGCTGCCTATGGAAAGTATAGAGACTCTTGTGAGACGCCAAAACACTTTTTTAGGACGGTGATTCCCCCAGGTGCGACCCGTTGCCCGGATGCCTCATACGCGCGTAAGTGCACGTGCCGTAAGCGTTTTGGCAACCAGAACGCACCCTTGGCGACCTTGGAGATGTCATCCTGCAAGGTGCGCTCGGTGTTTTCCCCAGGCACGCCGAATTTCTATTTTTTTCTTCCCAAGACCGTTTCATAATTGACCATACACGAACTACTGTTCCGTATATGGAACACGGTTGAACGGGAAAGGTGACACATGGCTGAAGAATGGCGCTGCGCCGGGCATGCCGGCGATCTGACCGAAGACGGGCCGCTCGAATACAAACTCGACGGCACGGAGATCGGCATCTACAAGGTGGGCGACGAGATTTACGCGCTCGAAAACGTCTGCCCACACGCTTACGCGTTGCTGACGCAAGGCTTCGTCGATGGCGACACCGTCGAATGTCCGCTGCACGAAGCCGTGTTCCATATCCCGACCGGCAAGTGCCTCAAGGAGCCCGGCGGCCGCGATCTGAAGATGTACTCAGTGCGCCTGGCCGGTGAAGAAATCCAGATCAAGGTGGAATGACATGCGAGAAGTCCCCGTGAATTTCAATCCGTTGCTCAAGCCCTGGCTCGCGCCGCAACCGAACAACGTCGCCGGCAAGGGCGTGATCGAGCAGCCGGGCGAGGCGCAAAACATGGTGTGGCAAGCGCGCAAGGCCGAGCCCACGCAATACGAAAACGACTTCGGCGATGCGCTCGAACAGGTTTTCGAAGCGGGCGCCGCCGAACTCGAGGAAGTCGTGGCGGGATTGAATCGCATCGGCTTTCGCACGCCCGAGGGCGCGGCATGGAACGCCGGGCGCCTCGCAGCCGAATTCCGTCTGCTCGCCGAATGAGCCGGCGCAGCCAATACTGAATACGGAGACCCCACATGACGTCCCCCACGATTGAAGCCGCAGGCAGTGCCGATCCCATCCGCGCCTATCTCGACCGCGGCATCAAGAACTACTGGTATCCCGTTGCACCGAGCTGGCAAGTGGGCAACGCGCCCATCGGCATCACGCGCCTCGGCGAACAGATCGTGCTGTGGCGCGATCAGGACGGCCAGGTCCACGCGCTCGAAGACCGTTGCCCGCACCGCGGCGCGCGCCTCTCGCTCGGCTGGAACCTGGGCAACCGCGTGGCGTGCTGGTATCACGGCATCGAAGTCGATGGCGGTGGCACCGTGCAGAACGTGCCGGCGGTGTCGGCGTGCCCGCTCGAAGGCCAGAAGTGCGTGAAGTCGTATCCGGCGCAGGAGCATGCTGGCGCGGTGTTCCTGTGGTTCGGCGACGAAGCGCACAAGGAAGCCGCGCCGCTGCAATTGCCGGATGAACTCGTTGGTGAGGAGTACGCAAGCTTCCTGTGCGTATCGAACTGGAAGTGCAATTACCAGTACGCGATCGACAACGTGATGGACCCGATGCACGGCGCGTATCTGCACGCTACCTCGCATTCGATGGCCGACGGCGACAAGCAGGCCGAGATGCGCGTGCGCAAGACCGAATCCGGCCTCATGTTCGAAAAGGTCGGCCAGCGCGACGTGAACTTCGACTGGGTCGAACTGGGCGAAACCGGCTGCCTGTGGATGCGTCTTGCCATTCCGTACAAGAAGAAGTTCGGCCCGGGCGGCAATTTCGGCATCATCGGTTTCGCTGTGCCGGTGGACGAAAACAACTGCCAGGTTTACTTCTGGCGCACGCGCAAGGTGCAGGGCTGGCAGCGCGACGCATGGCGCTTCATGTATCGCAATCGCCTGGAAGGTCTGCATTGGGCCGTGCTGGAACAAGACCGCTATGTGCTGGAAAGCATGGCGCCGAACGCGCGCGATCACGAATTCCTCTATCAGCACGATGTGGGCATGACGCGTGTGCGCCGTATGCTGCGCCAGCGCGCCCAGCAGCACTTCGCCGAACTCGACGCGTTGCGCGGCCAGCAGGCCGCCGCTGCGCAAACCGCAGAGCATGGCCATGCATGACGCCACGTTCGCGGCGCAGGTCGCGCTCGCCGGGCGGCGCGTGATCGTCACGGGCGGCGCGCGGGGTTTGGGCGCGGCGTTCGTGAAGGCGCTCGCAGCGGCGGGCGCAAGCGTGACCTTCGGCGACGTGCTGGTCGAGGCGGGCGAAGCACTCGCTCAGCAACTCGCTGCAGCCGGACACGACGTAGCCTTTGCACCGCTCGATCTCGCGCAACCGGAAAGCATCGCCGCATTCGTCGATGCCGCCGCGCAGCGCATGGGCGGCGTGGATGCGCTCATCAATAACGCGGCAATCACGAATTCCGGCGGCAAGCTCGCGCACGAAGTCAGTGTAGAGACGTGGGACGCGGTGATGGATGTGAACGTGCGCGGGACCTGGCTCATGTGCACGGCAGCGCAGCGCTGGCTGCGTGAATCGGGCCGCGGTGCGATCGTCAACATCGCTTCCGACACGGCGTTGTGGGGCGCGCCCAAACTGCTCGCCTATGTGGCGAGCAAGGGCGCCGTGATCGCGATGACACATTCGCTTGCGCGCGAGTTAGGCGCCGACAACATCACCGTCAACGCCATTGCGCCTGGCCTGACCGAAGTGGAGGCCACGGCCTACGTGCCGGCCGAGCGCCACGCGTATTACCTGGAAGGGCGCGCACTGCGGCGCGCGCAAGTGCCCGAAGATGTGACGGGCCCGGTGTTGTTCCTCTTGTCCGACGCGGCGCGATTCGTGACTGGACAATTGCTGCCGGTGAACGGCGGCTTCGTGATGAACTGATTTCGTAGAACTGAAGATATGTTCGCAAGAACCCAAGGAGAAAACATGGCCGATGCCGATATCGAGCGCAAGTCGTGGGACCGCCCCGCCGATGCGAGCTTTGACGACTGGATGAACACGCGCGTGGCGCGCTTCGAAACGCGCCGTTACGACTGGGACGCACTGAAGTTCCAGGCCGACTACGACCCGAAGTACCGCCGCGCGCAAATGCGCTATGTGGGCACCGGCGGCACGGGCGTCGCGAAGGACGTCAACACCGTGCCCGCTGGCGGCTTCACGTTTTCGACCATGGTGATTCCGGCCGGCAACATCGGCCCGAGCCATATCCATACCGACGTCGAAGAAATCTTCTTCGTGCTGCGCGGCAAGATGAAGGTGATCTGCGAGAAGGACGGCGAGACGTGGGAAGCCGTGCTGGGCGAACGCGACCTGATTTCGGTGCCGCCGGGCGTGTACCGCACGGAAATCAACGTGGGCGAGGAGGACGCGCTGATGTGCGTGATGCTCGGTTCGCCGAAGCCCATTACGCCGACGTATCCGCCGGACTCGCCGCTCGCGAAGATCAAGCGGGAAATGAAGTAAGCGACAAGTGCCGCAACCAGAATCCGAAGCCATGAACGACACGATCGACACCGCAGCCTCATCTACTGCCACGCTCGAAACGTGGCTCGCGCGCTTTGCGCTGCGTAGCGCGCGCGTGGGTGACGGCAGCGTGAGCTATCGAGAAGCCGCGGGCGAGAGCGCTAGCGACGCGCTGCCGCTCGTGCTGCTGCATGGCATTGGCTCCGGTGCGGCTTCGTGGGTGCAGCAACTCGAAGCGCTCGGCGGCGCGCGCCGCGTGCTCGCGTGGGACGCGCCGGGTTACGGTGCGTCCACGCCTGTCGCGGGCGCTTCGCCTGTCGCCGCCAACTATGCGCGCGTGCTGGCGGACTGGCTCGATGCGCTGGGTATCGCGCGTTGCACGCTGGTGGGTCATTCGCTCGGCGCGATCATGGCGGGCGCGTTTGCTGCCGCGCAGCCCGAGCGGGTGGCCGGCCTGCTGCTGATTTCACCTGCAGGCGGCTATGGCGCGGCAGACGAAAGCGTCCGCGCCGAAAAGCGCGACGCACGCCTCGCCATGCTTGCCGAACTCGGCGCGCAAGGTCTCGCGCAAACGCGCAGCGCGAATATGCTGTCGCCGCATGCCGACGAGACCGCACGCGCCTGGGTGCGCTGGAACATGGCGCGCATCGTGCCGCACGGTTACGCGCAGGCCACGCATCTGCTCGCGAATGCCGATCTCGCCGCCGATCTCGCGCGCTGCGTGGGCCAGGTGCCGATGGCCGTCGCAGTGGGCGCGCAAGACACGATCACGCCGCCCGAGGCCTGCGAGCGGCTCGCACAGATCGCTCGCGCGCCGTTTCATGTCGTACCACGCGCAGGCCACGCGGGCTACATCGAACAACCGCTTGCCTATAGCACGCTGATCGAATTCACATTGACCCGTACATTCAGTACTACGGAGCGTAAGGCATGACACCCGACGTCGACGAAGACCGCAACGACGCCAGCTACCGCGTGCCGGGCCTGGAGCGCGGCCTGCGCATTCTGACCGAATTCTCGCCGCGCGAGCCGGTGCTCGATGCGCCCGAATTGTCGCGGCGCCTGGGCATTCCGCGTACCACGGTGTTTCGTCTGCTGCAAACGCTCGAATCGCTGGGCTTTCTCGAGCGCGCCGACCGCGACCGCAACTATCGCCTGGGCGTGGCGGTGCTGCGTCTCGGCTTCGAATACCTCAGCTCGCTCGAACTCACCGATCTCGGCCTGCCTTTGATCGAGGCGCTGCGCGATGCAACGGGACTCACCGCGCATATCGTGATTCGCGACGGACGCGACATTGTGTTCGTCGCCAAGGCGCAGAGCCACGCGCCCATTTTCAGCTCCGTGAAGGTGAACGTCGGCACGCGTCTTTCGGCGCACGCGACGACCCACGGCCAGGTGCTGATGGGCGATCTCACGCTCGGCGAACTGCGCGCACTGTATCCCGAGCCGCGGCTAGAACGTTTCACGCCCTCCACGCCGGAGACGGTCGAGGCGCTCTTCGAGCGTATTCGCGAAGACGCCGAGCGCGGCTACGCCGTGAGCGAATCGTCGTTCGAGCGCGGCATTTCCGTGGTGTCGGCGCCGGTGCGCAACGACACGGGCCGCATTGCCGCCGTGGTGACGACGACCATTCCGCGCCCCGGCATCGACGCGCAACTGCTCGATGGCGGCTTGATCGAGAAGGTGCGCCAAGCCGCAAACGAACTCTCCACGCGCCTGAACTATCGGCCTCAAAACAGGCCGCAGGCGTCCGCAGGCAAGGGCACGCCCTACATGAAAGCATTGGGGATCAAATGATTCAACTCGATTTGACCGGTCAGGTCGCGGTCGTGACGGGCGGTTCGTCCGGCATCGGCCTCGCTACCGCAGAACTTTTCTTGCGTGCGGGCGCAACGGTGGCGATCTGCGGCCGCGATAGCGATCGTCTCGCGCGGGCCGAGCACGGTTTGCGCGAGCGCTATCCGCAAGGGCGACTGCTCGCCTCGCGCTGCGACGTGCTCGACGCGGGCGAAGTCGCCGCGTTCGCGGTAGAAGTCGAAGAGCGCTTTGGCCGTGCCGACATGCTCGTGAACAACGCGGGCCAAGGGCGCGTTTCCACGTTTGCCGATACGTCGGACGAAGCGTGGCGCGAGGAACTCGACCTCAAGTATTTCAGCATCATCCGCCCGACGCGCGCGTTTCTGCCCTTGCTGCGCAATGCTGCGAAAGCGGGTAATGCCGCGATCGTCTGCGTGAACTCGCTGCTCGCACTGCAGCCCGAGCCGCATATGGTCGCGACCTCGTCCGCGCGCGCGGGCGTGCTCAGTCTTATCAAGTCGCTCGCCGTCGAACTCGCGCCCGAGCAGATTCGTGTGAACTCGATCCTCATCGGCATCGTGGAGTCGGGGCAGTGGCGTCGGCGCTACGAGAACGACGCAGAATCGCAGGCCGCCGGCCAGAGCTGGGAAGACTGGACGCAGGCGCTCGCGCGCAAGAAGCACATTCCGCTTGGCCGCTTCGGCCGCCCCGAAGAAGCGGCCCAGGCGCTGTTTTATCTGGCCACGTCCCTGTCGTCCTATACGACGGGCAGTCATATCGATGTATCTGGAGGCGTTGCACGTCATGTCTAATAAAACCACCGTCGGCGAACTGATCGCCGCTTTTCTCGAACAATGTGGAGTCCAAACCGCTTTCGGCGTGATCTCGATCCACAACATGCCGATTCTCGACGCCATCGGCACGCGCGGCACTATCCGCTACGTCGGCGCGCGCGGCGAGGCGGGCGCGGTCAACATGGCGGACGGGCTTGCGCGCGTCTCGGGCGGCCTTGGCGTGGCGTTCACGAGCACGGGCACGGCGGCGGGCAATGCAGCGGGCGCAATGGTCGAGGCGCTGACTGCCGGCACGGCGCTGCTCCATATCACCGGGCAGATCGAAACCGAATACCTCGATCAGGACCTCGCCTACATTCACGAGGCGCCCGATCAGCTGAGCATGCTTTCGTCGATTTCGAAGGCCGCGTTCCGCGTGCGCTCAGTCGAGACCGCGCTGCCCACCATCCGTGAAGCGGTGCGCGTGGCGCAGACCGCGCCGAGCGGCCCGGTGAGCGTGGAGATTCCCATCGACATTCAGGCAGCGCTCACCGACTGGCCCGCCGACCTCACCGCGCCGCACCTCACGACGCTCACGCACGACGAAGCGCGCGTGGAGCAACTCGCCAACGAACTCGCGAAGGCAAAGCGCCCGCTGCTGTGGCTCGGCGGCGGCACGCGCCATGCGCGCGCCGCCGTGGAGCGCCTTGTCGCACTCGGCTTCGGCGTGGTGACGAGCGTGCAGGGCCGCGGCGTGCTGCCCGAAGATCATCCTGCCACACTCGGTGCGTTCAACGTGAGCCCATCGGTTGAGCGTCTGTACAAGACCTGCGACGCGATGCTGGTGGTGGGCTCGCGCCTGCGCGGCAACGAAACCCTCAAATACAAGCTCGCGCTGCCGCAACCGCTCTATCGCATCGATGCCGACGCGCTCGCTGACAATCGCGGCTATCGCAACGCGCTGTTCGTGCACGGCGACTCGGCGAGCGTGCTCGATGCGCTCGCCACGCGCCTCGAGAATCGCATCAAGGTCGATCCGCAGTTCGCAGCGGACATCGCCGAGGCGCGCGAAGTCGCAGTGGCGGAAACGGCCAAGGGTCTCGGGCCGTACCGCCGCCTCGTGGAAGCGCTCCAGCGCGCCGTGGGCCGCGACTACAACTGGGTACGCGACGTCACGATCTCGAACAGCACGTGGGGCAACCGCCTCTTGAAGATCTTCACGCCGCGTGCGGGCGTGCATGCGCTTGGCGGCGGAATCGGCCAGGGCATGCAGATGGCGATCGGCGCGGCGCTCGCGAATGCGGCGGCGAAGACCGTCTGCCTCGTGGGCGACGGCGGCCTGATGGTGAACGTGGGCGAACTTGCGACGGCCGTGCAGGAAAAGGCCAACGTGATGATCGTGCTGATGAACGATCAGTGCTATGGCGTGATCCGCAACATCCAGGACGCGCAATACGGCGGCCGCCGCATGTATGTCGATCTGCATCAGCCGGAGTTCTCGCAGTTCTGCGCGAGCCTGGGCCTCAAGCACTATCGCCTTTCGTCGCTCGACGACGCCGACACCGTGATTCGCGAAGGCATGGCGTTCGAAGGCCCCGTGCTGCTCGAAGTGGACATGAAGGCCGTGGGCAGCTTCGAAACGGCGTTCGCGGGCCCGCCGGTGCGCAAAGAGGAGCCCCAACATGCATAACGGCCACGCCGTGCCGCACGCACCCATCGACATTGCGATGATCGGCTTCGGCGCGATCGGGCAGACCGTGTACCGCGCAGTCGCCGCCGATCCGCTCGTGCACGTCTCGCACGTGATCGTGCCCGAGCACCACGCCGCCGCCGTGCGCGAGCAGGTGGACGGCGCGGTGGAAGTGGTGTCGTCGGTGCATGCGCTTTCCACGCGGCCGCAATTCGCGCTCGAATGCGCCGGTCACGCGGCGCTTGTCGATCATGTCGTGCCGCTCTTGCAAAGCGGCACGGATTGCGCGGTGGCTTCGATCGGCGCGCTTTCCGATGTCGAGCTGCTCGAACGCCTCTCGCACGCCGCCGACGAAGGCGACGCCACGCTCACACTGCTTTCGGGTGCGATTGGCGGCATCGACGCGCTTTCCGCGGCGAAGCTGGGCGGCCTGGACGAAGTGCTGTACACGGGCCGCAAGCCGCCGCTCGGCTGGCTCGATACGCCTGCGGAGAAGGTGTGCGACCTGCGTGCGCTCACGCAGGAGCAGGTGATTTTCGAAGGCAGCGCGCGCGAAGCGGCGCGGCTCTTCCCGAAGAACGCGAACGTGGCGGCGACCATCGCGCTTGCGGGCCTCGGCTTGGACCAGACGACGGTGTGCCTGATCGCCGATCCGGCTGTGGAGCGCAACGTGCACCGCATCGTGGCGCGCGGCGTGTTCGGCGAAATGTCGCTGGAGATGTGCGGCAAACCGCTGCCCGATAACCCGAAGACCTCCGCGCTCACCGCGTATAGCGCGATTCGCGCGCTGCGCAACCGGGCCGCGCGCTGCGTGATTTGATGCGAACACAAGTGAGACACCCAAGATGACTGCATTCGATACGAGCCTCATCCCGAACAGCGACATTCTGGTCGGCGGCGAGTGGCGTCAGGGGCGCGCTGCTCCGTTTGCGAGCCTGTACCCCGCCGACCAGTCGCTGAACATGGAGGTCTCGACAGCGAGCGCCGACGACGCGAGCGAAGCGGTCGAGAAGGCGCACGCGGCGTGGAAGCAGGGCGAGTGGGCCGGCATGAAGCCGCATCTGCGCGCGCTCGTGCTGTACCGCATCGCCGAGCTCATCATGCAGCGCCATGAAGCGCTTGCGCAGTTGCAGCGCCGCGACAACGGCAAGCCGATCGGCGAAACGCGCGCGCTGGTGGCGAGCGCGGCCAACACGTTCCGCTATTTCGCGGCATGCCTCGAAACGCTCGACGACGACCTCACGCCCTCGCGCGGCGACTACCTGACGATGAGCGTGCACGAACCGATTGGCGTCGTGGCGGCGATCACGCCGTGGAATTCGCCGATCGCCTCCGACGCGCAGAAGCTTGCGCCCGCCCTCGCGGCGGGCAACGCGGTGGTGCTCAAGCCCGCCGAAGTCACGCCGCTCGTCTCGCTCGCGCTTGCGCGCATCTGCGAGGAAGCGGGCGTGCCCAAAGGCATCTTGAGCGTGCTGCCCGGCAAGGGCTCGGTGATCGGCGACGTGCTGGTGCGTCATCCGCTCGTGAAGAAAGTGTCGTTCACGGGTGGCACCGAAGTGGGCCGCGGCATTGCGCGCATCGCGGCGGAAAAGCTCATGCCGGTGTCGCTCGAACTGGGCGGCAAGTCGCCGACCATCGTGTTCGAAGACGCCGACCTCGACCATGCCGTGAACGGCGTGCTGTATGGCATCTTCAGTTCGTCGGGCGAGGCGTGTATCGCCGGATCGCGCCTTTTCGTGCAGCGCTCGATTTACGACGCTTTCATCAAACGCCTCGTGGCAGGCGCGCGCAAGCTGCGCGTGGCCGACCCGTCGCGCGAGAACACGCAGATGGGCCCGCTGATTACAGCGAAGCACCGCGAGTCGGTGGAGCGCTATGTGGCGCTCGGTCTGGAAGAGGGCGGCAGACTGTTGTGCGGCGGCGAGCGCCCCGTTGGCGACGGTCGCGAGAACGGCTTCTTCTATCAGCCGACCATTCTGGAAGGACTCCAGAACAATGCGCGCATCTGCCAGGAAGAGATTTTCGGGCCCGTCCTCGTGGCCATGCCTTTCGACGACGAAGCCGCCTTGATCGAAGAGGCGAACGACAGCGTGTTCGGCCTCGCCGCCGGCATCTGGACACGTGACTACAAACGCGCGTGGCGCGTCGCGCGCAAGCTCGAAGCGGGCACGGTCTGGATCAACACGTACAAGCTGTTCTCGATCTCCACGCCGTTCTCGGGGTGGAAGGAAAGCGGCATGGGCCGCGAGAAAGGGCGGCTCGGCATTCGTGAATACATGCAGCAGAAGAGCCTTTACTGGGGCTTGAACGACGCACCGCTGCCGTGGGCCAGCGCCTGAAGGCGCGCTCGACTCGCTATGCATGGGACCGCACCAAGCGCTAAAGCGCTAAGTGCGGTCGACAGGAGACAAGCAACATGACGATACTCGGCATTGAACAGATCACTTACGGCGTGGCGGACCTCGAAACCTGCCGTCGCTTCTTCGCGGATTGGGGCTTGAAAGAAACCGCGCACGACGAAACGCGCGCACGCTTCGAAACGCTCAACGGCTGCACCGTGCTCGTGGTCGACGCGAACGATGCTTCGCTGCCCACCGCGTTCGAAACAGGCCCGACGCTGCGCGAAGTGACGTGGGGCGTGGCCACACGCGCGGAACTCGACGCGCTGCGCGAACGCCTGCAGGGCCAGCCTGGCTATTACAGCGAAGCCGATGCAGTGGGCTGCTTCGATCCCGCGGGCATGGCGATACGCGTGGAAGTCACGCGCCGGTGCGAGATTGACGTGAAAGGCTCGCCATCGAATGTATGGGGGCAAACGCTGCGCGTGGATCAGCCCTCGCCAATTTATGAGCGCGCGGAGCCGGTGGAAGTGGGCCACGTGGTGTTTTTCACGAACTGCCTTGCTCAGCAGGAAGCGTTCTATCACGAACTGCTCGGCTTCGAGACCTCGGACCGCTACCCGAACCGCGGCGCCTTCATGCGCTGCGCGCCGCACGGCGGCCACCACGACCTGTTCCTGCTCGCGCTGCCCGATGGCAAGAAGGGCCTCAATCACGTGGCGTTCACGGTGCGCGATATCCACGAGGTGTTCGGCGGCGGATTGCATATCAGCCGCTGCGGCTGGACTACGCAGCTTGGGCCAGGCCGGCATCCGGTTTCCTCGGCGTACTTCTGGTACTTCAAAAACCCGGCGGGCGGCCTGATCGAGTATTACGCCGACGAAGACGTGCTCACGCCCGAATGGCAGCCGCGCGAATTCGAACCCGGCCCCACCGTATTTGCGGAATGGGCCGTGGACGGCGGTCTCGACGGCAATACGCGCCGCCAGAAAGATGCCGAAGCGCCGCAAGGCAAGTTCATGACGGAGCGTAAGCAATGAGCGCCACACATGAAGACGTCACAGCGCATGCGCCGCGCACCGTTGTCGTGATCGGCGGCGGCCAGGCCGCAGGCTGGGTCGTGAAGACGCTGCGCAAGGAGGGCTACGAAGGCCGCCTCGTGATGATCGCCGACGAAGTGCATCTGCCCTACGAGCGTCCGCCGCTCTCCAAAGCCGTGCTCGCGGGCGAAGCCGATATCGAAACGGTGCGCATTGCGAAGCCCGATGAGTTCGCCGCACTCAGTGTCGAAGCGTGGCAACCCGACTGTGCAACGTTCATCGATCGTGCGACATGCGTGGTGACCACGCGTTCGGGCCGAGAAGTGAAGTACGACCGGCTTGTGATCGCTACAGGCGGCGCGGCGCGCAAGCTGCCCGCGAGCGTCGCGAAGAGCGCCCACGTGACGTACCTGCGCACGCTGGACGAAGCGCTGGCGCTCGGCGAGCGTTTGCGCAACAGCCAGCGCGTGCTGGTGGTGGGCGGCGGCTGGATCGGCCTCGAAGTCGCGGCGACGGCGCGCAAGCTCGGCGTGCAGGCAACGGTGGTGGAGGGCGCGCCGCGCCTGTGCGCGCGCTCGTTGCCGGAGGCGGTGTCGCGCTTCCTGCTCGATCTGCACCGCGCGAACGGCGTGGACGTGCGCCTGAATGCGATGCTGCTCGCGCTCGAAGACCGCCCCGAGGGCGGCGTGCGCGCGACGTTCGCCGACGGCAGCACACTCGACGCCGACTTTGCGGTTGCCGGCATCGGCCTCGCGCCGCACACGGCGCTCGCCGTCGATGCTGGCCTTTCGGTGGACGACGGCATTGTGGTGGACGAGTTTGGAGAAACATCGGATTCCTGCATATTTGCCTGCGGCGATGTGGCGAACCATCCGAACGCGTGGCTCAAGCGCCGCGTGCGGCTCGAATCGTGGGCCAACGCGCAGAACCAGGCGATTGCCGCCGCGAAAGCCGTGCTCGGCGTGAAGACGCCGTACGCGGAAATTCCGTGGTTCTGGTCCGACCAGTACGACGTGAATCTGCAGATACTCGGCGACATTCCCGCTGGCTGCGCGCCGGTGCTGCGCGGCAGCCTCGAGGAGAAGCGTGCGTCGCTCTTCTTCGTGGAAGACGGCCATCTGCGCGGCGTCATTGCGATCAACGCAGCACGCGAACTCAAGCTCGCGCGCAAATGGATGAGCCAGGGGCGCGCGGTGGATATCGCCGCCCTCGTGGATACCAGCAAGGCGCTCGCTTAATACCTCATACACGAGACAACACGGGACGGGATCACAGGCATGAGAACCCTCGACAACTCCATCGGCCATCGCGGCGGCGCCGCCCTGTACGAGCCGCTCAGCGACGCGACCGGTGGGCCCCACACGCGCGGGTCGATCATTGCACGCCTCGAACGGCTGCCGACCAACGCCATGCAGGTGCGCGCGCGTATCCTCATCGGTCTCGCCACGTTCTTCGACGGCTTCGACGTCATCGCGATTGCCGCGACGCTGCCGATCCTGATCCAGAAGTGGCATCTCACGCCGTGGGAGATCGGTTTTCTGATCGCTTCGGGTTCGGTCGGGCAGTTGTTCGGCGCGTTCCTGTTCCCGTGGCTCGCGGAACGCCACGGCCGCGTGCGCGCGATTGCGTGGAGCTCGGGCATTATCGGCGTGACCAGCATTGCGTGCGGATTGGCGCCGAGTTTCGCCGTGTTCGCGGCGTTGCGTGTGGTGCAAGGCCTCGGCTTGGGCGGCGAGCTGCCCGTGGCCGCGACGTATATCAACGAGGTTAGCCGCGCTCACGGCCGCGGACGCTTCGTTCTCCTCTACGAGATCGTGTTCCCGGTTGGCCTGCTCGCTTCGAATGCGCTGGGCGCGTGGCTCGTGCCGCGCTTCGGCTGGCAGATCATGTACTTCATTGGCGGGATGCCGCTCGTGCTGTTCTTCGTGCTGCGCAAGCTCGTGCCCGAGTCGCCGCGCTGGCTCGCGGAACGCGAACGCGTGCAGGAAGCGGATCGCGCGGTGAGCGCGTTCGAGCGTACCGCGAAAGGTCCGCTCGCCCCGGTCACGAACGCCGCCGAATTCGACGCGCTCGTGGCGCGCCACCCCAAGCGTAGCGTGAAGGACTTGTTCGGGCCCGCGTATCGTAAGCGCACGCTCGCGGTGGCCATGCTCTGGATCACCTGCGGTTTTATCCAGTACGGGCTTTCGACCTGGCTGCCCACGATCTATCGCACCGTTTATCACGCGCCGTTGCAACTCGCGCTCAATCTCGCGGTCGCGGCCTCGGTGCTCGGCGTGCTCGGCTCGCTCGCTTGCGCGCTGCTGGTCGACAAGGTGGGCCGCAAGCCCGTGATCAACGTCTCCTTCGTGCTTTGCGCGGTCTCTCTGGTGCTGGCTGGCGTGTGCCATGCCATGTCGGTTTATGTAGTCGCGACGTTTTGCGCGCTGGCGCTCGGCCTGCTCGCTAGTGGGTTTATTACCGCTTACGTCTACACGCCTGAGTTGTACCCCACGAGCATCCGTGCATTGGGGTGCGGCGTGGGCGGCGCGTGGCTGAAGGTGGCCGCCATTTTCGCACCGACGATAGTTTCGAAGACGATGATCGGCGGCAATCTCGACGTTGCGTTTTATATTCTCGCCGCGGTGCCATTCCTCGCGGCCGTGACGGTGCATTTTCTCGGCATCGAGACGAAGGGGAAGGTGCTCGAACAACTGGAGGCGTGAGCGCTACGACGCGCTGGCGCGAGTGCCAAACCGGTGGCAAGGACGGGTGTGTTGCGGCCGAACGATGTATCCTGTGCAAAGCATGGTTCTACAAGCGCGTATCGGTCTTGTACGGGAAGGAGGCGTCATGGAACCGCAACAGCCGTCAACAAACTCCACACCGCAACAGCAGGAATTCGACTTTTACATCAACCTCGCTAAACCGACGCTTGGGCTATATGTGCGCAAAGGCATGGGGTTGCCGGACCTTGCCAACCCGAAGGAGTGGCAGTTTTCCGGGCACATCTGGCAAAGCGAACTCAATGGCGAAACGCTCAAGAATCTTGAGGCGAACGGGCATGCGTTCCAGGAACTCGGGGCGTGACAGAGGGGTCCTGCCCGACCTGAGAAAGACGCAACGGTTGTCCATATCATGAATGCGTACCCCGATGAGAGTCATCCACTGTCAATGCGCCACGCAGACCTGGCACGCACCGTTTCATGATTTCGGCGACTGTGCGCACGCGCATCGGAATTGGCCGCTGCGCTCGAATCAGTAGGTGCAGTTCCTGGTATGGAATGTTGTGTTGTGGTAGCAGTGGCACGAGTTGAGACACCGTGTATGTCTCGCGCGAGGCGGGGATGTTTTTCACAACGGTGAATCGGGCGAAACTGAAAGGCATGTTTGAGTTATCGATGCGTAGCAAGAGCGCGGGCGTGTCTTTTTGGAATTGATATCAACGATTGCGGCGCCGAGGGCTAAAAATGTCGGTTTAACCACCGGGCGCCGCCTCAATTCGAATTAGTTAGCTGGCGTTCGGACCAGACTCCTTTTCACTACGTTTTTTGCGTCCCTTGCCGGTCACGGTTCCCCCCGAAGGCGCGGTCGAAGCAGCGTCGTCCGTTTTGGCGCTCGCGCCATTGCCCGTCTTCGGTTCAGGCGTGGCGGAAGACTGCACCTTGTTGAATCTCACTTCCTCATTTTTCTTGTCATAGTCGATTTCCACGCTGTCGCCGGATTTCAGCGTGTCTCCGAGTATTTCCTTTGCGAGCCGGGTCTCGACTTCCTGGCGGATTTGCCGTTTCAGCTCGCGAGCACCGAACTCCGGTTGATAGCCGACTTCGACCAGATGGTCGACCAGCGACCCGCCCACCTTAAGCGTGATGTCCTGTGCGGCTGCAGTCCGAACGACACGGTCGAGCTGAATTTGTACGATCGCGCGAATATTCTCCTTTGAAAGCGAGTGGAACACGATAATGTCGTCGATTCGGTTGAGAAACTCTGGCCGGAAGTGGCCCTTGAGCACTTTCATCAGCTCGTCACGCACTTCCTTTTCGCTTTTGCGCTTCGCCTCAGGCTGTTCGAGGTTCTCCATGATGATCGAGGCGCCCAGATTGCTCGTGGCGATGATGATCGTGTTGCTGAAATCGACCACACGGCCCTTTCCGTCGGTGAGACGCCCGTCGTCGAATACCTGCAGAAGCACGTTGTAGACGTCCGGGTGCGCCTTCTCGATCTCATCGAGAAGGATCACGCTGTACGGACGCCGCCGCACGCGCTCGGTGAGCTGTCCGCCTTCGTCATAACCCACGTATCCCGGTGGCGCGCCGATCAGCCGCGCGACGGCGTGGCGCTCCATGTACTCGCTCATGTCGATCCGGATAATTGCCTGTTCGTCTCCAAAGACGCTTTCCGCAAGGGCTTTCGCGAGTTCGGTCTTGCCAACACCCGTCGGTCCGAGGAACAGGAAATTCGCAATGGGCCGGTGCTCCTGGCCCAGGCCCGCGCGCGACAAACGCACGGCATCGCTCACAGCGACAACCGCGTCGTCCTGGCCGACCACGCGCTCTCTCAGCGTCTCCTCCATCTTCAGCAGCTTTTGGCGCTCTTCCTGCGTGAGTTCGGCAACAGGAATGCCGGTCAGGCGCGAGACGACCTCGGCGACGGAAGCCACGGTCACTTCCAGCGTTTCCGTGCCGGTCTTGCGCTGCCATGCCTCCATCTGCTCATCGAGCTGTTTCTGTTTCTCGTTGATGCGTTCTTCAAAGGCCTTTGCTTCGTCGAAACGCTTGCGCGACGACGCATAATCCTGCTCGCGCTTGAGCTGTGCAACTTCCGCCTCCAACTCCTGGATGTCGGCCGGCCGCGACGTGGCGCCGATGCGCACGCGTGCGGCAGCCTGGTCGATCAGATCGATGGCCTTATCGGGGAGAAAACGCGAGGTGATATAGCGGTCGGCGAATTCTGCCGCAGCAACGAACGCGTCATCGGAGAACGTCACCTGATGGTGTGCTTCAAGTTTGTCGCGCAGGCCGCGCAGGATAACGATGGTTTGCTCGACGCTTGGCTCCGGCACGAGAACGGGTTGGAAACGACGCTCCAGCGCCGCGTCTTTTTCGATGTACTTCTGATATTCGTTCAGTGTCGTCGCGCCGATGAGGCTCAATTCGCCGCGCGCGAGTGCGGGTTTCAGCACATTCGCTATGTCGAGGCCGCCTTCGCCGCCGCCTTGGCCAGCGCCTACGATCGTATGCAACTCGTCGATGAACAAAATGAGTTCATCTTGCTTGGCTGTCACCTCGTCGATCAATTGCTTCGCGCGCTCCTCGAATTCACCGCGGTATTTCGCGCCGGCGACCATCGAGTTGATATTGACTTCCACGAGGCGTTTGCCGCGCAGGACCTCAGGTACGTCACCGTTGACCACGCGCTGCGCGAGTCCTTCGACAATCGCGGTCTTGCCCACGCCCGGTTCGCCGATGAGCACAGGGTTGTTCTTCTTGCGGCGCGCCAGCACCTCAATCGTGCTTTCGATTTCCTGAGCGCGGCCGAGCACCGGGTCGAGCTTGCCCTGGCGCGCGAGCGCAGTGAGGTCCCGGCCGAACTTGTCGAGGTTCGGCGTACCGGTAGGCGTTTCGACGCGTCCATCTTCGGCACCCTTGCCGACCACCTTGACTACTTTCTGGCGCAGCGCCTCGGGTGTTACGCCATACTTCTTGAGCAGCGTGCCAGCCAGGCTTTCCGGTACGGCGGCGAGGCCGATCAGCAGATGCTCAGGGCCCACGTACGAATGGCCGAGGTCGCGAGACGCCTGGAAAGCAAACTGAAAGGCCTTTTTCAAACGCGGCGATACCGTCATTCTCTCGAGCGATTCATCGTCGCTGGCCGTGCCGTGTTTGGCGTGTTCGTCGATATAGCGCTTGATATCCTGCGGCGAGAGTTTCAGCTCTTTGAGTAGCGCCGCGCACACGTCGGTATCGGCGAGCACATAAAGCAGATGCTCGGTATCGAGTTCGGTGCGGTGTAATTCGTGAGCTTTTTCGGCGGCGCGTTGCAGTAACTCCATGGTTTGCTCGCTGAACGCGTCCGTAGCGTCGACGGACTCCCGAGGCACGCTTGCACTCATTCCGGTTTCATCGCCGAATTCACCGAGCAAACCTGAAAGGTCGCCTCCACCGCCGAGCAGCGAATCGAACGGATTGAGCATGCTTTGATGGCGCATCAACTGTCGATAGTGATAGTCGCAGATCGACAGAGACTTGCGCTCGCCGTTCTCGGTCACGACGACTCGCGCGACAGCGGGGCGAGCGTGGCAGATATCGCAGAGTGTAGGCATGATCGAAGCACCTTTAACCGTTTGAAGTTGTCCTGAAGAAGTCAGCGTGTGCCGGCCGTGCCACTGAATAGGCAAGCGGAGCCGACGCTTCGCTTGTCAGCATCCAGAAAGTGACTGCTTCGCGCAGGTACAGCCTGATCGTCGTGTCCGTTCGATCAAGTTAGCCGGAACGGTCCTCGCTGAGATGGAGTTCATAGTCGCCCGCAAGCAGCGCCGATATCAGACGAGAGCGCGAGGGAAGCCAAAAAGGGACAATTTGACGATTGAATATTATTGTTGAATTCGGCGGATGTGAACCTCTGCCCATCCGATACTTTATATCGGGGAGATTCAGGTCGATCTTATTGTGCGTGCGATATCAGGTATCGGATTGACAAGAAGAAACCGATCTTTCGTGTCGCAGTTTGGATGTACGATTTCCCAAACGCGGAGACAGATACGTCGTATTGGGTAAAGCGGCTGCAACGAAGAACCGAACGTTTCGACGGCACACCGCGAGGCGTGGCGTTTGCCGATCCATGGCGTGCGTATACAGCGAGCTATATACTCTCAATGCATGGTCTCGATTTTGATTTCGTCAGCGTGCCGGGCGACGCATTTCCACGCCGCGCTGTGACGCACGATTTTGCAGTGGTGCGAAGGGCCTTCCGTACGATTTCCGAGCTTGGCACACAGATCACGCACGGGAATCACGGCCGATAAATACGGTGGGGCACGTTGCCGGGTCCGACGTTGATCCAATCGCTCTTTCGGGGGTTCAATGATGAAAGTGGATAACGAAGCGAGTGCGCGTGTTGAAGAACGTAAAAAGACCGGCCCGCATCTGACCAAGCACGAGCATGTGGGGCTGAACGGCAGGATTGCCGTCGCTATCACTAATGTTGTCGGAACGATGTGGTGCGCCTACGTTTTTGCAGCGATTGCGCTTGTGAGCTTGCCGTCGGCTATCCAGGGTGGCGTTTCGACTCTGGTCGCGTGGGTCGCACAGACATTTTTGCAGCTCGTACTGTTATCGGTAATCATGGTCGGCCAGAAGGTGGCGGCTGCGGCATCGGATAAGCAGGCCTTGCAGACCTACAAGGACGCCGAGGCACTTCTGAAGCTGCAGGACGAGATGCGTAAGCTCATTGAAGTCAACAATACGCTAACCGAAGCCATTCATCGCGCGGTACTGGAAATGCGAACCTCGACGACGGGACAGCCGTCCGCGTTGGGGGATACACGGCCATCAACGTGAATGTCAATGGAGGCAGCGCATGGCTCCGACCGAAAGTATGACGTGCTACGGCTTTCAGATAACGGCACAATCCCGCGAGAACGAGCGGGGCGGCTGGATCGCGCACGTGAAGATTCGTCACGCTGGCCGTTTGTTTGCTACGTGTAGCCCGGACACCGTGCAACCGGAATGGTTGACGCAGGCAGAGGCCAATCGTGACGGCATGGAGCGCGCCTGCAAATTCATCGGTCGCATAAAAAATGACCTTCAGGATCGGTCGTGGGTAGCCGTTCGCGAGCATGCTGAACGCTGGTTCTTCAGGCTTGAATGCACCCAGGAAGCGGAGCAGATCGTTCGCGATCTGAATGCACTTTGATGTAACTAACGACTGTTCAAGCTAGCCAACAGAATGCTCGCGTCATGGATCGGCGTTTCGATTTTCACTATTGGGCCAGTGCCTCGGAGAGGTAGCTCCTGAGTGTGTCGACGATTCTGCGAACCCGCACCGCAATTGGACGCTGGGGCTGAATAAGCAGGTTCAGTGCCAGTGCAGGCACTTCATACTGCGGGAGCACCCGCACCAGCTCGCCTGTCTCGAGGGCGCCCTTGATGGGCGGTGCCTCTAGCACACCGAGCCCGAGTCCTGACAAAACCATTTCATACATCGGGCGCCAATGCGTGGTCTTGATCATTGTCTGAATCGGAGCACTGTCGATGGGCGCACCATCTCGCGAGAGGGGTAGCAGGTCCGCGTCGAAAGAGCCCTTCACGCGAATCAGGTTGTGTCCTGTGAGATCCGCCAGATCGTCGATCGCGTCGTGCCGCTTCAGATAGTCCGGCGAAGCGACTAGTACGCGCTCGATCTCACCAATCGGCCAGGCGATGTACGCACCGTCGCCAGGTTGTCCGAGACGAAACGAGATGTCGACGCCCTCGGTGACAAGGTCGGTGATCTTGTCGTTGAGCACGAGTTCGATGTCGATGCGCGGATAGCTTTCACGGATTCGCTTCACGCCTTCGGGCAGAAGCGTTTCACCGAAGCAGTGTGGCGCTGCAATACGAATCGCCCCCTTCACTGCCTGCTCGTCATTCGACACTTCGGCCACGGCTTGCTCCACGGCGCCTAGCACTGCTTTGCTGCGTTCATGGAAGATGATCCCCTCAGGCGTGCACTTGAAAGCACGTGCGTTGCGTTGCAGCAGGCGACATCCGAGGTACTTCTCGAGCCGCTCGATGCGCTCACTCACGGCCGGCTGGCCGATGTCCAGATCCCTTGCTGCGCCCGAGATGCTCCCTCTTTCGACCACTCTCACGTAAATCCGCATGGCCTCCAGCAGGTTCACCGTGCGTTCCTTGCCGTGGCCGGTGGTATTCGCGGTGCGTCCTTCAGTAAATGGCGTTGACATACGATTCCTCTCATTGCTTTAACTCCGATTCTTGCGTCGCGTCTTGCAGAGGCGACGTGGCGATGGGGTAAGAGTAAGAGGAGTCATTCATGCGCGGAGCGCACAAATCGCGCTCGCTGAGTAGAGTACAGTTTTGATGCGGCGCGTACAGCGTGAGCACATAGATAACAGTTGACGTTCCGGCGAGAGTCGAACTGTTATGGAAGCCTGTGGTGCGATTCGTTCCTGGAGGCAAACCAAAGAGAGGGGCGTCATTCCGGATACGCTTTCCGGTGAACACTGCCGCCATAGCCGCTTACGACATTGTCCACAACAAAGGGGGAAGGTTCGTCCGCTTCGAGTATGACCGCAGCGGAGCCGGGCGTCAGCTTCGCTGAAATCTCGTTCACCAGTTCGCTGTCAAGCAACTCACGCAGCGCATGCGCGGTCAATCCTGCGCTTGCACCGACGACAAAGCCAAGAATCGAGCCGGCCGGGCCGCCCAGCAAGCCGATGAGCGCGCCTGTCGCCGCGCCGATCGTCGTTCCCCAGAAGGACCGTGATTGCCGCTCGAGAACGGACAACTTTCCATCGGTACTCTTTTCCACCACGACGCCGCTGTGGATCATGAACCCTTGTCCTTTTTCTGCGTAGTCCTTGAAGTCCTGACACGCTTTTTCGGCGATAGCGGAATCATTGAAAACAGCGACAATTAAGTTGTTGGCCATGGCACATTAACTCGGGTTCGGTTTCTATTCAGAGTAGGCGGTAGTCGTACGAAAATCTAGTGAGATGAATTTCCAATACATCGTATCGGATTGGCAGTGATTTTATTCGCGCTACCCGTAAGTGAGCGGTGGAGAGAAAATTAACGCTACGATTTCCTCTGCGAAATCTGGCTTCTCGCTACTGCTTACTCAAGTAAGCTGATAAGGTCGAATGGGTGCAACCGGATCGGGAACAGGGCATCCACACAGCTCGAGAACGGAGCGTTCAATATTGCGCGACATGGCGTCGAGTGCGAGCGCGTTGGGCGCCACGCTGAACGGATCGGCGACTTCACTCGCAATGGCTTCGAGCGCAATCAGCGTATACGCAATGAAAACGCACAGTAGCGGCGTAAAAAACTCCGTGGAATCCACCAGCCCAAAAGGCAGCAAAACGCAATAGGCGTAGACGGTACGATGCAGCAGCACGTTATAGGCGAATGGAATTGGCGTCGAGGCGATACGCTCGCAGCCACCCAATGCTTTGCCCAATTCGTCGAGTTGTGCATCGAGCATCCATAACTTCGTATCGGGCGTATGAACGCGATGCTGAGGGATCGAGAGTTCGCGCCGTATTTCGTTGAGAATGGCCACCGGTCTATAGATCTGGCTGCACACCGTCTCAGCCTGCTCGCGGCCAAGAAGACGCTGAAGGTCCGTCGTGGGATCGGTGCCCCGCAATTCATGCTTGATCGCGTAAACGAATGCGACTATCTGCTGCGCGATGCGCAAGGTGTCAGCGCGTTCCGGAATGTAGCAAAGCATTTGCGAAGTCAGCGTGCGCGAAGCGATCAGCAAGTTGCCCCAAAGATGCCGCGCTTCGTTGAAGCGCTCGTAGCTGGCGTTATTTCGAAACGCGAGGAAGATAGCCAGTGCGACGCCGAACAGTGTGAAGGGCGCAGTGTTGAGCGGAATCTTTTCTCCAAACACTCGCCCGTGCGTGAAGACCGCAAGCGTACTCACGACTGCCATGAAGCACAGTTGGGGAATGATTGATGACAGAACCGATCCGTTCCAGACGAACAGCAGCCGGAACCAGTTTTCCCGTGGCCGGACAATCATGATGGCCTTTCATTTTCTGGAGTATTGACGTACGGTTGCCTGCTCATAGGGCGCGCGCAATTACTTAGAACTCTTTCGCTGGCGCATGGGGAAGTCCTTCCGGTCTTGCCTGAGTCAGCGATTTCCATGCCCTTCAGTGATAGCCGTGGTCTCCTTCGCGAACCTTGCCCCGGAACACGCGATATTGCATGGCGTTGTAGACAATAATGATTGGTAGCACGATGACCGTGCCCACGAGGGCGAACAGCTGGCTCGAATGGCTGGACGACGCGTCCCAGATTGTGAGCGAGGGGGGCACGATGTACGGCCAGATGCTGATGATCAGTCCGGTGTAGCCGAGAAAGCAGATCGCGAGCGAAAGGAGGAAAGGCATCGCTTCGTGGCTCCGGTTCAGCGAGCGGTAGATGCCCAACGTGCACAGCACCACGAGAATCGGCACCGGCAGGAACCAGCCGAGATTGCCGCTGAAGAACCAGCGCTGTCGCACGGCGGGCAGTCCGAGCACGGTCCAGAGGCTGACGATGGCAATCGCCAGGAGCAGCACGGCAAGGAGCGGACGCATCACCTGGCGCATCTTGCGCTGCAGCTCGCCGTCGGTCTTCAGGATCAGCCAGCCGCAACCAAGCGTCGCATACGTGAGCAATACGCCGAAACCGCAGAACACGCTAAACGGCGAGAACCAGTCGAACGGATCGCCCGCGAACTTGTCATCGACTATCTTGATGCCCTGCAAGAGCGATCCAAGCGTGACGCCCTGGCACATTGCGGCGAGCGCGGAACCACCGATAAACGCGAGATCCCACGCATGTTGCGTACGCGTGGCTTTCGCGCGCAACTCGAAGGCCGCGCCGCGAAAAATCAGGCCGACCACCATGAGAATGAGCGGCATGTAGTTGGCGGGCAGCAACGTCGAGTAGACCACGGGAAAGGCCCCATAAAGACCGGCGCCGCCCAGCACGAGGAAGGTTTCGTTTCCATCCCACACCGGCGCAACGGTATTGAGCATCACCTCGCGTTCAACCTTGCCTTCGAAGAACGGAAACAGCAGGCCGATGCCCAGATCGAAGCCGTCGAGCATCACGTAGATAAAAACGCCGAGACCGATGATGGCGGCCCAGATCACAGGAAGATCGATTTGCATGGCCTCAGTCCCCCACTACAGCGTCGAGTGCACGATTGTGCAATCCCGGATACTTGAGCGATTCGACACTTTCGACCCCGGTAGCGGGTCCCTTTTTCATCATCTTGAGCATGTAATAGACGCCGGTTCCGAAGACGAGGAAATAGACGATCACGAAGATAAGCAGCGAAACGCCGGCTTGCTGCGCGCCGATGGGCGACACCGAATCGATTGTGCGCACGATGCCGTATACGGTCCATGGCTGCCTGCCCACTTCGGTCGTGATCCAGCCGGCCAGTAGCGCGAGGATTCCGGACGGTCCCATGCAGAATACGAACCATTGAAACCAACGCGCTTCATAAAGTCGCCCGCCGCGACGCAGAAAGAGTCCCACCACGGCGGTCAGCAGCATGAGCATGCCGAGCCCCGCCATGATGCGGAACGTCCAGAAAATGATTGGCGAGAACGGACGATCCTCGGGTGGAAACTCCTTGAGGCCGCGAATTTCACCGTTCCAGCTATGTGTGAGAATCAGGCTGCCGAGATGCGGCACTCTGATCGCGAAACGTGTCACTTCCGCATTCATGTCCGGAAAGCCGACCAGATTGAGCGCGGTGCCGCCGTGCTCCGTTTCCCAGAGTCCTTCAATCGCGGCGATCTTCGCTGGTTGATACTCGCGTGTATTGAGACCGTGCGCGTCGCCGACCACAATCTGAATGGGTGCGAGAAACAGCAATATCCACAGCGCCATCGAGAAACTGCGCTTTACCGGCACGTCGCGCCGCCCCTGCAGCAAATGCCACGCGCCGCAAGCCGCCACGATGAAGGCGGCCACGATAAACGCGGCGATGGTCATATGCGCGAGACGAAACGGGAACGAAGGATTGAAAATCACTTTCCACCAGTCCACCGGCACGATGCGGCCATTCAGGATCGCGTAGCCTTGGGGCGTTTGCATGAAGCTGTTCGACGAGAGAATCCAGAATGTCGAAATGAGCGTGCCGATCGCGACCATGAGTGTGGCGAAGAAATGCGCCTTCGGGCTCACACGACTCCAGCCGAACAGCATCACACCGAGAAAACCGGCCTCCAGGAAGAACGCAGTCAAGACTTCATAGGTCAGCAGCGGACCCGTGATATTGCCCGCAATCGTCGAGAATCCGCTCCAGTTCGTGCCGAACTCGTAAGCCATCACGACGCCCGAGACCACACCCATGCCGAATCCCACCGCGAAGATTTTCGACCAGAAGCGGTACATGTCTTTATAGGCCGCATCGCCCGTGAGCAATAGACGCCATTCGAGCACGGCGAGAAAGCTCGCCATGCCTATGCTGATCGCCGGGAACACAATATGAAACGAAACGGTAAATGCGAACTGCAGCCTGGCGAGATGAAATGCGTCGAAGATGTCCATGATTCTTTTGCGCTCCTGGTGACGATTGCATCTGCATGCCAGAGACATTCCGGCAGGGAAGGCGGGGCGCCCGCCCGGACTACCGGAACTGAATAAGACTAGGTTCCCGCCGCGCGCACCACGCGCACGGGCACAGACTTATAGGAGGGCGTTCCACTCTCCTTGTCGATATAGTCAAGCGGAACAAGCACGTTGGCTTCCGGGTAATAAGCCGCTACGGAACCGCGCGCGATGCTATACACGATGGCGGTGATGTTCTTCAGCCGTAGCGTGCGACCCGACGTGACCGTTTCGATATCGACAAGATCGCCGTGCTCGATGCCGTACGCGGCCATGTCGTCGCCGTTCATGAAGAGCACGTCGCGCCGGCCAAACACGCCGCGATAGCGGTCATCCATCGCGTAAATTGTCGTGTTGTACTGATCATGGCTGCGAATCGTGATCAGGCGCAGCACGTTCTGGGCCCCCAACACGTCGGCATCTTCCTTCACGCCTCCATAAACGGAGAATTCGGCCTTGCCCGATGGCGTGTGCCACTGGCGTTCGGTTGGCGGAAGCGGCAAGCGGAATCCGCCCGGAACGCGAATGCGTCGGTTGAAGTCCTCGAAGCCGGGCACGGTCTGCTCGATCAGATCGCGGATCTTGTCGTAGTCGGCGATAAGCTCCATCCACGCCACTTTCGTATTGGGCATCGTGGCGCGCGCCATGCCTGCAACGATAGCGGGTTCGGAGCGAAGCTGGTCGGAAGCGGGGGTGAGCTTGCCGGCCGAAGCGTGCACCATGGACATCGAATCTTCCACCGTGATGGATTGGCGTCCGCTGCTCTGCATATCGAGTTCCGTACGACCGAGGCACGGAAACACATACGTCTCTTTCGAAACGAGCAGGTGCGTACGATTGAGCTTTGTGCCGATGTGGACGCCCAGGTCGAGCGCGGCCATCGCGGGGAACGACTGCTCGGAGTCGGGCAGCGCAACCGCGAAATTGCCTCCCAGGCACAGGAGCGCCTTGGCCTTGCCATCGATCATCGCTTGCATGGCTTGCACCGCGTCGTGACCGTGTCCGTCGGGCGGTGTGAATCCGCAGGCATTTTCGATGAGCTTGAGGAACGCTTTCGACGGCTTCTCGGTGATCCCAACGGTGCGGTTGCCTTGCACATTCGAATGCCCGCGCAGCGGACAAATGCCGGCGCCGGGCTTGCCGAAATTGCCGCGCAGCAACAGCAGATCCGCAATCAGGCGCACGTTGGCCGTGCCTTTATTGTGCTGGGTGACGCCCATGCCGTACGTGACGATCGTCGCGTTCGATTTCGCATAGGCGATCGCCACATGCTCGAGGTCGGGGCGCGTGAGGCCGCTGGCCTTCTCGATGTCTTCCCATGAGGTTGCTTCGAGATCCGCGGCGAAAGCGTCGAAGCCTTCGGTATGCTGCGCAATGAACGCCTTGTCGAGTACGCCGCCTTGCTCCGCCTCCATTTGCAGCAAGACCTTCATGACGCCCTTGAGCGCGGCCGCGTCACCGCCGGCGTCCAGCTGGAAGTAGGTGGACGCGATGCGGGTCGAACCGAACGTCGCCATTTCAATCATGCTTTGCGGATCGGCAAAACGCTCGAGTGCTCGCTCGCGCAATGGATTGAAGACGATGATGGGCACGTTGCGTCGCGAAGCTTCGTGCAAGGTGCCCATCATGCGCGGATGGTTCGTGCCCGGGTTGTGGCCGATGGAAATGATCAGCTCGGTCGAATCGAAATCTTCGAGCGAGACCGTTCCTTTTCCGATTCCGATCGATTGCGGCAGGCCAACGCTGGTCGGCTCGTGACACATGTTCGAGCAATCGGGGAAATTGTTTGTTCCGTACTCGCGCGCGAAAAGCTGATACAAAAACGCAGCCTCGTTGGACGCGCGCCCGGACGTATAGAACTCAACCTGATCCGGTGAGAGCGAGCGCAGGATTTCGCCGATGCGCGCGAAGGCGTCTTCCCAATCGACGGCGCGAAACGTGTCGCTTGCGCGGTCATAGACGAGCGGATGGGTGAGCCGTCCCATGTCTTCGAGCTCATAGTCCGTTTTCTGCAGCAGCGAGGTGACGGTGTTCGCAGCGAAGAATTCCGGTGTCACCCGTTTCGTCGTGGCTTCCCAGGTCACAGCCTTCGCACCGTTCTCGCAGAACTGGAAGGTGGAACGGTGCTCCTTGTCGGGCCATGCGCAGCCGGGGCAGTCGAAGCCATCGGGTTGATTGGTCCGCATCAGCGTGATGGGCGCCTCGATGCTTTCCATTTGATCGTGAATCGCCTGCGCGGTTGCTTTGAGTGCGCCCCATCCACCAGCCGGGCCAGTGTAGGGATGAACGCCGGGCACATCACGTAGTTTCGTCATGGGAAACTCCATTGGGTTTTCTACGCATGCAGCGCAAGGCCGGAGCAACGCCGCACCAGGATCGCACGGGTCTGAGGATTGTTGTCTGGCGTGTCACGGTTGATTTTAGGCAATCCCGAATTCGGAACAAGAATTAAATCTTCAAGTTCGAATTTTTATTTTCCCGTTATGTATATTTGAATATCTCGATCTTCGATCTTCAGCACGCACATTCGCGTGAGGGCTGTTGAAGCGAAGAGCGAATTGGCGTGCAAATTCTCTACTTCATTCTAGGGACGCAGCGTGTTGCCGTGAACTGTCGGCGAGCCGATATTAGCTATCGGATATGCAACCCTTAATGTTCGAATAAGCCGGGCAGCATGAACGTAAGGTAGGGGCTATTCGGGGCAGCGGCGAGCAGATGAAACACACCTTGCTGCTGCTCGTGTTTTTCCTGCCGGTGTTGCCGCGCATCATCAGCAGGTTGTGAAGCAGGTGTACGGTCTGCACCGCATGCGTGTGCTGCGTGATGTCCATGCACCAGGTCGCAACAACGCGTTTGCCGTGTGCGTAGATACGCGCGAAGCCTTCGATGTCCTCGCGCGCCATGCCCGACTCCACTTCGAGAAGCGGCCAGTTCTCCTCGCGGAGCTCCTCTGCGAAGTCGCTGAAGCCGAGCGTATGCTGCTTGATGAAGTCGATATCGATCATGCGCTCGGTGCCGTTCGCGAGCGCTTCGTCGTCGAGTTCAATGAGCCGTTTGGCGACTGCTTTGACGAGTGCGAAGTCGCCGCCGGGTTTTGTCCGGATCAACATCGACGCGATTCGGGTGCTGCCGAACGCCATTGTTTTGACACTATGCTGCGGGCTTGCGAAGTGTTCGAGGTCGCGCTCATGCAGCGCATTCACCGAAACGATGACCGCGCCGCGTCGCGACGCCTCGCGCAACGCGCCGAGCATGCGCGGATGATTGGCTGCGGGATTGTGCCCAAAGATGATGAGGGTGTCGGCGACCTCGAAGTCGACCGGCGCGAACACGTCGTCCCAGGCAATCTGCGCGTAGCGGCTAGTGACCGCGTCCCAGCCGGCGGAGGGGGCGTGATACGCCTCGATATTTCCCTTTGGCCTCGCCTTGTCCATTACGCTTCGCTCCATGGGTAGCACGCGTTTCCCCAGGGCGTGCCCATAAGGGGTGTGCTGCATCTCGTCATGTTCAAGGGTAAGAGCTATGGACCTCCCCCATGACATACAGAATCCACATGCAATTTAGAGTACAGTTTCGCGCACCGCAGTACACTGCATCAACTGTGCTGTGAGCGGCTACCGGGGAGAGACAGTGAAGCTCTATGAAAAGCTCGCGGACGACATCGAGACACTGATTCGCAAGGGCGTCTACCGGCCGGGGGACCGCGTGCCGTCGGTGCGCCAGGCCAGCCAGCAGCACCGCATCAGCATTACTACCGTCATTCGCGCGTATTTGCTGCTGGAAAGCCGCGGTGTGCTGGAGAGCCGCCCGCAGTCCGGTTATTTCGTGAGCGTGCGAGCGGGCGCTGGCAGCGTGCGCTCGGATGAATTGCGCACGAGCCGGCCGATTGCCGTGTCGGCAACGGTGGACGTGAGCCGCCTCGTGCTGTCTACCTTGCGCTCCATTGGTACCGACGACGCCGTGCCGCTCGGTTCGCCGTATCCCGACCCCCAGCTGTTTCCTTACGAAAAGCTCAACCGCTACGCGGCGGCCGCGGGACGCAGGAAGTCGCTGTGGGGCGTGACCAACGCGCTGCCGCCGGGCACCCCGGAGCTGGTCCGCCAGATCGCCCGGCGTTACCTCGAGAATGGCATGGCCGTAGACCCCAACGAGATCATCGTGACGGTGGGCGCGACGGAGGCGATCAATCTGTGTTTGCAGGCAGTCGCCAAACCGGGGGACGTGATCGCCGTGGAGTCGCCCACGTTCTACGCCATGCTGCACGCTATCGAGCGCTCGGGCATGAAGGCGATCGAAGTCGCGACGCACCCCGAGTACGGCATCGAAGTCGAAGCGCTTGCGAAAATCATCGAATCAGGGCCGATTGCCGCTTGCATGGTGATGCCGAATTTTCAGAATCCACTCGGGTTCCAGATGCCCGATGAGCGCAAGCGCGAACTTGTCGACCTGCTCGAGAAGGCTGAGATTCCGGTAATTGAAAACGGCGTTTATAACGAACTGTATTTCGGCGACTCGCATCCCACCACACTCAAATCGTATGACAAGAAGGGCATGGTGCTGCACTGTGGTTCATTCTCGAAGAGTCTGACCGCGGCGTATCGTATCGGCTGGGCGTTGCCGGGACGTTATCGCGACGAGGTCGAAAAGCTGAAATTCCTGAATACGCTGACGACTTCGGTCATTCCACAACTGGCGATTGCCGAATACCTGGAGCGCGATGGCTACGAGCATCATCTGAGACGCATCCGCAAAAATTACGCACAGCAGTGCAATTTGATGAAGTCGACGGTCACGCGCTTCTTTCCGGCAGGCACGCGCACGTCGACTCCGATGGGTGGGTATGTGCTGTGGATCGAGTTGCCGGCGAAGGTGGATTCGATGACGCTCTACCAGCTTGCACTGGCGCGCGGCATCACGATTGGACCCGGTTATATGTTTTCCGTGTCGGACAGCTATCGCAACTTCATCCGGCTCAATTACAGCACGCCGTGGTCGCCGGAAATCGAACAGGCGGTCATCACGGTCGGCAGACTCGCGGCGTCGTGCGCGCGGTAGGCGAAAGGGGGCTAGCCGGATGTTCGTGTGCCGCTACTTCCTCATCATGGCCATAACGAGAAAGTGAAACGGCAGCGTGAGTAGAACGGTCGCACCGAAGCCGACGCACCAAAGAATGGCAATCCACTTGAGGTCGTGCAGAAATCGATGTCGTCGGTCGCTGGACTTGCGCGTCACGATTGACTCCCGTTGGTCATCCGAAGATCCATTATGGCACCGGCACGCAGGCGATCAATACGCATTGAACCCAGCATGCATTGGATTGTCAACGCCAAACGAGCGATGCAAAGTATCGGAAAATGCAGCGGGCGATTCTATCTCTGACGTGGCATAAACTGTGCGTGCCGTGAACGTCGCGGACATGGCGGCCAGGAATTCAAGCGTCTGCTGTACTCGTGAATTGGGACGCGTTGAGAATCGTAGGGCGGATGACGATCACGAGGTGACCTCATGGCCATCGACTTCGCGTTTTCAATGAAGGTCTTTTCGGCACTCTTTGCGATCATGAATCCGATCGCGAACATCCCGGTGTTCATTTCGTTGACTGAGGGACTGTCCGATGGAAAGCAGCGGGCGGTTGCGGCCACAACCTTTATCGGCGTGACGATTGGCTGTGTTATTTCCGTCACGCTCGGCGAGACGATTCTCAAGGTGTTCGGGGTCAGCATCGACGATTTCCGTCTCGCGGGCGGGTTGCTCGTATTGCTGATCGCGCTGGACATGGTACACGGGTCATCGAGCGCGCAGCACACGCCGCGGCAAGGCGAGCTAGGCGAAAGCGGCTATGATCAGGACGTGGCGGTGTTTCCGCTGACCACGCCGCTTCTTGTGGGCCCTGGCACGATCGCCACGTTAGTGGTGTTCGGCCACACCGCAGACGCCAACGGGAAGATTGCGAGCCTCGCTACGGGGCTGGTCGTGTTTCTCGCCTTGCTGGCTGCTGCATTGTTTTCCGCGCCATATCTCGGGCGCTTTTTGTCCGCCAAGGTGACAGCGATCACCAAGCGTTTGATGGGTATGATCCTTGCAGCCATCGCGGTCGAAATGATGGCCGTCAGTTTGACGGCGATATTCAAAGGTCTGCTCCACTAGCTCGCAGTGTCGTCGATGGGTCTTTGGGAGAATCAACATGACTGATCAGATATTGAGCGAAGCATTCATCGAGAGTCAGCGTCAGCGCTTGCTGGCGCTGCAGCGTGAGGTGCTCGGCGGCGAAGAAGGCACGATTGCGGCGGAGCGCGATCAGGAAGAGGCGTTTGGCGAGGAAGCAAGGGAAGCCGAGGACGATGCCCAGAGAATCGAACAGGACGTCGCCAATCAGGCCTTGCGCAACGTGAACGACCGGAGAATCGCCGACATCCAGCGCGCGCTTGAGAAGATCGCAGAAGGCACCTATGGATATTCCGACAAAAGCGGCGATCCTATTCCCATTGAACGTCTGAAGATATTGCCCGAGGCAATCTTTACGGTGCAGGAGCAAAGCGAGCGTGATGCTAGCCGGTGACTGTGCTCGTTTTTGATCGAGACCAGAACATAAGGCCTAGCGGATTGGCGCGTTGGAATCGCCAGCGAGTAGCGATTGCGGGAGCTGTGAAAACGACCAGCCTTCCCCTGCGCGATCGAATATCCAGACCATGTCGAAACGCTCGTCCGGCCACGTTGCCGGGACCGTGGGCACGCGAGGTATGTGTCCAATGAGCGAGGGCAGCACTTTGTGCTCCCACGCTATCAACACGACGCCCGGTCGAGAGAGTACGTCTGTCATGAGCGCTCGGCCGTCGTCTTTCAGGTAGGTGTTGACGTAATCGACCTGCGATGTTTCGCGCAGCAGCGACACAAGGGGCGCCACCGTCTGCATCGAGCGTTTGCTCTTGCTGGAAGGACCGGCCCCCGCTGCGAATACGGTAGCTGGCTTGAGTTGCGTTGCATGCGTTGTCTCGTTCGGGCAGAAGAATCGCGCCAAAGCGCCGGCTCGCTGCCAGCCGCGCACGCAGAGACTTTCCGCGTCGGGTTTGCCATCCGCCTCGATCCCGATGCCTTCATCGGATGCGGGCTTCTCGGCGTGCCGGATAAACATGATTCTATTGGGTCGCATGTTGCCTCCGGGGTGCGGTTGAAACACGGCATACGATGTTATTACGAATTCAATATCGACCCGCTCACGTCACGAAAGCACGAAAGCAATCGACGCGACGTGGTTGCGCCTGCCTGGCAGACCGCGGCAGTGCGCGCGCCCTGTTCGCGGCAGCGTGCTCACAACATCGGCAGCGTGAGTCGAATGTGCTCCGCAAACGCCGCCGTGAGCAGCGAGGGCCGCTTGCGCCCGAACTTTATCGTGATCCCGACGGCCGGCAAGGGCGGCAGCGCCGGGTCGCCATTGAGAATGGCCAGATCCGGCGGAACGGCGGTTTGCGTCATGACGGCGAAGGCCTGGCCCGAACGCACGAGCGCGGTAAGCCCGGCGAGGCTGCTGCTCGCATACGCGACCCGGTAGGCTCTGCCCGCGCGCTCCAATGCCTCGCAGGCCGCGATGTGGTCGAGCGTATCGGGATCGGAGAGCGCGAGCGGCAGCGGGTCGAAGTGGGCGGCGTCGAGTTCGGGCGAGCCGATCCAGACCAGTTGCTCGCGGCGAATGATCTCGTCGTCCGTGCCGCTGGCATTCAAAGGCAGCGACACCATCGCGAGGTCGACCGCTCGCTTGTCGAGTTGTTCGAGCAGCCGCGGCGTGGGCACGCACACGACTTCCACGAGCGCATGGGGATGCTGGCTCGAAAACTGTCGCAGCAAAGAGGGGAGGAACACGGCCGCATAGTCGTCCGGGCAACCGAAGCGGATGCTCCCCGACAGGCCCGTGCCGCACAGGTCGGCCATCGCCTCGTCGTGCAGGCGCAGGATGCGCTGGGCGTGGACCAGCAGCCGCTCGCCGGGGCTCGTCAGCGCGACGCCGCGCCCGGTGCGCTGAAACAGCGGCTGATCGACGATCTCCTCGAGCCGCTTGATCTGCTGGCTCAGCGCCGACTGCGTGCGGCCCACGCGTTCGGCCGCGCGGCTTAGCGAACGCACCTCGGCAATGACCGCGAACGAGCGCAGCAAATCGATTTCGAGCGGGCGGCTCACGATATTAGCCTCTCTTCTAGCTTGCATAAGAACTATTCGATTCTATAAAACCAGAGCGCCGACTAGACTGCAAGAAAAACCTGCCACCCGAAAAGGAGAAGCCTGTGTCCAGGAACGACGACGAACAGTTTTGGCGCAACGCGCGGCAGCATCTGATCCGCTATGGCGGCACGTTCGAGCCGATGATCATCGAGCGCGCCCAGGGCAGCTTCGTCTACGACGCGGACGACCGCCCGATACTCGATTTCACCTCGGGGCAGATGAGCGCGGTGCTCGGCCACAGCCACCCCGAGATCGTTTCGGTCATCAACGAATATGCGGGCAAGCTGGACCACCTGTTCAGCGGCATGCTCTCGCGGCCCGTGGTCGAGCTGGCGACGCGCTTAGCCGATATCACGCCCGCCGGGCTCGACCGGGCGCTGCTGCTGAGCACCGGCGCGGAGTCGAACGAGGCCGCCATCCGCATGGCGAAACTCGTCACCGGCAAGTTCGAAATCGTGGGCTTTGCGCAGTCGTGGCACGGCATGACCGGCGGCGCGGCTTCGGCCACCTATAGCGCAGGCCGCAAGGGCGTAGGTCCCGCAGCGGTGGGCTCGTACGCGATTCCCGCGCCGTTCATGTACCGGCCGCGCTTCGAGCGCAACGGGCAATACGACTACCTCGCGGAACTCGACTACGCGTTCGATCTCATCGACCGCCAGTCGAGTGGCAATCTCGCGGCCTTCATTGCGGAGCCGATCCTGAGTTCGGGCGGCATCATCGAATTGCCGCCGGGCTATATGGCGGCGCTCAAGCGCAAGTGCGAAGAGCGCGGCATGCTGCTGATCCTGGACGAGGCGCAAACAGGCGTTGGCCGCACCGGCACGATGTTCGCGTGCGAGCACGACGGTGTGACGCCCGACATTCTCACGCTCTCCAAGACGCTGGGCGCGGGCTTGCCGCTGGCGGCGGTGGTGACGTCCGCGCAGATCGAAGAAGCGGCGCACGAACGCGGCTTTCTGTTCTACACGACCCATGTGTCCGATCCGCTTCCCGCCGCGGTCGGCCTGCGGGTGCTGGACGTGGTGGAGCGCGACGGACTCGTTGCGCGCGCAAACATCATGGGCGACCGGCTCAGGCGCGGACTGCTGGACCTGATGGAGCGCTTCGACTGCATCGGCGACATTCGCGGGCGCGGCCTGCTGCTGGGTCTCGAGATCGTCAAGGACCGCCGCACGAAGGAACCCGCAGACGGTCTTGGCGCGAAGATCACGCGCGAATGCATGAAGCTTGGGCTTAGCATGAATATCGTGCAGTTGCCCGGTATGGGCGGCGTGTTCCGCATTGCGCCGCCGCTGACCGTAAGCGAGCAGGAGATCGATCTCGGCGTGGAACTGCTGGGCCAAGCAATCGCGCGTTCGCTTTGAGCCCTTGGGTCGTCGCGGCTAGGCCTTGCCGCGCGACCCGTTTTGAGGCGGCGTGAGCGCACGCGCGGCGAGCGGCGTGGACATGACGATGGACGTGCGCGTCTCGCCGTAAAGGTTGATCCGCTGGATCAGTCGCTCCAGATCAGCCACGCTCGTTGCCACGAGGCGAATGACGTAGGAGTCCGCTCCCGTGACGTGATGGCATTCGAGCACCTCGGCAATCGTGCTGAGCAGCTTGAGAAACTTCGTTTTCGCGGACTGCGGCACCGTAATGCCGATCAGGGCGCAGAGGGGATAGCCAGCGGCGGCCGGATTCACGCGCGCCGTATAGCCTTCGATCACACCGGCATCTTCGAGACGTCGCACGCGTTCCGTGACCGCCGGCACCGAGAGATGCACGCGGCGAGCCAGCTCCGTATAGGTCATGCGCCCGCTCTCCTGCAGCAGCGCCAGTATTTTCCAGTCCAGATCGTCCATCTTGGCGAAATGTTTAAGGTGAGATGCCCATTTTCCCTTAAATCCCCGCTTCTGCGGATAATCTTCGCGGTCTACGATAGTCCCTCACAGAACATGAATTGCGGAGAGAGGGACATGTTGTTCGTTAAAGCGGTGGCGTTGGGTTTTTGCATCGCCGCACCGGTCGGGGCCATCGGCATGCTGTGCATCCAGCGCAGCCTGAGCCGGGGTTTCCGCTCCGGCTTTGCCACTGGCATGGGTGCTGCGTGCGCGGACGCGTGTTACGGCTTGCTCGGCGCGCTCGGCGTGGCGGGTATCGTCGCGGCGCTGCCGATGCTGACCGTGGGCTTGAAGGCGGCTGGCGGGGCATTTCTGGTATGGATGGCGTGGACGATCGCGCGCGAGGCGCCTCGTGCGCCGGCCGCCGTCCAGGAGGGCTTGCGCACGCCTGTTACGCGTGACTTCTTCACGACGTTTGCGCTCACGCTCTCGAATCCCCTGACGATTTTTTCGTTCATCGCCGCTTTTGCGGCGCTCGGACCATTGCCGGCCATGCCGGGCGAACATGGCGTGCCGGGATGGCTTTCGGTGGCGCCCATGGTGACGGGTGTGTTCGCGGGCTCGGCCGTGTGGTGGCTGTTCCTGAGCGGCGTGACCTCCGCGTTGCGAACCAAGCTGCCGCTCGCGTTCACGCGGGGCATCTCCATTTTTTCCGCCGTTGCGATCGCCGCGTTTGGCGTCGTTCAGTTGGTCACGGGACTCGCGCGGCTCGCTTAGCGCGTAGTCAGGGCGTCAATTCGATCCGTTCGAGCGCCTGCGCCACCTCCTCGACGTAGGCGTCGGTCAACGCACAATCGGCGAGCGCTTGCCTGAGCTGGAACACATATTCCGCGTTGGAGCCGAGCGGTCCCTGCGCCTGGGCGATCAGGCGGGCCACCGTCGCGGGGCTCGAATCGGCCTCGTATTGCCGCGGGCAATCACTTGCCACGAAGGCGAGAGCGTGGCGCGTTTCGCCCGTGGCGAGTGTCACGGTGGTCCAGGCCGGCGTATAGGCGCCGGTCAGCATCTCGCGGGTCCAGAGGATATGCAGTTCTTCTTCGAGCGTCGCGGCGTCGAGGCGCAGCGCGAGGCCTTGCGTGGCGCCCCCTGGCTCCAGCGCGAGCATGCGGCCCGGCCGCTGCGGCGTGCCGCGGCCGCCGAAAAGGCGAATGCAAAAGCTCCGGCGCCAGCCGTGCAGCGTGGCGCTCGCGCGCCGGTCGAAGCGCGAGAGCGGATTCCACATGAGCGAACCGTAGCCGAACACCCAGATCTCTTTGCCAGCGGGGCGCTTCGCCATCGTTTCGGCGAGCGACTGGTCGATTTGGGTCTGCGTCCAGAGAATTTCCGGCGGAAGATGGCTGAAACTCTCGAGAAACGCACCGGAGCGGATGGCGTCTCTGTTTAGCATGGCGTCGGCATGATCGTGAAATCTATGAGAGGCAGTATGCGGGCGCTGTTAGTCTGGATAAAGTGGTTCGAACGCGATGCTGTGTTCATCGGGAGGCGACAATCGCTGCGGCAATTGGTCATCCGCTTGTCCTGGCGCGGCGAGATCGGCTATTCCTGTCGATAGAAGGTGAACGGGTTCTCTGGCGTAACGAAGCGCAGATTGATCTTCTTGCTTGTCGGGGCAAATCGCCCGCGCTCGAATGCAAAGTACGAGATTTGCAAACCTGTTCGTGCATCCTGCGTCGCATTCCACACATAACTATTCTGCGGGAAGACCACTTGGCCGTTGTGCGTTGCCAGCACGGCCCGGCATGACGAAAGAAGGCCAGGCAAATGAAGAAACACTGGCTGATGGCCAAACGGGTTCATCAGAAGGAATATCTGTTGACGGCGATTGGCTTCGCCGGACCCGCTACCGTGCCCCTCCAGACACAGAAGCGGCGAACGATTGTCCAGACCTTTCGCAATGAAAACTTCGGCGGTGCCGGGGTAGATGTCGCCCGTGTGTTCGTTTGGAAATGTTATGGCCTGGGCAAACCTGTACGTTTTCTTATTGATTGATATGTGCCCCGAAGCAACCTGAATTCTCGCGGGTCTCCCGTTGATGGTTGCCCGTATCTCCGCATAGATGCCATTTTCGCCGAAGTTGGAATATACATTCCTCCTGTCTTGTTTGAGCGGGGTTTTGAAAATGGCGCCTGGTTGGTCGGCATAAAAAGCGTCATAGTCGTCGTAAATTTTCTCTGCATATGCGTATGTCGATATGCAAGAGGAGACGGCCAGGAGGATTGTGAAGCGCTTCATCGATACGATTTTCCACCCGTTGCCTGCAGGTAGTCAGGATCGTGAATCCAGAAAATCGTGCTTCCGTGGGCTGCGGTTGAAATCCATACCGAATCGTACCGGCCACGCTCGGCGCCATCGACGACCTGGCCAGTCTTTCTGTTTCGCACTCGCCAATACGCAATGACAGACCGGCGTTTTTCCGGCACGTCGAATAGGTTGTGGGACGGATCTGTCCATTTGAATCCGTCGCGGACTTTGGGGTGGCTGGAATACCTGGTTTTGAAATCCAGCCCATCCCACCAGAACGCACCATTTGAAGGGTCCACGCCGCTGTTCGCTATTGCCTTGCGTGCAGAGTCAATCGCCAGTTGCATGCCTGGATTGAACGCTATCTCCGCGTCTGATGTTCGCATGAGCTTATTGAAACGCTCGTTGGAACCGTCCCACGCGTATGCATAGTTTGGATCCGCACTGCGCAATTCGGTCACAGTCTTGTTGCCCCACGCACGACACCTGTTAGCAACTGCAAAAGCGATGCCGCCGATTTCCTGAGCGTCGTTTGCCGTTGAAGCTTCGCCGTAAGCAATGGCTGCGAGCAGACGCACGTTTTTGTCGATCGTGTCGCTCATCTGACGTCCCCCTTGCGCCATGCAATGAACGTTAGATTGGGATAGTCGGCTTTAGAAACGATTGCCGTTCTCCCGGTGACAAGCGATTGACTATTGACCAGCGAAACACCGTTGCTTAACAGCGTATAGGTCATTCCTTCAATTGGAGCGCCGCTTACCGCGTCAACGATTTCAAAGTAGTGTTCCAGTTCGTCGTGCCCGGCCGGGGATGCGCGGGTCATCGAATGGCCGGCACCTGTTGCCCTTTCCAGTTCATCCGACTCGAACACATGCCAGGCGCTGTTCTGCGAAGCAAGGAGCACCGGTGGCGGATCGCATCTGCAGAGGCAGAGATCGCCTTCCAGGGCCTGCTGCTTGCCCATCATCGTTGCCTTGCGATGCGGGCCGTTCCAGCCAATCACGCCTTCCGAATTGCACTCGGGACACCAGATCTTCGCGCCGATGAAAGTGAGCGGCGTGCCGTGATGCAGGCAACTATCGACGCCTTCGAGCACAACGCCACCCGCCGTCGTCTTGTCTCCGAGCTTTAGCAGGGCTCGTCTCATTTCGACTCCCCTGCGCGGCATTCCCGCTTACCTGACATTTTCCTATCCTCACGAAGTCGATAAAAAACGCCCGTCTAGCGATATGGCTGGTGCGCAATGGCGGGATAAAATTATCTTGTGTGAGATATCGTCAGGTAGACCGGCCGGCGGTGGTATCGGATATGTCCGAAAAAGGGGCGGCAACCGACATGCAGCGCAGCACGACAGACGTACTGCGTGCATCACGCTCCGTATTTCCCCCAGGATCCGATCGCGAATGATAACGCTACCATCTGGAACACCTCACCAGCGGCCCTATCGAACCCGCCCGCCCTCGGCGGTTTTTTTATTCGCCGAAATGGTAGCGTTATCATGGAGAACACCTTGTCCCCAGTCCGCAAGAAGCCCGAAGACCTGCGCAGCTACCGCTGGTACGGCGTCAACGACCTCCGCTCGTTCGGCCACCGCTCGCGCACCGCGCAGATGGGCTATCACGCGTCCGATTACATGGGCAAGCCCGTGATCGCCGTGGTGAACACGTGGAGCGAGATCAACTCGTGCCATACGCACTTCAAGCAACGCGTGGAGGAGGTGAAGCGCGGCATCTGGCAGGCGGGCGGCTTTCCGGTCGAGATGCCCGTGATGACGTTGGCGGAGCCGTTCCAGAAGCCCACCACCATGCTTTACCGCAACTTCCTCGCCATGGAGACGGAGGAACTGCTCAAGTCGTACCCGTTCGATGGCTGCGTGCTCATGGGCGGCTGCGACAAGACCACGCCGGGTCTCCTGATGGGCGCGATCAGCATGGATCTGCCCGCGATCTATCTGCCCGCCGGGCCGATGCTGCGCGGCAACTGGAATGGCCGCACGCTCGGCAGCGGCTCGGACACATGGAAGTACTGGGCGGAGTTGCGCGCGGGCAAGATCACCGAAGACGAGTGGAAGGGCATCGAGAGCGGCATCGCGCGCTCGCCGGGCCACTGCATGACGATGGGCACGGCCTCGACGATGACGAGCGCCACCGAAGCGCTAGGCCTCACGCTGCCTGGTTTTTCGTCGATTCCCGCGGCGGACTCGCGTCACGCGCAGTACGCGTCGCTCACGGGGCAGCGCATTGTCGAGATGGTGTGGGCCGACCAGAAGCCCTCGGACATCCTCACCGCGAAGGCGTTCGACAATGCCGTGACCACCGTGCTCGCGATGTCGGGCTCGACCAACGCGATCGTGCACCTCGTGGCCGTGGCCCGCCGCGCGGGCATCGATCTGACCACGGCGCGCTTCGACGAACTCGCGCGCGTGACGCCCGTGCTCGGCAATATCCGCCCGGCCGGCCAGTATCTGATGGAGGACTTCTATTACGCAGGCGGCCTGCGTGCGCTGCTCGTGGAACTCGGCGACCTGATCGACGGCACGCAGATGACCGTGAGCGGCAAAACGCTCGGCGAAAACATCGCGGGCGCGGAAATCTTCAACGACGACGTGATCCGCACGCGCCGCAACCCGCTCGTCGCGCGCGACGGCCTTGCCGTGCTCACGGGCAATCTCGCGCCGGACGGCGCGGTCATCAAGCCCGCGGCGATGGAGGCGCATCTGCTCAGGCATCGCGGCCCCGCCGTCGTGTTTCGCGACTACAACGACATGGCGGCACGTATCGACAGCGACGACCTCGACGTCACCGCCGACTCCGTGATCGTGCTGCAGCACGCGGGCCCCGTAGGTGCGCCCGGCATGCCCGAATGGGGCCAACTGCCGATTCCGCAAAAGCTGCTCAAACAAGGCGTGCGCGACATGCTGCGCATTTCCGACGCGCGCATGAGCGGCACGAGCTACGGCGCGTGCGTGCTGCACGTGGCGCCTGAATCGTTCGTGGGCGGGCCGCTCGCGCTCGTCAAAGACGGCGACATCATCGAGCTCGACGTCGAGGCGCGCCGCCTGCATCTGCAGGTGAGCGACGCGGAACTGGCCGCGCGCAAAGCGGCGTGGACGGCGCCGAAGCGTCCGTTCGAGCGCGGCTTCGGCGTGATGCATCAGCTGCACGTGACGCAGGCGAACAAGGGCTGCGATTTCGATTTCCTCGAAACGCCAGCCGCCACGCCGTGCGAAGCCCACGGCACCGAGCCTGAAATTCACTAATCTCCACCATCGAAGACATCACCGATCATGACCGCACCGAACTCTGCAACGAACCCGCCAGTCAGCGAAGCCGCGCTCGAACAACTGCGTCACGTGAGCACCGCCACGCTCACGACCCAACTCTTCAAGCGAGGCCTGCGCAATGTGTTTTTGCAGGGCGTGGCGCCGCTCGTGAAGCCCGAACCGGGCACGCCGAATCTCGTCGGTCCTGCATTCACGCTGCGCAATATTCCGGCGCGCGAGGACCTCGACCACGTGGGCGTGTTTCAGAACCCGGATCATCCGCAGCGCAAGGCCGTGGAAACGGCGCCTGCGGGTAGCGTGCTCGTGCAGGACTGCCGTGGAGACCGCACCGTGGCGTCGGTGGGCTCGATTCTCGCGTTGCGTCTCGCGAAGCGCGGCGTGGCGGGCATGGTCTCGGACGGCCCTGTGCGCGACAGCGGCACGATCGCGGCGCTCGGTTTGCCTCTGTGGTGCGCGGGGGCGAGCGCACCGCTGAATCTCGCGAAACATCATGCCGTGGACATGAACGTGCCGATCGCGTGTGGCGGTGTGGCGGTTTATCCGGGCGATATCGTCGTGGCCGATGCCGATGGCGTCGTGATCGTGCCGCACGAAATGGCCGAGGAAGTGGCGCGCGACGCCACCGAACAGGAGCGGCTCGAAGCGTTCATCACCGAGCGCATCGAGTCGGGTCTCGCACTGCGCGGCACCTATCCGCCGAACGAGGAAACGCTGGCGGCATATCGCGCATGGTGCGAGCAGCAGGCAAAATAGGCCGCCTGAAGTAAGCAGAACGGCACCAATAAACAGAGGCCCGTGCGCAAAGCGGGCTCAGGAGACAACGTGAACGATGCCATCGCAGCGGTTGACGAGCCGCGTCTGATCAACCGCATGGGCTGGCGGCTAATGCCGCTGCTCGGCGTGCTTTATCTGGTCGCGTATATCGACCGCTCCAACATCGCCTTCGCGAAGCTGCAGATGCTCGACAGCCTCGGGCTTTCCGAGGTCGCATACGGGCTTGGCGCGTCGCTGTTCTTCATCGGCTATCTGCTGTTCGAGGTGCCGAGCAATATTTTGCTCCACAAGTACGGCGCGCCGCGCTGGATGGCGCGCATCATGTTCACGTGGGGCGTGGTGACGATTTTGCTCGCCTTCACGCGCAACGCCACGATGTTCTACGTCCTGCGCTTTTTGCTGGGCGCCTCCGAAGCCGGGCTCTATCCCGGCGTGATCTATTACCTCACCCTGTGGTTCCCGCAGCGCCACCGCGTGCGCATGCTCGGTTACTTCACGGTGGGCAGCAGCCTCGGCAACATGGTCGGCGCGCCGATTTGCGGCTGGCTGCTCGACAAAGGCGGACTGTTCGGACTGCAAGGCTGGCAGCTCGTGTTCGTGGTCACCGGCATTCCATCGGTACTGCTGACGATCGTCGTGCTGTACCTGTTACCGAAGGCGCCGCAGCAAGCGACGTTCCTCTCCGAAGGGGAGAAGCGCTGGCTCGTGCACACGCTCTCGACCGAGAGCGCGGCCGCGCGGGGCCGGGAGCGCCACGGCTCCGTGCTCAGCGTGCTCACGGAGCCGCGCGTGCTCGGCATGGCGTTCTACTACATGATGCTGTCGATTTCCGTGTACGGCGTGAGCTACTGGCTGCCTACGCTCGTCAAGGGATTCGGCGTGAGCAACACCACGAACGGGCTGCTCAACATCATTCCCTGGCTGCTGGCGACGATCGTGCTCGCGACGCTCCCTTCGCGGCTGCGCGCGAGCAATCATGCGACGGTCGCGATGCTCGTGGCGTCGCTGCTCGGCATGGTGTTCTTTGTTTCGTCGGTGTTTCTGCCGGGCCACGCGCTGCGCTTCGCCGCGCTGTGTCTTGGTGCGCCGTGCATGTATCTGCTGATTCCGTGCTTCTGGACGCTGCCGCCCAAGTTCCTTTACGGCGCGCGCGCTGCGGCAGGCATTGCGGCAATCAATTCGCTCGGCAATATTGGCGGTTTCATTGCGCAGAATCTCGTGCCCTTCGTGAAGCAGGCAACGGGTAGCACGCGCATGCCCATGCTCGTGCCCGCCGCGTGCATGGTGATCTTCGCGATCGTCACCGCCATGATCCTGCGCCGTGGCAATCGTACGCCGCAAGCCGCAGACGGCGCGCCCCTGCCGAACAACGCACGCTAGGCTGCGAGGCGCATTCGCTACAATAGCCGCGCACCGCCCACACCCGTTCACGTTCATGTCGACCATCAAACCCGCTCCGAGCATCGAACACGCGGACGCCACCGTGCGCACGAAGCGCACGCGCGGCGGCCCGAAGGGCCTGCGCATCACCGATGTCGCCGCGCAGGCGGGCGTCTCGCCCATCACGGTTTCGCGCGTGTTCAACAACCCGGAGTCGGTCGCGCCGGAAACGCTGGAGCGCGTGCGTCAGGTCGTGCAGAAACTGGGCTATGTGCCCAACCGGCTCGCGGGCGGGTTGTCGTCGGCGCGCTCGCGGCTCGTTGCGGCCATCGTGCCAACGGTTTCGCACTCGCTGTTTGCGGAAACCATTCAGGTGTTCAGCGAGACGATGTCGCGCGCGGGCTACGAAGTGCTGCTCGCGCTGAGCGGCTATAGCGCGTCGAACGAGGAGAGCCTGCTCGATACGGTTTTAAGCCGCCGTCCCGAAGGCGTGCTGCTCACGGGTGTGGCGCATACCGAATCGTTGCGCGAACGCCTCAAGAACGTTGGCATTCCCGTGGTCGAAACGTGGGACATGACCGATACGCCCATCGACATGCTGGTGGGCTTTTCGCACTACCGGATCGGCGCGGCGGTGGCCGAGCACTTTATCGCGCGTGGCGCGCGCCGTCCCGCGCTCATCTCCGCCAACGACGCGCGCGCGCTCGCGCGGCGCGCGGGCTTTCGCGAACGGCTCGCGCAGGCAGGCATCGAGGACGTGCCCGAGGAACAGGTCGCGCCACCGAGTTCCGTCGCGCACGGCAAGCGCGCGCTGCCGCAACTGCTCGCGCGCGCCCAGGATATCGACGCCGTGTTCTGCGGCTCGGACTTGCTCGCCATCGGCGCGCTCGGTGCCGCGCGCCAGATGGGCGTGCACGTCCCCTCGCAACTGGCGATTTGCGGCTTCGGCGATCTGGAATTCGCCACCGAAACCACGCCCCAGCTAACCACCGTGCGCGTGGAGGGCACGCGCATTGGCGTGAACGCCGCGCGCTTTTTGCTGGACCGCCTGAGCGGCGAAACCAGCGTGACCGAGGCTCGCGCGCTCGACGTGGGGTTCACGATCGTGGCGCGCGAATCGGCCTGAGTCTTGCCCAGGAGCGGTCAGGCTGCTGCGGCGGTCTTCACGACTTCCGGCGTTTGCTCAGGTGCGCTGCGCGGACTGGCAATGCCAAAATGGCTCGCCAGCATATCGACCACGTTATCGGCCATGCCCGTGCGCGTTTCTTCCGTTGCCGAACCAATATGCGGAGTCAGCACGACGCGCGGGTTGTCGATCAGCGCTTGCGGCACATGGGGTTCGTGCTCGAACACGTCGAGCGCCGCGCCTGCGATACGTTCTTCATCGAGCGCCGCGATCAGCGCTTGTTCATCGACCACCGGACCGCGCGCAATGTTGATGAGGAAGCCTTGCGGGCCGAGCGCGTCGATCACGGCCGCATTCACCAGATGATGCGTTTGCGGCGTGAGCGGGCAGGTGAGGATCAGCATGTCACTATCGGCCGCAAGACGCGTTACGTCGTCGTAATACGGCAGATCGACACTCTTGCGGTTCGGCCCGTAGTACGCGACTTGCGAGCCGAACGCCTTCAACCGCTTCGCAATCGCCGCGCCGATCATGCCGAGCCCGACAATGCCGACCTTCATGCGCGAAATCGAGCGGCCGAGCGGCAGTGCGCCATGCTCGGGCCATTGTCCGGAGCGCACGTAGGCGTCTGCCTGCACGATGTCGCGCGTGAGCGCGAGCGCCAGGCCAATAGCGGTATTCGCGACATCTTCGGCCAGCACGTGCGACGCGTTTTCGATGCGGATGCCGCGCGCCTGCGCGCTTTTCACGTCGAGGTTGTCGAGGCCGGCGCTATAGCTCGCAATGATCTCCAGCGCGGGCAGGGCGTCGAGAAATGCCGCATCGATCTTCGTCTTGCGCAGCGCGATGCCGCGAATGGACGCGCCGTGCTGCGCGAGAAACGCAGCCGCTTCTTCCGGCGCCTTCGGCAGTTCGAGCATCGTGAAGAGCGAGGCGAGTTCCGCCTGGGTGCGTTCCGGCAATTCGGCTGCGTTGAGAATGATGGGTTTTGCCATGGTGAATCGATGAATCCTTGCTTCGGTTGAGGCGTGGGCACGCGCTCAGTTGACGTTCACGCGCTCGATGCGGCCCATGAACACGAGATAAACCAGCGCCGCGACCACACAGTGTGCCGCGACAAAATAAAGACCGGCCGTGTAGCCGCCCGTTGCCTGCACGATATAGCCGAACACGATAGGCGTGACGATACCGCCAATATTGCCGATACAGTTGAAAATCGCGCCGGCGAGACCCACGGCTTCGCGCGGCGCGGTATCGCAGACGATGGCCCAGGTGCCCGCGCCGGCCGCTGCGCCCTTGCCGAAGAAAGCGAGCGTCATGAGCAGCACGATCACGGTGTTGCTCTCGGTGAACGCCGAGAACACGATGCAGCAGCCCACCGCCATGCCGACGATATAGGGCGTCTTGCGCGCCCACGAAACGCTCCAGCCATGCCGGATCAGCGCATCCGAAATCACGCCGCCCGCAATGCCGCCCAGAAAGCCCGCGACAGCCGGGAGCATCGTCGCGAGGCCGGCCTGCATGACGTTCATGCCGCGCGCCTGCACGAGGTAGATCGGAAACCACGTGATGAAGAAATAGCTCAGCGCGATCACGCAATATTGGCCGATATACGAGCACCAGAGCATGCGGTTGCCCAGCAGCATGCGCAGCGCCTTGCCGGACACCGCGGGGCGCGACAGACGCTCGAACTTCGAGTCGATGTCGATCATCGCGCCGCCCGCGACGAGACGGTCGAGTTCGGCCGGCGAAATGCGCGGGTGTTTGCGCGGTTCGTTCATCACGCGCACCCAGATGCCGGCGCAGGCAATGCCGATCAGGCCGAGTGCGAAGAACGGTGCGGGCCAGCCGAACTTGCCGGTGAGCCAGCCCGCGAACGGCGAGAAGATCGCCACCGCGAAATACGATGCGGACGCAAACAACGACGTGGCGAAGCCGCGCTCCTCCTTCGGGAACCACATGACCGTCACGCGGCTGTTGGCGGGGAAACTCGGCGCTTCGATGAGCCCCAGTGCGAAGCGCAACGCGAACAGCAGGCCCAGCGCCATCGATACATCGGAAGTGACCTTGCCGACGAAGCCGACGAGTATCGTTGCGAGCGACCACAGGATCAGCGTGGCGCCGTACATGACCTTCGTGCCCACGCGGTCGAGCAGCAGGCCGCCTGGGATCTGCCCGACCACATAGGCCCAGCTGAACGCCGAAAGCACGTAGCCGAGCTGGATGGGGTTGAGCCCGAATTCCTTTGCAATGCCGGGTCCGGCAATCGAGAGGATCGCGCGGTCTGCGTAGGCGACCGTCGCGAGCAACAGGATGGCGGCCAGAATCGTGTATCGCGTGCGGGTGGCGCGCGCGGCGCTTGTGACTTCAGTGGCGGCGTAGCTGACGGACCTCTGCGTGGACATCGGTGTCTCCAGTGTCGGGCTCTAAGGCGCGGTTATCATTGTCGATCCGTACCCGTAAGCTGCGTTGCTGTGCGCGGGTCGGATTGACTGTATTTGACGCACCCCGCCAGAACGCGTCAATCTTGATTAAGTGAATCAACCAGCCCAACCCAGGGAAAGCGAGTGGAAAACTGGATGACGCAGGAGGAGGCCTGTCACGCGCTCGGCGTGCGCAAGCAGACGTTGTACGCGTATGTGAGCCGCGGGCGCATCGAGGTGCGCTGGGACCCGGAGCACGCAAGCCGCAAGCTGTACAGCGGCTCGGATGTCGCGGCGCTCAGGAAGAAACGGGATCTGGGCCGCGCGCACAAGAACATCGCGGCGAGCACGATGGCATGGGGCGAACCCATCATCAACACGCGTATTTCCACGATTGCGCGGGGCAGGCTCTACTACCGCGGGCACGATGCGGTCGAACTCGCGAGCCGGGCGACGCTCGAAGAGGTCGCCCAATGTCTATGGGCAACCGGCGCTGCACCGGTTTTCCCCACCTGCCACGACGACGTGAGCGTGCCCGTTGGGGCGCCGCCGCGTGCGCGAGTGTATGCGTCGATTGCACTCGCCGCGGCGCAGCCGCCTTCGAGCGGCGCGCTCGTTGCCGCGCGGTTGAACGAGGAAGCTGCGCGCCTCGTGGGCCGCTTGGCGAGCGCCTTCGTCGGGCCTCGCAACATCGGCGCCTTCGGTGAAAGCGGCGCGCTGCATGAGCGGCTCGCGCGTGCGTGGCAGTGCGAAGCGCAGGCGGACTTGCTGCGGCGTGCGCTCGCGTTGCTGGCGGACCAGGAGCTGACGACCTCGGCGTTTGCCGCACGCGTGGCCGCATCGACGGGCGCGTCGCTTGGCTCATGCATGCTGGCGGGTCTCGCCGCGTTCGCCGGGCCCTTGCATGGCGACGCCGCATTGCGCGTGCAGGCGCTGCTCGGCAAGGTGCGCGAGATGGGTGTCGCGGCGGCGGCCGAGTCGTGGCTCGATTCGAACGGCCCGTTGCCGGGTTTCGGTCACGCGCTTTATCCGCAAGGCGACCCGCGCGCGGCGGATCTGCTTGCGGCGTTCGAGGCACCGGACGACGTGCGCGCGCTGATCGACTACGTTCACGCGTCGCGCGGTCTCGCGCCCACGATCGACATCGCGCTCACCGCGCTGGCCGCCTGGTGCCGCTTGCCGGAAGATGCCGTGTTCGCGATATTCGCCATTGGTCGCAGCGTGGGCTGGATGGCGCACGCCATCGAGCAGATGACGAGCGGCACGCTGCTGCGGCCGCGGGCCAACTATATCGGACCCGCCGGCGCTGGAAATCATCAGGAGTATTGACGAAGGAAATCGCCCTCATTCTCCAGATGTGACAGACGTATGCAGTCGATGTTCGAAGGCTGCGCTAGAGCGTGGGCGTCACGCGAGGAAACGTTTTATGCACGATGGCGTCGTCGTGTGCTTTGCCGTTGACCGCGGGCGGTGCGGGATCGTCTGCAGCGGCCTGTTCGCGCGGCGACGACACGAGGATTTCGAGCCACCGTGCGCGTTTCGCGCGGACCGTACCGTTCGCTATTCGATGCAGGATGTCGCTGTGGCTGACGATGCGGACAACCTTTCCCGTTGCGTCGATGACCGGCAGGCCGCCGATATCGTTGTCGACGAACAAGGTCGCCACGTCGCGGATCGTCATCTCCGGCATGGCGGAGACGACGGACTCGGTCGTGATGTCGAGTGCGCGCATGGTCGCTCCTTCAGCGTGACGCGACGAATCTTCATTCGTCGCACGATTCTGGCAGACACACCGGCGGGGGCACACGGTGCCAAGGCGCCAGAATCGGGGTTCGCAACGAACGACTGCTCGCACTGCCTACGATGCGCATCTATGGCAGGCGATGGTCTCCTCGCTGCATAGCGCGGTCACGTCCGAGCGGGTTGCGAAATGCGTCACGCACTGAGTGTAGGTCACATTGCTGGTAAGTGTGTGCTGGCTACGCCCCGCGGCCGCGTGAATCCAGCACTCAATGACCCAGGCCGCTCGCCGCGATCTGCTGCTCGACGTACTGCGCGAAGAGCGTGTGCGTGTGCGTGGTCGGGTGCAGGTCGTCGGCGAACATATAGGTCTGGTCGGCATTGGCCGCGACATAGGTGGCCGGCGAGCAGAGCAACGAGGTGTCGTCCGGCGTTTTCGAAGCGTCGCACGCCTGGGCCGTGTTGGACACGCTAAATCCGCTCGCCTGGAAGTTCGCCACGAGCTGCGTGATCCAGGTGTACGAATCGACTTCGATGACCTTGCCCTGCAAACCTTCGGCCTGCAATGCGCCGTTCAATGTCGAGTTGAAGAGCTGCGATAGCTGGGTCAGATTCGCGCCGCCGTCGGCAGCGGCAAGGCCCTTGGGCGAGAGCCCGATGTTCGGCACGTTGATCACCACGACATGCGTGGCGCCGGCCTGCACGATCTGTCCGACGATTTGCGCGAGCGTCGTGGCGGCGGTTTGCACGACGGTATTGGCGGACGGCGGATTGCCCGCGCGCAGCACGTCGTTCGCGCCTGCCCAGACCAGCACGAGCTGGCCGGAGTTGAAGCTGCCGTGCGCGGACAGATAGTTCGAAACCTGCTGATTGACCGGCATTTCGATGTTGCCGATCACGCTCGAGAGGAAGTCGTACTGGTCGGCCGGCGTGGCGACCGTCGAGCCGCCCTCCGCGTAGCCGAAGCCACCTTGCGCGCTCAGCTTGTGATCAATGCTGACGGTGTAGGCGGCGCTCAGGGTGTCCCCGTAATATTGCGCGACGTCCTGGGACCAGACCTGGCCGGGGTTGGTTGTGAACCGCCCGCCGCCTACGGCGCCCGCAATCGGCGCGTAGGTTCCGACATCGGAAAGACTGTCGCCGAACGAGACGACCTGCAGCTTGACGCCGCCCGCCGGCGTGTTCGCACCGGTGCTCGAGCCTCCGCTTGCGCTGCTGCCACCGCCGCCGCCGCCCCCGCCGCCGCAAGCCGCGAGCAGGACAATGAGTCCGGCAGAAATTGCCATCCGGATCCGGGAATCGATCGTTGCCATTGCGCCCCCTTACCGCTCAGTGCGGTTACGCCCGCGACCGGGATGAGGCGGGCTTAAGTGGCTCAGCAAAAAGGATGCGCGCAGCCTACAAATGGCTGACTTGGCGTGCGGTGCTAGAGAACCAGCATTTCGAGCCGGTTGCCGCCCAGCGACTTCGCGCTGTAGAGCGCGGCGTCGGCAGCGGCCAGCAGGTCGGAGAGCGTGGACGCCTCGTGACCATGCTGCGCGAGGCCGATGCTCACCGTGGCGCGGATGTCCACGCCTTCGATCTTGTGCGTCGCGGTTTGGGCGAAGCGCCGGGCGATCGCTTCGCCCACCGCTTTGGCGCGCAAGCGGTCGTGGCCTGGCAGCAGGGCGGCGAATTCTTCACCGCCTATGCGCGCGAGGATCGCGTCGGGCCCCATGGCGCTGCGGGCAATGTCGGCGAACGCCTTGAGGACTTCGTCGCCGGTCTTGTGGCCGTAGCGGTCGTTGATGGTCTTGAAGTGGTCGAGATCGAAGGCGAGGAGCGAGACCGGCTGGCGGGCCCCGGCCTCGCGCGCCCCGGCCTCGCTCATCACGCGCTCGCCTTCTTCGAAGAACCAGCGGCGGTTGCCAAGGCGGGTCAGGTAGTCCGTTTGGGATTCGCGCAAAAGCTGCCCGTGCGTTTCCTCGCGAATCAGCTTGAGCAGCGACATGGGCAGAACGATCGAATACAGCACGCCTTCATACATCGTGATCTTGCTGACCAGCGCGACGAAGCCGTCCCCATAGCGGCTCCCCAACAAGGGGAGCAAAAACGTCCTGAACACGTAAAAAAGGGCATGAAAGCCGGTCACGAAGGTCGCGACGTGGCGTGATTGCACCCCTTTCATGCCGTCGCCGCGCAACAACTCGCGCGAAGTCATGCCGCTCGCCAGCGCAATGGGAAACGCGCTCGCGTAATACCACATCTCGGCCGGATGCCGTGCGCCCCATGTGGCCCATGTCAGCGCGATCAGCGCGAGCAGGGCGATCGAGCCTGCCCGGTATTGCCGCCCGTTCATCGTCGCGACGCCGTGCAACACCAGCAGATAGCCGGCCATGATGATGAGGTTGCTCAGCGCCGCGCCCCATACGCCCGGCAGGTCGGCGCGCACGAGTACCGCGGCGCACCCGGTTGCGAGGGTGGCGTACCCGGCGGCAAGAATCCGTAAGGCCTTGCTGCGCGCGGGATGCGTTCGATGCTCCCAGAGCGTGATCAGGGAACTGGCTAGCAGGGTCCCGATCAGGAGAAAGTAGATGGTAAGTAGATCGACGTGCATCGCTGGCGTGAGGCTTCTACGCCGGTACATCGCGGCGAACGGCGCATTTTACGCCGAAACTTAATACTGCGATGCACGTTCCCTGATTGTCCGGCGTGCGTCCGCGGGGTGTCCACGGAGGCTTTACGCGTCGCGCCACGCCTCTATGCGTTCGGTATCGAGCCCGAACTGGTCGAGTGCGCGGCTCACCGAATGATCGACCATCTCCTGCAGGCTCGCGGGCTTCGCGTAGAACGCGGGCACCGGCGGGAACACCACTGCGCCGGCCTCGGTCACCGTCGTCATGTTGCGCAGGTGAATGAGGTTCAGCGGCGTTTCCCGCACCATCAGCACGAGTGGCAGGCGCTCCTTGAGCACCACGTCGGCGGCGCGCGTGAGCAGTGTGCTCGTGACGCCCGAGGCGATCTCGCCAACGGTGCGCATCGAGCACGGCACGACGAGCATGCCGAGCGTGCGGAACGACCCCGACGCAATGGAAGCGCCCACATCGGCGATCGGGTGGACATGGTCGGCGAGCGCATGCACGGCTTCGCGCGAGAGGTTCGACTCGTACTCGCGCGTGAGTTCGGCCGCGCGGGAGATCACGAGATGTGTCTCGACCTCCATTTCGCGCAGCAGACGCAGCGTGCGCTCCGCATAGATAAAGCCCGTGGCGCCCGTCACGCCCACGATCAGCCGCTTGCGGCCATTCAACGCGCGCTTACTCATGATCGCCCCCGAAAAGCGTGGGGGCAAACGGGCGCGGGTCCACCTCCTTGAACTTCGCCCGCACGAATTCGTCGCGCAGATGGTACGGCGCCGTGCAGTCGAAGATGGTCTTGCAGGTCACGCCGCGCGCGGGCAGCGCGGGATTGAATTCGGGCGTTTGCGAGGGGTCGAGCACATGCCCGTTCACCTTGGGCACGAACACGGTAGAGACGTCGCCCTGGTAGCGCGTGGTCATGGCCCACATGACGTCGTCGGTGTCGAAGGGATCGACGTCGGCGTCCACGAGGATCACGTGCTTGAGTTCCGAGTACACGCCGAGCGCGATGATCGCCGCCTGCCGCGCGCGGCCGTCGTCGAAGGCCGACTGCTTGTTGACCTGCAGCACCGCGAGCAGCTTGCCGCCGCCGGCCGTGTGTGCGTACACCTGACTCACGAAGCCGGGCATGGCGGCTTCCACGGCGTTGTAGATGCTCGCCTCGGTGGGAATGCCCGCGAGATTCGTGTGCTCCTCGCCCGGGCCCACGAGCGTTTGCATGATCGCGCCGTGGCGCATCGTGATGGCCTTGACCTTGATGACGGGCAGCGCAGGATTGGCCGGGCCGTTGTAGCCCGGAAATTCAGGCATGGCGTGGCCGGTGTGCGTGTGCTGGTCTTCGGCCACGCGCACGTTCGGCAGGATCTCGCCTTCGATCACGATCTCGGCGCGCGCAATCGACTTCTGCTTCACGCTCACGCAGTCCACGAGTTCGACCGGCTTGCCGCGCAACCCGCCCGCAATGGAAAGTTCGTCGAAGCCGAACGGCGTGGTGGGCGCTTCGAAGCAGGCGCCGATATGGATGGCCGGGTCGAGCCCCATGTTCACCGAGATGGGCAGCGCCTCGCCGCGCGCTTCGGCTTTCTGGCGGAAAGCGTCGATATGGCGGCCCGGCGCGAAGAAGATGGAAAGCTCGTCGCGGCCCTGCACGCACAGGCGGTGGATGGTGACGTCGGCGTGGCCGGTGTCAGGGTCGCTGCCCAGCACGAGGCCGAGGCACAGGAACGGCCCGGCGTCGCTCTCGGTGTTGGTCGGCGCGGGAATGAGCTTGCGCAGATCGAAGCCGGGGTCGCTCGCGAGATACACGGTTTCCTGGCACGGCGCGGCTTCGCGCGGCACGCTCACGGGGTCGATGGCGTTGCGCACGGCTTGCGCCATGTGCTGGGTGAGGCGGCGCGGTTCGGCGTCGAGCAGCAGGCCTACGCGCTTGCGGCTCGCCATGAGGCCGACCAGCACGCGGCTTTGCGGGTAGCCCTTCACGTGATTGAAGATCATCGCGGGGCCGAGGCGGGTGGGCCGCTCGACCGTGCCGCCCGCGCCGATGTGCCGGTAGACGCCGGCAAGTTGCGCATGCGGGTCGACCTCGTGGTCGGTTTCGAGCAGTTGCCCGGGCGACTGCTCGAGCCGTTTGAGGGCCGAGCGCAGGTCGTCGATGGGTTCGGTCTGGAGTTGAGCGGGTTCGATTCGTTGATTCATGGTCGTGCGGTGTGGGTGAAGCCAAAGGCTGGATAGCCCTATTGGACCGCTTTGTATCGATCGAATCAATAAATCGAAACCGGCGATTTTGATAAGATAATCTTATTTGTTAAATGTGCAGCTATGGACTTTCGTTACTTCCGAACGTTCGTGATCGCGGCCGAGGAACTGCATTTCGGCCGCACCGCCGAGCGCTTGGGCATTGCCCAGCCGGCTGTTACGCAGCAGATGAAAGCGCTCGAAACGCAGCTTGGCTTCAAGGTGTTCCAGCGCGTGAGGCGGGGCATCGAGCTGACTGGCGCGGGGGCGGTGTTTCTGGAGCACGCGCGCGCCGCGCTTACGCAGGCGGAAACGGCGGTGCTGGCCGGGCGCCGTGCGAGCCGTGGCGAACTGGGCAAGCTGTGCATTGCCTATGCGAGTTCCGTAGCGCTCGAGCCGGAACTGCCTGCGCTGCTCAAGCGTTTTGCACAGGCGCGGCCGGAGGTCGAACTGGAACTGCGCGCGATCTCCGTGCAGGCGCAGATGAACGCGCTCGCCGATGAGCGCATCGACGTGGCGTTTTTGCGCTCGCCGCCGGGGCCCCAGCCGGCCTCGATTCGCATCACGCCGTTTTCGCGCACGCCGCTCGATGTCGTGCTCTCTGGCGAACATCGTTGCGCCGGCCGTCGTCGGATTACGCTGCGCGACGTGGCCGATGAGCGCCTCATCGTCGTGGACGATCCGCCCGGCGTTGGGCTCGGGCATCGCGTGACGGAGCTGTGTCTCGAGGCCGGGGTCGAGCCTGCCAGTGTATTGCGCACGACCGATTCCGTGGGCGTGATGAGCTTCGCGGCAGCGGGGCTTGGAGTTGGCATCGTGCCGCGCACGCTCGCTCGCTTTGGGCTGGAAGGGGCGGTGTTCAAGCCGCTTGCGATGGCGAATGGGTATAGCGAAGTGGTGATCGCTACGCGGGCGTATGACCGATCGGCGGGGACGCGGGCGTTGCTGGAGATGGCCGCTCAGGAGCGGTGAGGTGGGTGCTGGTGATTTGCAGTGCGATGGTTTTTGTGTTCCTGGGGCTTTGGCCTTTTCTTGTGTTCGTGTCGGTATGCGAGCGTTGCCCCTGTGCGGGGCGGCACCTACTTTTCTTTGCAGCGGCAAAGAAAAGTAGGCAAAAGAAAGCCGCTTAAACCGCCAGCGCCTGCCACCGTTCACATCGCGCCATCCCAGTTGAATGGCTCCGGAGCGTCTGTCACCTCGCACCACCGAACTGAGTGACAAGGCGCTCATCCTTCCGGCGGCGCTGCGCGCCCCGAAGGGCATAACCTAAAACCAGTGGTGCGCTTGCATTGCGTTACCGCATGACAATGCCCCTTGGTTTCCCTTGCAGACCCAACCGCTGCGCGCGCAGCGAGCAGCGGGAACGGACGAGCCCTTTGTCACTAACGAGAATGGTGCGAGGTGACAGACGCTCCGGAGCCATTCACCTGGGATGGCGCGATGTGAACTGTGGCTGGCGCTGGCGGTTTGAACGGCTTTCTTTGCCTACTTTCTTTGCCGCTGCAAAGAAAGTAGGTGCCGCCCCGCACAGGGGCAACGCTGGCATACCGCCACGAAAACAAGGAAAGCCCAAAGAGAAACACCAAACCGCCTGGCCACACGGCGACCTAAAGCTAAGGATAATCCTGCATGGCAAGCCAATGCCGAATCATCCGCGCCTGATCCGCATCGAGCGACTTGAGCACCTGCTCGGCGGGCTCCCGCCGCAACGCCTCAACAACAGGCGCAAGCGCAGCGTCGCACAGATGCCAGATGCCAAGCGGCTGGTCCGGGCTCGCGACCACATCCGCTTCGGCAATCATGCCGCCGTCGATCACGGGCGCGCGTCCCACGTTCAACTCGTTGAAATCGGCGCTCACACGAGCAGGCCGGTCGTCGGGCCACGCGCTACGCGTTTGCCAGAAGGGCTGCGTGGTCCAGCGCTGTTCGAGCGCATACACATCGCGCCCGGTGCGCGCGAAGCGCATGAACAACTGCTCAATGCGCTGCTGGTGAAAGCGCAGCGCGAGCGGCGCGCGCTCGGGCCGCGCGAGCAGCGTGTGAATCACGGCGGGCGCCTGCAACGCTGAGGTGAGCGACTGGAACACGCCATTGCCCGCAAGCGGATCGACGGCCATGGCGGCGTCGCCCACGCGCAGCCAGTTGTGGCCGCCGGTACGGCCGCACAGCGTGGCGGTGCTGCTGCGCGCATAGAGGCGCGCGTCGTTCGCTGCGTCGCCTGCGAAGAAGTCGCTGGCAAGCGGCGAGTGCCGCATGCGCTCGCAGAACGCGAGCAGTTCATCGCGCTGCGGCAGCTCGGGGTTCGTGACGTCCAGCGTCAATTGCCAGTAGCAGCGGCCGTTGCCGAGGCGCGCCATCCACGCCCACCCGGCCGGCAGGCTTTCCACCGCAGTGGCCGCCGCGCCCGCGCAGCCCTTCCATACGTTCAGCAGGCTCACGGTTTGCGGGCCGCGCGTGGCGTCGCGCAAGAGCGGTGCGAGGCGGCCACGCGCTTCGACAAGAAAATCCGCGCGCAACGTGAGCGGTCCGTCAGCGGTTTCGATCATGAGGTCGTGCCCCGCGGAAGTGGACTGCAGCGAACGCACATTCGCCTCGATCACGTCCACGCCCGCGCCGCGCACGTCCTCGCGCAAGGCCGCATCGAACACACGCCGGTCGACGAGGAATTCCGCGTCGAGCGTTTGCAGCACGCCGTTCCAGAGTGTGGTGCGCACGCAGGGTCCCTCGCCGCGACTGGCTGCGCGATGCAGGCCCGCACGGCGCAGCGCTTCGATCGCGCGTGCCGATAGGGCTTCGGCAGCATCGAAGCGACGCCAGTCGCTCACCACCTGCACGCGATAGCCGAGCCCCACAAGCGCGCGCGCAACGGCTGACCCTGCTGGCCCCGCGCCGAGCACGACGATGCTGGCGGCATTCATGACGCACTGGCTCGCGAATAGTCACACGCGGACACACTCGCGAACAGGATGGGCGTGGCGGCATGAAGGGGAGGGAAGTAACCGTGCATGCTGTCCCCCGTGAATCATGGCGCATCGCTTCGCGACCCCTGCGCTGCGCTCAAAATGAGTGAGACCTAATCTGGCATAGATGCCGCGATAAAGCTATCCGGTCAAAGGAGGATTTCAGTAGCGGAAATCCCGCATTCGCATGCGCCATGCGTATGAACGATCGTGCGCTGTAATTGCTTTGCGAATAGGCGATGCGTGCCGGATAACGCCATGCATCGATCATCTGTATTCCTCACAAGGATGCTACGCGGCAAAGCGGGGACAGGGCGTGGCGCCGTTAACGAGGTGCGCGTTGAGAAGGGCTTGGAGGAACGCCATTGCGCCATTCGCTCCAATGCGCGACGATGGTCTGCACGAGCGGATGGCCCGCGCGATAGAGGTTTTCCAACGCGGGTGCGAAGCCACCCTGGCTTGCATAGTTCAGTAGATTTGCCGCATTCGATTCACCCGCATACGGACGATCGAAATCCGAGCCTGCGCGCAGCACGGCTACGCGATCGAGGTCCACGCGTTGCGCACGCGCTGCGCGCCTGAGTGCTTCGAACGTGGCGTTGTCCTCCTGCTGCGTCATGCAGTACACGCCTTGTCCGCCGGTCAATTGACGCGTGAACTCGCTTGCCCTCGCGCCGAGCGCCTTGCCCGACCACCAGGTGTCGTCGGCGACCGAATCGCAGCGGATCACGGTGGGCGGCCGGTTCGCGGGTGCATAAGCATATTTCGCGCGCGCGGCCTGAGCCTGCGCGTTATCGGCGAGCGTCACGTCGTGCGAGATGGCCCAGGCGGCCTCGGTCAGCCGCGGGTTCAGGCGGAACACCTCGGTGCGGTAGTCGAGCGCGGGCTTTTCGTCGGGACTTTTCGTATTGATGCCGAGATACCCGGTGCGCCAGTTGCGCGGGCGGCCGTCGCCGTCTATTTCCCACTGCAGGCCGAAATCGACGAGCCAGTCCGACCAGGCCGCCGAGCCGATCGTGCCGTGCTCGGGGTTCACGCCCGCAATGCCCGCGATGAGAAAGTAAGTCTTGCGCAGGTCGAACTGAGGCGCAAAGGCGAGGGCCATGGTCGAGGCGGCAGCGTTCGCGTGGCCCATGCCGGTTGTCATCACGCATACGTCGTCGGTATTGCATTGCACCTTGGGATAGTCGGGCGAGAGGCCCGCGATCGTCACGGACTCCCAGGGACCGAGGCGCTCCAGCCATGTCTTCGCTTCGGGCGCGAACATCGTCACGATCATGACTTTCACGGCACGGCCGTGCGCGGTGGCGCCGCCCTGCGCGAAAGCCGCGGTTGGCGCAGAAAGCGTTCCTGCGTCCTGTTGCGTGGAAAGAGGCTGCAACGCGCAGGCAGCGAGCAACGGCGCGGCGCAGAGCAACGTGAGGCGGGTTCGCATTGTGCAAGTCCTTTGGGTTGTGTGCGTACCGGGCGAATGGTCAGGAAAATACGCTCGACTATGACAGTTCTGCGAAAGCACGGCGCCACGCGCGGCGCATTTTTGCCCGAAATTCCTATACTTCGACTAGCGCGCCCAGCAGGGGCCGCCGCGCCACGAAGCGACAGACGAAGCGACAAACCAGGCCACAAACCAAGCGATAAGCGAGGCGACAAGGCCGCGCGGCCCCCCGGCCCGCATGCGGCCGCCACGAGGAGGGAGACATGGGACATTCCGCATCCGCGGGGCACGCGCACGAGCGCCTTGGCGACTCCGGCCCGCATCGCCCGGCGCTTCCCGCGCTCGCTCTCGCCGCGCTCGGCGTGGTCTATGGCGACATCGGCACGAGCCCGCTCTACACGCTCGCCACCGTGTTCGATCCCGCCAACGGCCTCGCGGTCAATGCTTTCAATATCGTAGGCATCGTGTCGCTGATCTTCTGGTCGCTCATGATCGTCGTGTCGCTCAAGTACGTCGCGCTCATCCTGCGCGCGAACAATCACGGCGAGGGCGGCATCATGGCGCTGCTCGCGCTCGCGGCTTCCTCGGTCGCCTCGCGGCCGCATCTGCGTAACACGCTGCTCGTGATCGGCGTGATGGGCGCGGCGCTCTTCTTCGGCGACAGCGTGATCACGCCGGCCATCTCGGTGCTGAGCGCCGTGGAAGGCCTCGAAGTGGCCGAGCCCGCGCTCAAGACCTATGTGATTCCGGTGACGCTTGTGGCGATCGTCGTGCTGTTCCTCACGCAAAAGCACGGCACGGGCGGCATCGGCGCCGTGTTCGGCCCGGTCATGGTGCTCTGGTTCGCCGTGATCGCCGTGGCGGGCGTGGCCAACATCGCCTCAGCGCCGGCGGTGCTGTTCGCGCTCGATCCGCGCGAGGGCCTCGCGTTCTGTCTGCATCACCGCTGGCTCGCCTTTGTCGCGCTGGGCGCGGTCGTGCTCTCGCTCACGGGCGCCGAGGCGCTCTACGCCGACATGGGCCACTTCGGCAAGCAGCCTATTCGCCTCACGTGGTTCGGCATCGTGTTTCCTGCGCTCGCGCTCAATTATCTCGGGCAGGGCGCGCTGCTGCTGGCGAACCCCGGCGCGGTGCAAAGCCCGTTCTACCGGCTCTTTCCGCAATGGTCCATCGTGCCGATGATCGTGCTCGCCACGGTTGCCACCGTCATTGCCTCGCAGGCCGTTATTTCGGGTACCTATTCCATGGCGATGCAGGCCATGCAACTCTCCTTTCTGCCGCGCATGAACATCGTGCACACGTCCGAGCGCGAGATCGGGCAGATCTACGTGCCCGGTATCAACTGGATTCTGCTCGTGGCCGTAGTGGCGGCGGTGGTGGGGTTCCGTTCGTCCACGGCGCTCGGCTCCGCTTACGGCATTGCCGTGACCGGCACGATGCTCATCACGACGTTCCTCACTTTCTTCGTCGTGCGTTACGCGTGGCATTACAACTGGGCGCTGTGCCTGTTCGCCACGGCGTTCTTCTTCGTGATCGACGCCATGTTCTTCTCGGCCAACCTGCTCAAGATCGTGGACGGCGGCTGGTTCCCGCTCGTCATCGGCGCCCTGATGTTCACGATCATGGCGACCTGGGGAAAGGGCTGGGAAATGATGATGGCCGAGGCGCGCGTACGCGCCGGCAAGAAGCCCCTCAAGCCCTATCTTACGACGCTGCTGGAGAGCAACCCCGTGCGCGTGGGCGGCACGGCGATCTTTCTCACGCCGAATGCCAATGCCGTACCGCATGCGCTCGTCAACAATTTGCGGCACAACCGGGTGCTGCACGAACGCGTAGTATTCCTGAGCGTCGTGACAAAAGACGTGCCATGGGTGGCAGAAAGCGAACGCGTGAAGGTCGAGCTGCTTTGCCCGGGCTGCTATCACGTCGTCGTCAACTATGGGTTCAAGGACGAAGTGGACCTGCCATGCACGCTTGCCGCGTTCAAGTCCGCGGAGTTGACCTTCGATCTCGACGAAACGTCGTGGTTCCTGAGCCGCGCGGTGGTGGTGCCCAAGCGCGGCCATGGCATGTCGATCTGGCGTGAGCGTCTTTTCGCGGTGATGCTGCACAACGTCGGGAATATCGCGGCGTTCTTCAAGCTGCCGGCCAATCGCGTGATCGAGGTCGGCGCGCGCGTCGAGATCTAGGGCACGTTCGCGAGCTCGTTAGGCAGGTGAACGGGCCCTGGCGCCGTCCCGGCGCGTGCGCGGCGCTTACGGGTTTTCGGCGCGCGACGGTTGCGGTCCTGCCTGCGCGGCCTTGCGAGCCTTCGCCACGTCGGCGGCCGACACGGCCGGCGCGTGATTGCCCCAGCTCGAACGCACGAAGTTCAGCACGTCGGCGATATCGCGGTCGGTGAGGCGCTGCGCGAAGCCGGGCATCGCGTAGTGCGTGGGCGCGGCGTTCGTCCACGGCATCTGGCCGCCCTTGAGCACGATGCGGATCAGCGAGGCCGGATTGTCGCTGTTGACCACCGAGCTTCTGGCGAGCCTCGGGAACGTTGCGTCGTAGCCGGCGCCGGTCGTGCGATGGCAGGCCGCGCAGTTGTCGACGAACGTGAGCGCGCCGTTGCTGCGGTCCGTGCCGGCGCGCAAGGCGGCCGCGGCGCTCGGGTCGGGTCTGAGCGCGTCGCCGTTCGGATCGACGGGAGAGAGCGTCTTGAGGTAGGCCGCAATCGCGCCGAGGTCGGCGTCGCTCATGTACTGCGTGCTGTGCTGGACGACATCGACCATGCCGCCGAACGCTGCCGCATCGTCGGATCGTCCTTGCTTCAGAAACGTCACGATGTCGCTTTCGCTCCACGTGCCGAGGCCGTTCTTCGCGTCACCGCGCAGGTTTTTGGCGAGATAGCCGTCCACCACGCCGCCTGAGAGATAGACGTTCTTGTTGTCGCTCAGCGCCTGCTCCTGGAGGCCAAAACCGCGCGGTGTGTGGCACGCGCCGCAGTGTGCGAGTCCCTCGACCAGATAGCTTCCGCGCAGCGCGGGGTCTGCGCTGGCCGGCGCGTTGGCGGTCACCGGCGTGGGGGCGAACATCATGCGCCAGAAGCGCAACGGCCAGCGCATCGAGAGAGGCCAGGGAATGCCTTCTGCGCGATTGGCCTGCTCGACGGGCGCGACCGCATGCGTGAAGTACGCGTAAAGTGCCTCGATGTCTTCGGGCGTCGTTTTGGCGTACGACACATAAGGCATGGCGGGGTAGAGCGTCGTGCCGCTCCTGGCAATGCCGCGGCGCACCGCGCGATCGAAGTCGCGCAGTGTGTACTCGCCGATGCCGGTGCGCTTGTCGGGCGTGATGTTGGTCGAGTAGATCGTGCCGATGGGCGAGGCAATGCCGACACCGCCCGCGAACGGCTTGCCGCCCTTTGCCGTGTGGCAGGCCGTGCAGTCGGCCACGGTGGCGAGGTAGCGGCCCTTTTCGATCAACGCGGGGAGCGCCGCGTTGGCGCTGGCTTGCTGCGTGGCGGTGCGATCGTCCGCTAGCGCGTGCGAGAACCAGCCGGACAGCGCCAGTGCGGCCCATGCCAGCACGGCACGCGAGTATTTCGTCATCCTCATCAGGGGAATTCCTCCTTACGCCTGAACGAGCGGCGCGGGCTGCTTCAGGTACTGCTCGCGGATCGCTTTCGCCGCGTGATACGCGAGCGCCGCCACGAGGCCGGTCGGGTTATAGCCCATGTTCTGGGGAAACGCCGAAGCGCCCATCACGAACACGTTGTGCACGTCCCAGCTCTGCAGATACTTGTTGACCACGCTCGTTTGCGGAGATGCGCCCATGACGGCGCCGCCGGTCGTGTGTGTCGACTGATAGAGGCGCGTGTCGTAGTGGTCGCCGGGCTTGCGGATCGCGCGGTAATACGCGTCGTGCTTCATGGCCTTCGCCACCTCCTCCACGCGCGTGCCCACGTAGTCGAGCATGCGGTATTCGTTGTCGTGCCAGTCGAACGTCATGCGCAGGAGCGGCAGTCCGTGGGCGTCGCGGTAGGTCGGGTCGAGGTCGAGGTACGCGTCGCGGTACGGCATGACCGAGCCGGAAATGCCGATGCTCAGGAAGCGCTGATACGCATCGACCACGCCGGCCTTCCATTGGCCGCCCCAGGCGGGGGTGCCGGGCACGATGGAGGCCTGGCCAATCGGCCGGCCGCCCGTGCGCGCGTGGCGCACGCTCGCGCCGCCGAGAAAGCCCAGATGACCGTGGTCGAACTGGTCGCCGTTGAGGTCGTCGAGCGCCACCGCGCCCGCGCCCGAGCCGATGAACGGATTGAGCAGGGTTTCTTTGGGCAGCAGCACGTTGACGGCGCCGTTCATCTGGTACGCGTAGTTGCGGCCCACCACGCCTTGACCCGTCGTCGGGTCGTACGGCTTGCCTATGCCCGAGAGCAGCAGCAGGCGCACGTTGTGCATCTGGAACGCTGCGACGATCACGAGGTCGGCCGGTTGTTCGACCTCGCGGCCCTGTGCGTCGACGTAACTCACGCCCACGGCGCGCTCGCGGCTGCTGTCGAGCAGCACCTTCTTCACATACGAATTCGTGCGCAACTCGAAGTTCGGCTTCTTGAGCAAAGCCGGAAGAATGGTGGTCTGCGGCGAGGCCTTCGAGTACATGAAGCAGCCGAAGTCCTCGCAGTAGCCGCAGAAGTTGCACGGGCCGAGCCGCACGCCGTAGGGATTCGTATAGGCCTGCGAAGCGTTTGCGGCAGGCGCCGGGTACGGATTGAAGCCCGCCTCGCGCGCCGCCAGTTCGAACAGTTGCGCGCCGAGCGTGTTCTTGAGCGGCGGCGTTGGGTACTCGCTGCTGCGCGGGCCTTCGAGCGGATTGCCGCCGAACCGGATCTGCCCCTGGAGATTGCCGGCTTTGCCCGAGGTGCCGAACACTTTCTCCGCGAAATCGAAATGCGGTTCGAGTTCGTCGTAGGTCACGCCGAAGTCCTGCACCTGCATGCCTTCCGGGATGAAACGTTTGCCGTAGCGCGCTTCGTAGGTCGAACGCAGCTGCAGCTCTTCGGGCAGGACGCGGTAGTGCATGCCGTTCCAGTGGAAGCCCGCGCCGCCCACGCCGTTGCCGAGCAGAAAGGAACCATGCTGGCGGTAGGGCACCGCGAGATCGTTCACGCCGTGGCGAATCGTGACCGTTTCGCGCGAAAGGTCCTGAAACAGCTTGCCGCGCACGGCGTATTTGAGTTCGTCGGCGACCTGTGGATATTTCGCGTCGGTGGGCGTGTCGCGCATCGCGCCGCGTTCGAGCGCCACGACCTTCAGGCCGGCTTGCGTGAGTTCCTGGGCGAGAATCGCACCGGTCCAGCCGAACCCGACGATCACGCAATCAACCTTGTTCATTTTGATGGTCATCGATCAGCCTCTGCTTCCGTCGATAGATACCGGGCCATACGGGTACTTCACGCCCGGTTGGTCGATCCAGTCGGCAAAATCGGCGCGGGCGCCGGGAAAGCCGATCGTTTTCCAGCCCGCCATTTTTTTGTTTCCGCCATAAATGGGATCGGCGAAAAAGCCCTCTTTCGTGTTCGCGAGGAGAAAGCCGAAGAACGTGCTGGCTGGAACGGAGTCGAAGTGGGCTTTGCCGTGCTCCATGGTCTGGAGCACGGCCTCCTGTTCGGCGTTGCTCAGGGATACGAATGATTTGCCGCTGTAATGCTGGCGGCACCACGCGTCGCAGGCCTTGATGCCATGCCGGTACACGTCGCGCGGCGCGAGATTCAACTGGTAGCCGAGTTCCGGCGCTTCGCTCACGTGAAACGGCCCCTGCATGTACCAGAGCTTGCCGTGGCCCCATGGCGTTTCCATCTGGCGGTCGATGAATTCCGGCACGCCCGCTTCGAGCGCGCCTGGCCCCAGGTGGTCGGAAGGAATCAGGCGCTCGACGGCGGCTTGCAGAAAGCGCCATTCGTCTGCCGTGAAATAGTCGGGCTGGTAGGGCGGCGGCGCGGCGGCCGACGGCGCGGACGCCGGCTTGCAGGCGGACTGCGAGAGCGCGGCTCCCGTTGCAAGGGATGCGGTCGGCACGACTGCGAGCATGCGCCGCAGGAATTGGCGGCGCGGATCCTGTTCGGTGGACATAGGCTGTTCCCCTCGATTTGAGGTGAGCGATGGTAGGAGGAACAGATACGTCTTGTTTTCAGGATCGCGTTATCGAGATAAGGCCCTTTCGTTGAGAAAATGCGCTGTTTTTGCGGGACTTTTTGCGTACGCAAGGTCGGTTGCCAATGCGGGCGGTTCAGACTTGCGCTGTGGATGCAAGCGATTCGATTGATGCGTGACAAGTTCCCGTGGCTCCGCGCTTGTCGGGAAGCGGATCTCCTCGTGCAGACCTTCAGCGAAATGCAAAAGAATCAAAACGCAGAGAGCGGCGGCAAACCGAATGGAAATCGGCGTCAGGCTGTCGCGCTGACAGAAACTCAGGCGTAGGATGATCGGAATCGCATCGTAGTCATGTGGCAGCGAGCGGGTCGCTAGCGTGTCGCTGCATGACCGAAGGAGGGCATCATGAGACGCCTCTATTTCCTCGCTCCCGACACGACCACGGCGCAGCAGATCGTCGACGATCTGCTGCGCGCGCGCATCACGTGGCGTCATATTCATGTGCTCGCCAATCACAGCGTGGGCCTCGAGCGCTTGCCCGAGGCTTCGCTGCTGCAGCGCAGCGACATCGTGCACGCACTGGAGCGCGGCGTGATGTTCGGCGCTGCGACCGGCGCCGTCGTTGGCCTCGTGGCGCTGATGTTTCCGTTCGAGAACTTCGATATCACGGGCGGCGTGGTCGTTGCGTTGACGATTGCCGGCGCGATATTCGGCGCGTGGGCGGCCGGCATGATTGGCGTGGACGAGCCGAACACGACGCTGACGCGCTTTAACCGTCCGATCGAGGACGGTCAGTTGCTGGTCATGGCCGACGTGCCCGGCTCGCGCGAAGCCGAGATCGAGGCGAACATCGCCCAGCATGTGCCGCGCGCCGATGTGGAAGGCGCGGAAGCCACGACGCCGATCTTTCCCTGAATGCGCCGGACCGTAAGGCGTGATGCGGCTGCGGCGCGGGCCTGATCGCGTGCGCGCACCAATAATCGCGCCCCATTTATCGACGCTGACGCGCCATTTGAGGGCCGTACCGCTCACCGTTTGACAGCCGGGATTGCGCCGCGCTGCCCGCGCGCATTGCCCGCCGTATCGCCAGGCGACCGCCTGCGTCAAAGCCCGGCGCACCGCGCCGGACACGCCATTCCCCCGCCAAATCCCGCATTTTGACCGGCTTGCGCCCGCGACAAGGCAAAATACGGGTTTTGAGCCCGCGCCGGGCTCGAGTTTCCCCTGCCGGCCGCCTCCTTCCAGGCATCGATCGGGCCTCGTTGCGAGCCCGGCAGGTCGGCTCGCGTTGCCCGCGAGCCCTCAAGCGATATTGGAGTCGTCTACATGCCCGAATCGAATCTGTCTTTCTTCGGCCGCCTTTCGGTCGCGCTGGGATCCTTCTTCGCGATCCTCGGCGACGGCGAGCTTGCCGCCAACGTGCGCCGTCTGCGTGAAGGCGGGCTCGCACCCGCCGCGGCTGCCCCTGTGCCTGCCGCGGCTCCGGTCGCGAAGCCGGCGCCCGCGCCCGCACCCACCGTCATCAAGGAAGCGACGCCCGACGCCGCGTTGCAACTGCTCGGCCTGCTCCAGCGCAACGCGCGCTTCGTCGATTTCGTCGAGGAAGACATTGCCGGTTATGCCGATGCGGATATCGGCGCCGCCGCCCGCATCGTCCACGAAGGCTGCCGCGCCACGCTGCGCGACCACTTCTCGATCCGCCCGGTGCGCAGCGAGTCCGAAGGCTCGCGCGTGACGCTGCCGGCCGGCTTCGACGCCGCCGCCGTGCGCCTCACCGGCAACGTGGTCGGCGAGGCCCCGTTCAGCGGCAGCCTCACGCATCGCGGCTGGCGCGTCGAGGAAGTCAAGCTGCCGCAGCTCGTCAAGACGCACGACGCGCGCATCATCGCGCCGGCGGAGGTGGAGCTGTGAGCAATCCGCGCTATTCGATTGGGGTCGACCTGGGCACGACGCATTGCGCGTTGTCCTACGTCGACCTCGCCGCCAGCGATGGCGAAAAGACCCAGCAGGGCGTGCTGAACGTGACCCAGCTTACTGCGCCGGGCACGCTGGAATCGCCCGACCTGCTGCCTTCGTTTCTCTACTTGCCGCATGCGGGCGAGCTGACGCCGGGCGACCTCACGCTGCCGTGGACCACCACACGCGAGTACGCCGTGGGCGAGCTTGCGCGCAGCCGTGGCGCGGGCACGCCGATTCGCCTCGTGTCGAGCGCGAAGAGCTGGTTGTGCCACCCCGGCGTGGATCGCCGCGCGGCCATTCTGCCCAACGACGCGCCGCCTGAAGTCGCGCGTGTGTCGCCGCTCGAAAGCTCGGTGCGCTATCTCACGCACCTGCGCGAGGCATGGGACCACGCGCATCCCGAGGCGCCGTTTGGCGAGCAGGAGATCACCGTCACGATTCCGGCCTCGTTCGACCCCGCCGCGCGCGAACTGACGGCGGAAGCCGCGCAGGCGGCGGGCTACGCGAACATGACGCTGCTGGAGGAGCCGCAAGCCGCGCTCTATAGCTGGATCCAGAAGAGCGGCGGCGCGTGGCGCAAGGAAGTGAAGGTCGGCGACATCATCCTCGTGGTGGATGTGGGCGGCGGCACGACCGACCTTTCGCTGATCGCCGTGGTCGAGCGCGAAGGCAATCTCGAACTGCACCGCGTAGCCGTGGGCGAGCACATTCTGCTCGGCGGCGACAACATGGACCTCGCGCTCGCGCACGTGGTCGCGCGCAAGCTCGCGACCCAGGGCACGCAAGCGGACCCGTGGCAGCTGCGCGCGCTGACCTATGCGTGCCGCTCGGCGAAGGAAACGCTGCTCTCCGACGCCTCCGTCGATACGGTGCCGATCGTCGTGCCGAGCCGCGGCTCGAAGCTGATCGGCGGGTCGATCCGCACGGAACTCACGCGTGGCGAACTCACGCAGATCATCCTCGAAGGCTTCTTCCCGCAAGTGGACGCCGCCGCGCGCCCGGCTGTGCGTACGCGCGTGGGTCTCACGCAGCTTGGCCTGCCGTATGCGCAGGACGCGGGCGTGACGCGCCATCTCGCGGCCTTCCTCGGCCGCCAGGTGCAGGCGCTCGCGGAACTCGAAGGCTTTGGCGCGCCGCCTGCGGGCGCCACCTTCCTGCATCCCACCGCGGTGCTCTTCAACGGCGGCGTATTCAAGTCGCCGCTGCTCTCGCAACGCGTGCTCGATATCCTGGGCGGCTGGCTCGCGGCCGAGGGCGCTGCGCCCGCACGTCTGCTGGGCGGTGCGGATCTCGACCTCGCGGTGGCGCGCGGCGCAGCCTATTACGGCTATGTGAAGCGCGGCAAAGGCGTGCGCATTCGCGGCGGCACGGCGCGCGCGTACTACGTGGCGGTCGAATCGGCCATGCCGGCCGTGCCGGGGCTCGAGCCGCCGGTTTCGGCGCTCTGCGTCGCGCCCTTCGGCATGGAAGAGGGCACCGAGGCGGCGCTGCCGCCGCAGGAGTTCGGCCTCGTGGTGGGCGAGCCGGTGCACTTCCGTTTCTTCGGCTCTTCGGTGCGGCGTCATGATCAGGTCGGCACGATGCTCGACTACTGGTCGCCCGAAGAATTGCAGGAACTGGAGGAAATCCAGGCCACGCTGCCGACCGAAGGCCGCACGCCGGGCGAAGTCGTGCCCGTGAAGCTGCACGCGCGCGTGACCGAAGCGGGCACGCTGGAGCTCGAAGCGATGCCGAGCGGCACGAACGAGCGCTGGAAGGTCGAGTTCGACGTGCGTGGCGGAGCAGGCGACTGAGCCCGATGAAGCCATACGTCGTCGGCATCGACCTGGGGACGAGCAATACCGTCGTGGCGTACGTGGAGGCCGGCGGCGACGCGATCCGCGTGTTCGACGTCGAGCAGCTCACCGGCCTCGGAGAAGTGGGCGCGGAAAAGATGTTGCCTTCCGCGCGTTATCACCCGGCGGCGGGCGAACTTGCGGCTGGCGATTTGCGTTTGCCGTGGAGCGCGCCTTCGCAAAGCGATGAGGCCGTCGTCGGCCGCCTCGCGCGCACGCTCGGCGCGCAGGTGCCGGGGCGGCTCGTGGCGAGCGCGAAGAGCTGGCTCTCGCACGCGGCGGTGGACCGCCTCGCGCCGATCCTGCCGTGGGGCGCGCCCGACGACGTCGCCAAGGTTTCACCGGTTGCCGCGAGCGCGAGTTATCTCGCGCACGTGCGCGCCGCGTGGAACCATCGTTTCCCGCATGCGCCGCTCGAAGATCAGGACGTCGTGCTGACCGTGCCCGCGTCGTTCGACGACGGCGCGCGCGCGCTCACGCTCGAAGCGGCGCGGCTCGCCAGGCTGCCCGCGTTGCGTCTGCTCGAAGAACCGCAAGCCGCTTTCTACGACTGGCTGTATCACCATCGCGCGACGCTCGACGCGCAGCTGGGCGCCTCGCGCCTCGTGCTGGTGTGCGACGTGGGCGGCGGCACGACCGACCTCACGCTCATCAAGGTGCAGTTCGAGAACGGCGAGCCGCAGCTCACGCGCATTGGCGTGGGCAATCATCTGATGCTGGGCGGCGACAACATGGACCTCGCGCTCGCGCATCTGGCCGAGAGCCGGCTCGCGAACGCCCAGACGCGGTTGAGCGCGGCGAGCCTCTCGCAGCTCGTGGAACGCTGCCGAGTCGCGAAGGAGCAACTGCTCGACGCCAGCGCGCCCGAATCGGTGCCGATCACGCTGCTCGGCGCGGGCGCGCGGCTGGTGGGCGGCGCGCGCACCACGCAGCTTGGCCGCGAGGAAGTCGCGCAGATCGTGGTGGACGGCTTCTTTCCGATGGGCGCTGCCGGCGACCTGCCGCGCCGCTCGCGCGCGGCGATCGTCGAGTTCGGCTTGCCCTATGCCGCCGATCCGGCCATCACGCGCCATATCGCGGCGTTTTTGCAGCGCTTCGCCGCGCAGTCGCGCGAGGCGTTGGGTGCCGCGTCAGGCGCAGCCAGCGCAGAAAACCCTGCGCTGCCCATGCCCGACGCGCTGCTGCTCAACGGCGGCGTGTTCCGCGCTCGCGCGCTCGCGCAACGTCTGGCCGACACGCTCGGCGCCTGGCGCGGCGAGCCGCTGAACGTACTGCAGAACAATCAGCCCGACGTGGCCGTCGCGCGCGGCGCGGTCGCTTATGCGCTCGCGCGCGCGGGCCACGCGCCGCGCATTGGCGGCGGCTCGCCGCGCAGTTACTTCCTCGTGCTCGACCAAGGCGCGGGCGCCGATGCCGCACCGCGCGGCGTGTGCGTTCTCCCGCGCGGCACGGAAGAAGGCCACGAACTGCATCTGGACGACCGCACGTTCGCATTGCAGCTCGGCCAGCCGGTGCAGTTCCACCTCGCATCGACGGTGGCCGACACCGCGTGGCAGCCCGGCGAGTTGGCCGATCTGGCTGCGGGCGACTTCGTGCGCCTGCCGCCGCTCGCGACGGTGGTGCCCGCAGGCGGCGATGCGAAGGCGGCGCGCGAGCGCCCCGTCAAACTCACGACCGCGCTGACCGAAGTCGGCACGCTGGAGATGCACTGCATCGCCACCGACGACGCCTCGCAGCGCTGGCTGCTCGAATTCGCGCTGCGCCGCGCGGAGCACGAGAGTGGTGCGGGCACGGCGAACGGCGAGTCACGCCACGCGGGCCTCGACGACGCCATCGAAGCAATCGAACGCGTGTTCGGCGCACGCTCCGTCAAGGTCGACGCGAAGGAAGTGAAGCGCCTGCGCGCGCATCTCGAAGAGCGGCTCGGCCCGCGCCAGAACTGGGACGGCCCGCTGCTGCGCGAGCTGTTCGGCGCGCTCTGGGAGCGCGCGGGCAAGCGCCGGCGCTCCGCCGATCACGAACGCCTGTGGCTGAACCTCGCCGGCTTCAGCTTGCGGCCGGGCTTCGGCTATCCGCTCGACGAATGGCGCGTCGAACAGCTCTGGACGCTCTTCGACGACGGCATCCAGTTTGTCAACGAAGGCCAGGTGTGGTCGGAGTGGTGGACGCTCTGGCGGCGCGCGGCGGGCGGCTTGAACGAGGCGCAGCAGCACGAGGTGCTGGAGGCGATGACGTACCTCGAAGAGGCGGCCGGCTCGAAGCGCCACAAGCTGCCTTTCGACCCCGCGAAGCTGGCCCATGCGGACATGATCCGGCTCTATGCGTCGCTCGAGCAGATTGCGGCCGAGCGCAAGATCGAGATCGGCGAGCGGCTGTTGCAGCGGCTGCAGAAGCCCTCGGAGAATCATCAGACGTGGTGGGCCGTGGGCCGGATCGGCGCGCGCCAGCCGTTCTACGGCAGCGCGCACGGCGTGGTGCCGCCGGAAACCGCCGCGCTTTGGCTCGATGCGATCCTGGCGCTCGACTGGAAAAAGATCGAGCCGGCGATGTTCGCCGCGGCGCAGATCGCGCGCATGACGGGCGACCGTTCGCGCGACCTGCCGCCCGAACTGCGCGAGACGGTGGTGCGCCGCATGGAGTCGGCGAACGCGCCGCCCACGTGGGTGACGATGGTGCGCGAAGTCGTCGCGCTCGACACGGCGGACACGGGCCGGGTGTTCGGCGAGGCGCTGCCGGCGGGGTTGAAGCTGATCGCGGGCTGATTCCACACGCGCGACACCTGGCTTCTGCAAGAAGCGCCGCGCGCGTATGATCGAACGCCTGATTCCAACATGAACCACAGCGTGGTTGATCTGCCCATGAATTCTCCTGCCGATGCTTCCTCGCCGCGCACCTTGCGCGCGCTCTCGCCAATCGAGGCGCGTATCGTCGGCGTGCTGGTCGAAAAGCAGCACACGGTGCCCGACACCTATCCGCTTTCGCTCAACGCGCTCACGCTCGGCTGCAACCAGAAGACCGCGCGCACGCCGGTCATGAACGTGAGCGAAGCCGACGTGCTGGCCGCCATCGAAGACCTCAAGCTGCTGAGCCTCGTGTTCGAAGGCAGCAGCAGCCGCGTGCCGCGCTTCGAGCACAACCTGAACCGCGTGCTCGGCGTGCCGAGCCAGGCTGTGGCGCTCCTCACGGTCCTGCTGCTGCGCGGCGCGCAGACGGCGGCGGAATTGCGCCTGAACTCGTCGCGCCTGCACGGGTTCGCCGATGTGTCGTCGGTCGAAGGCTTCCTGGAAGAACTGGCCGAGCGCGAGCCGCCGCTCGTGGTGAAGCTGCCGCGCGCGCCGGGCGAGCGCGAAAGCCGCTGGATGCATTTGCTGTGCGGCGAAGTGAATACGGCAAGTTTTGCCGTTGCGGCAGCGAGCGCACCCGGGGCTCGCGAGGAAGGCGGCGAGAGCGTCTCGCTCGCGGACTTCGAGGCGGTGCGCGCCGAGCAGCAGCGTCTCGCCGACGAAGTCGCACGCCTGCAAGCGCTCGTGGCACGCATGGCCGCCGAACTGGGGATGTCGCTCGACTGAGCGCCGTCTCACCGCCTCACCGCCGCTACATGGACGCCGCCGCATCCACCGCCCAGCGCCTGCGCCAGGTGCGCGACCTGCCGTGCCCGCGCGGCTTGCCGCTCATCGGCAACCTCCATCAGCTGAATGCGCCGAGGCTCCATCGCGTGCTCGAACACTGGGCGCAGGAACTCGGCACGCCGTATCGCTTCCAGATCTGCGGCATGCCCGTCACGGTATGGAGCGACGCGGAGCTGAGCCAGAGCGTGATGCGCGAGCGTCCACACCGCTACCGGCGTTACGCGTCGCTCGAACCCGTGCTTGCCGAAATCGGCTGCAACGGCGTGTTCTCGGCCGAGGGCGCGGCGTGGCAGCCACAGCGGCGGCTCGTGATGCAGGCGCTTTCCGTTCCGCACATTCGCGCCTTCTATCCCACACTGCAAGCCATCACGGCGCGGTTGCACGACCGTTGGCGGCGCGCGGCCGAACGAGGCGACGTGGTCGAGATGACCGATGACCTCAAGCGCTACACGGTGGACGTGACGAGCGCGCTCGCGTTCGGCGAGAACCCGCGCACGCTCGAACAGGAGCGCGGCGTGATCCAGGAGCATCTCGCGCAGATCTTCCCGACGCTCATGCATCGCGTGAACGCGCCGTTTCCGTACTGGCGCTACGTGCGCTTGCCGCGCGACCGCCGCACGGACCGGGCGCTGGCCGAAGTGCATCGCACGATACGCGGCATGATGGCGCGCTCGCGCGAGCGCATGCGCGACGAGCCGTCCTCAATCGACCGTGCGCCGCGCCATCTGCTCGAAGCGATGCTTGCGCTGCGCGAGCAGCCAGACTCGGAGCCGGGCTCCGACGTGACCGACGACATCATCGCCGCCAACGTGCTCACGCTCTTGCTGGCAGGCGAGGACACCACGGCCAACGCGCTGGCATGGTCGCTCTACTATCTAGGCGCCGACGAACCGCTGCAGCAGCGCCTCGCCGGCGAGGCGCGCGCGGTGCTGGGCGCACACGATGTGTGTCCGGACTATGGCCTCGTGAAGGACCTCGACCTGTTCGAAGCCGTGTGCAGCGAAACGCTGCGCTTTCGCCCCGTGGCCGCGATCATGGCGTTCGAGCCCGTCGAGAACGTGGAGGTGGGCGGCGTCGCGCTGCCCGCCGGTTCGAAGATGTTCTTCCTCACCCGGCCGCCCATGCTCGACGCGCGCCACTACGCACAGCCCGGGCGCTTCGATCCCGACCGATGGCTGCGCGGCCATGCGGGTGCCGATGCCGATGCCCGCGTGCACGATCCGCGCGCATGGGTGCAGTTCGGCGCGGGGCCGCGTGTGTGTCCGGGGCGGCATCTCGCCGCCATGGAAATGCGGCTCGTGCTCTCCATGCTGACCAACCACTTCAAGGTGAGGCTCGCCGTCGATCCCGCGACGATCGAGGAGATCACGGCGTTCGCGATGGTGCCGAACCGCATGCCGGTGCGGCTGGAATGGCGTACGGACGCTAAGGCAGGTTCTCGCGCAGCACGATGCTGAACTGAATCGGCTTCACCGCGTCGAGCGCGTCGCGTTTGGCGGCGACATTGCGAAAGATCTTCAGACAGTTGCCCACCATCGACTGCGGCGTTTGCGTGATGAGCGCGTCCATGGTGCCGTCGATCAGCAGTGCGCGCGTGTCGGGCGTGAGGCCGTGCCCGATGAACAGGATCTTTTGCTCGGACTTCGCCTCGACGATCGCGCGGCCCACGCCGTCCGAGCCGCCGCCGCTGTTGTAGATGCCCGCGAGATCGGGGTGCTGTTCGAGCAGCCGCCGCGTTTGCTCGTAGTTGCGCTCGCTGTCGTCCTGGCCTTCGCGCAGGCCGATCACGCTCAACTGGGGAAACATCGATTCGACGAGATGCAGAAAACCGATCTCCCGTTCCTCATGGCCGCGATAGTTGAGGCTGCCCGCGATCATCGCGATCTTGCCGCTTGGGCGCGGGCCCATGAAGCGGCCGAGCAGCAAACCCGCCGTGCGTCCCGCCGACCGATTGTCGATCCCCACGTAGGCCAGGCGGCGTGCGTTGGAAAGATCGGAAATGAGGGTGATGGCGGGCACGCCCTGGTCGGCAAGCGTGTTCACGGCGTCGCGCACCACGGGATGCTCCAGCGCCATGAATACCACGCCGTCCGAGCGCTGCCCGGCTTGCAGCAGTCGCAGCGCAAGCTCGGTCGGGTTGAAGCTCTCGACATACTGCACGCGGCACTTCATGCCGAGCGCGCTCCATTGCTCGTGAGCGAATTCGATATAGTCGCCGAGCATGCGCAGGTAGCGGTTCGTGCCCGCGGGCAGCAGGAAGGCGATGCGCAGCGGCCGGGCGGACGGCGCTTCGGGCGCGTCCTGCGCGAGCACGTAGCCGAGTTGAGCGGCGGCCTGCAGCACGCGCTGCGCGGTAGCGGCGCGCACGCCCTCGCGGCCGTTGAGCACGCGGTCGACCGTGGCGGTCGAGACGCGCGCCGCCCGCGCCACGTCGGGTATGCGCGCACGTGCCGCGAGCGGCGAAATCGTTTCTGACATGACGTCGTTCCGATCGGAAATCAATCAAAAACCATCAGTTGCGCGGTTTGACAGCGTTTCTTGCGCCACATAGTCTTGCAGCTATCGCGCCGCTGCACATGACGATGATAGGGCAAAGCGAAGCGCGGATGGAATGATGGTTTTTGATGGACTTTGCAAGGCCATCATCTACACGACAATAGTGTTTGGAGACACGTCATGACCAACCAGGTGAGGCGCGCGTTGCTGTGTGCCGCCGCCGCGGCGCCGGTGGCCGGCGCACTCGGCTTTCCCGCCATCGTCCGCGCCGCTTCGGCGCCCGAATTCGTCTTCAAGTACGGCAATAACCTGCCGCTCACACATCCGCTCAATATTCGCGCGCAGGAAGCGGCGAATCAGGTGAAGGACGCGTCGAAGGGGCGCATGGAGATCCGCATCTTCCCGAACAACCAGCTTGGCGGCGACACCGACATGCTCGCGCAGGTGCGCAGCGGCGGCATCGAAATGTTCACGCCGTCGTCGCTGGTGGTTTCGACGCTCGCGCCCGCGGTGGCGATCAATGCCGTTGGCTTCGCGTTCAGCGACTACGACCAGGTATGGAAGGCGATGGACGGCTCGCTTGGCGCGTTCGCTCGCGACGCGATGCGCCGCGCCGGCCTCGAATCGTTCGAGAAAATGTGGGACAACGGCTTTCGTCAGACCACCACGAGCAGCGGCCCGATCACGAGCGCGCAGAGCATGAAGGGGCTCAAGATCCGCGTGCCGGTGAGCCCGCTTTCCATCGACATGTTCAAGGGACTCGGCGCCGCGCCTACAAGTCTTCAGTTCAGCGAAGTGTATTCGTCGCTGCAGACGCATATCGTCGATGCACAGGAAAACCCGTTGCCCATCGTGCAGGTCGCCAAACTGTACGAAGTCCAGAAGTATTGCTCGCTGACCAATCACATCTGGGACGGCTACTGGTTCGTGCTCAACCCGCGCGCCTGGCAGCGCTTGCCGAAGGACCTGCAAGGCGTGGCGAGCGACGCTTTCAACCAGGCGGCGATCAGGCAGCGCCAGGATGTGGCGAAGCTCAATGGCGCCGCAGTGGCCGACCTCAAGAGCAAGGGGCTCGCGATCAATCAGCCCGCGCCCGAGACGTTCCGCACGGCGTTGCGCCAGGCGGGCTTCTACGCGCAGTGGCAGAGCCGCTTCGGCAATCAGGCGTGGGACCTGCTCGAGCAGACCGTGGGCAAGCTCGCCTGAGAGTGCGGTGGTGAAACGATTGAGCCGCGAAACGGCGCGAGGACCCAGCATCATGACCGATCAGGCATTGCACCCGGCCGAAGCCGACGCGATGGAGGCCGCCAGTGCGAGCGCTTCGAAGAGCGCATGGCGGCGCGCGCTGCGCGTGTTCGACCGCGCGCTCGTCACGCTCGTGGAGGTGTGCGCGGCAGCGCTTCTCGCCGTGGAGATCGTAGTGCTGCTTGCCGGCGTGATCTCGCGCTACGCCTTTCACGCGCCCTTCGTCTGGTCTGACGAACTCACCGGCATTCTGTTCATGTGGCTTGCCATGCTGGGCGCGGTGCTCGCGCTGCGACGCGGCGAGCATATGCGCATGACGGCGTTCGTCGGACGTCTGTCGCCGCGTTCTCGCGCGTTCGTCGATACCTTCGCGATTTGCGCCTCGATCGCGTTTCTCGCGCTGCTGCTGCAACCGGCATACGATTTTGCCTCGGGCGAGGTGCCCATCCTGACCCCGGCACTGCAGATCAGCGACGCCTGGCGCGCTGCCGCGCTGCCCATCGGCACTGCGCTCATGCTGATCGTCGGGTTGCTTCGGCTTGCGCAGGTGGGCCGAGCGCGCGACGTGCTGGCGATGCTGGCGCTCGCCGTCGCGATTGGCGTGCTGGCGGTGCAGGCCGGTCCCTGGCTGCAGTCGCTCGGCAAGCTCAACCTCGTCATCTTTTTCGTGGGCGTGGTGGCGATCGGCATCTTTTCCGGCGTGCCGATCGGCTTTTCGTTCGCGCTCGCGACCTTTGGCTACCTGAGCCTCACGACGTTCACGCCGATGGAAGTGATGGTCGGCCGCATGGACGAAGGCATGTCGCATCTCGTGCTGCTCGCCGTGCCGCTCTTCGTGTTTCTGGGGCTGTTGATCGAAATGACGGGCATGGCGCGAGCGATGATCGAATTTCTCGCGGGGCTGGTCGGGCATTTGCATGGCGGCCTCTCGTACGTGCTGATCGGCGCGATGTATCTGGTGTCGGGCATTTCCGGTTCGAAGGTCGCGGATATGGCCGCCATCGCCCCGGTGCTCTTTCCCGAGATGAAAAAGCGCGGCGCAAACGAGGGCGATCTCGTTGCGCTGCTCGCCACCACGGGCGCACAGAGCGAGACGATTCCGCCGAGCATCGTGCTCATCACGATCGGCTCGGTCACGGGGTTGTCGATCTCGGCGCTTTTCACGGCGGGCATGCTGCCCGCGGCGTTGCTCGCCGTGATCCTGTGCACCGTGGTGTGGTGGCGCTATCGCAAGGAGGACTTGAGCGGCGCGCAGCGTTTCTCGCGCCGCGAGATTGGCCGCATGCTCGTGATCGCCGCGCCCGCGCTCGCGCTGCCGTTCGTGATTCGCGCCGCCGTGGTCGAAGGCGTGGCGACCGCGACCGAAGTGTCGACCATCGGCATCGCGTACACGATGGTGATCGGCCTCTTGGTCTACCGGCGCTTCGAATGGCGGCGGCTCGGCCGCATGCTGGTGGACGCCGCCACGCTTTCGGGCGCAATCCTCTTCATCATTGGCTGTGCGACAGCGATGGCCTGGGCGCTCACGCAATCGGGCTTCTCACAGGATCTCGCGCAACTGATGAGGGCGATGCCCGGCGGATCGTATGGATTCCTTGCGGTTTCGATTCTTGTGTTCGCACTGCTCGGCAGCGTGCTCGAAGGCATTCCGGCCATCGTGCTGTTCGGGCCGCTGCTGTTTCCGATTGCGCGCACGGCGGGCGTGAGCGAGATCCACTACGCCATCGTCGTGATTCTCTCGATGGGGCTCGGGCTCTTTTCGCCGCCGTTCGGCGTGGGCTACTACTCGGCGTGCGCCATCAGCAAGGTCAATCCCGATGCCGGCATCAAACCGATTGTGGGCTATATGTGCGCGCTATTCGTGGGTCTCGTGCTGATCGCCGCCATTCCCTGGATTTCCACCGGCTTTCTCTAACCCAACCGTTGCGGGCTGTTGTCGAAGGTGTCGTGCATGCAAGTGCGCAACGCCTCGGTGGCGCTCGTCCTTCAATCCTTGCAGCAGTGTGGAGAGTGTTATGAGCCGCTTCTTCGGCGAGATTCGGCAGGCCGGTTATGTCGTGCGCGACATCGAAGCCGCCATGGACTACTGGAGCCGCGTGCTCGGCGTGGGCCCCTGGTTCTACAACGAACGCGTGCCGATCGAGAATTACCGCTATCGCGGCGAGGCCTACGAGGTGCACAACTCGGTGGCGCTCGCGAACTCAGGGCCGTTGCAGGTCGAACTGATCCAGACGCGCAATGACGCGCCCTCCATGTACCGCGATTTTCTCGCAGCGGGCCACACGGGCCTGCAGCACAACGCCTACTGGACCACGAACTTCGACGCCGATCTCGAGCGCCTGCAGGGTCTGGGCTTCAAGGTGGCGATGAGCGGCGAAGTGGGGCGCAACGGGCGCTTCGTCTACTTCGACACGCAAACCCATCCGGGCACCGTGATCGAGCTTTCCGAGGTGGCGGGGCCGAAGGGCAAGCTCTTCGATCTCATCCGCGCGCAGTCTGCGGGCTGGGACGGAAGCGAGCCGGTGCGCGCGTTCCCCGATCTGGCGGCGCTATGAGCGCCGGTATCGAAGCCGTTGGCGCAGATCGTCTCGAAGCCGACTACCTGATCGAAACGCCGCTCGATCCTGCGCGCGTGGCCGACGTGATGGCCGGGGAGCAGTCGAGCGGCACGTTCGTGCGCGTGCACAACGAAACCGATGCGCTGCGCGAGCGCAGCCGCGCGACGGTGGTGCGAGTCGACGAGATCGAAGCGGTGCGGCAACCGAGCCTCGCGAGCGCATGGCTTGCGCGTGAGGGCGTGGACGGACCGTACCGGCGCGCGCACGTGACGCTCTCGTTTCCTCTTGCGAATATCGGCGCGAACCTGCCAACGCTGGCGGCTACCGTAGCGGGCAATTTGTACGATCTCGGCGAAACGACCGGCATGCGCCTGCTCTCGCTAAGGCTCCCGGCCGGCTATCGCGCGCGGTTCGAACTGCCGCGCCATGGCGTGCGCGGCACGCGCGAGTTGACCGGCGTGACGCGCGGACCGGTAATCGGCACCATCATCAAGCCCAACGTCGGCATGGATGCAATGGAGACCGCCTCGCTCGTGCGCGGCCTGTGCGAGGCGGGCGTCGATTTCATCAAGGACGACGAAGTGTGTGCGAACCCGGCACACGCCCCAATCGAAGCGCGCATACGCGCCGTGATGAACGAAGTGAGGCGCTACCGCGAGCGCACCGGCCGCAACGTGATGATCGCCTTCAATATCACCGACGAACTCGACGCCATGCGCCGCCACGCCGACCTCGTGGAGCGCGAAGGGGGCGCGTGCGTGATGGCGAGCATCAACTGGTGCGGCTTCTCCGCCATCCAGGCGCTGCGCCGGGCCACGCCGCTCGTGCTGCACGCGCACCGCAACGGCTACGGCATGATGTCGCGCGATCCCGCGCTCGGCATATCGTTTCAGGCTTATCAAACGCTTTGGCGGCTCGCGGGCGTCGATCATATGCATGTGCACGGACTCGGCGGAAAATTCGCGCAGTGCGATGCGGAGGTGGTCGAGTCGGCCCGCGACTGCGCGACGCCGCTCACGCGCGCGTTCGACGACGCGGTAATGCCCGCGTTTTCGTCGGGGCAATGGGCGGGCACCGCGCGCGCGACCTGCGACGCGGTGCCGAATGCAGACCTGCTGTTCATGTGCGGCGGCGGCATACTCGCGCATCCGGACGGCGCGGCGGCAGGCGTGACGAGCGTGCGCGAGGCATGGGCGGCGATCGAGGCGGGCGTCGATGTCGACACTTACGCACGAGAGCGGCCCGCATTGCAGCGCGCGCTGCAGTTCTTCGGTGCACGACGATGAGCGCGCCCGCCTACGCGTTTTATGGCGATGATTTTACCGGCGCGACGGACACGCTAGCGCATCTCGCACGGGCGGGCCTGCGCACGAGGCTATTTCTTCGCATACCTGATGATTCGTGTGTCGCCCGTGCTGGAACGCTTGATGCGATCGGCGTGGCGGGGGCGGCGCGCTCGATGGCGCCGGCGGCCATGCGCCAGGAACTCGATGCGGTGGGCGCGCGCTTTGCCGCGCTAGGCGTGCGCGTGATGCACTACAAGGTGTGCTCCACATTCGACAGCGCGCCGGAGGTGGGCAGTATTGGCGTCGCGGTGCGCTCGCTGGGGGCGCATTTCGCGCACCCGTTGCGGATGGTGGTGGGCGGGCAGCCCGATTTACAGCGTTACTGCGTGTTCGGCCAGTTGTTTGCGGCGACGGGGGCGGACGACCGCCTGCCGGTATATCGCATCGACCGGCATCCAACCATGAGCCGGCACCCGGTCACGCCGATGCACGAAGCGGATTTACGTCGACATTTGCGTGCTCAAGGCCTGGAGGATGTCGTATCGGTCGACTGGCGCGCCTATGCGTCAGGCGAGCGTGTGCTGATGGCGCGTGTTGAAGACGCGTTGGGGCCGAGGCCCGATGCGTTACTGTTCGACGTGCAAGATCAAGCGCATTTACGCGCGATAGGGCGGTTGATGCGAGATTGCGCCGCGCAACGGCCCTTGCTGGCCGTTGGGGCCAGCAGTGTTGCGCAGGCGTGGGTGCTGGCGGACGATGCGCGCCCAGGCGCTGCGCCGTGCAACGGCGAGCGGGTGGCGCCCGCGCAAGGACCCGTTTTCGTGCTGGCGGGGAGCCTTTCACCGCGCACGCAAGCCCAGATCGAAGCGGCGATTTCGTACCTGCGCGTGCCCCTCGAGCCCTTACGCATGATCGGCGAACGAGAAGGCGAGGCGTATCTGCGCGAACAGATCAATGTGATTGGGGCTGCGCTTGCACAGGGACGCAACGTCCTGGCCTATACCGAGCGCACACGCGTCGAAGCGGCTGCCGAAGGCCGGCGAAACGCGCTGGCGCTTGCATGCGGTGCATTGCTGGACGGCGTGCTGCGGCGTGCACCGGTGCGCCGGGTGGGTGTGGCGGGCGGCGATACGTCGAGTTTCGCCGTGCGTGCGCTCGGGGCGCGGGCGCTTTCGTATCGCGCGTCGCTCGCGCCGGGCGTTGCGCTATGCCGCCTTCACGCCGATGAGGCCCGTCTTGACGGCCTGGAACTCATGCTCAAGGGTGGACAGATGGGTGACGCCGATCTGTTCGAGCGATTGATTGCCGGGTGAGTCGATCGGCGCGCGAGGCGGGTCTCAACCCTGCGTGATGAAGGTATGCACGTGAGTGTTGAAGAGGTCGGGGTGCGTGCCGTTCATGCCGTGCGTGGCGCCCTTGATCGTCACGCGCCGCGCGAACGCGATCCACTCTTCGAGCGCTTCGACGTTGTTGCGGAACATAAGCGGGCTGCGCTGGCCGTCGATGAGCAGCGTGCGGCACTTGATCTCGCCGGCGGCGCGCGGTGCATAGGGCGGCAGCGGGTCCTGCAACTGCTTGGGCAGGGTCGTGGCGTTGGCGATGGCCATCTGGCGAAACGCCGCCGAGCCCTTCTTCCAGGCGCCCGGCACGCTCACGGAGTCGACGAACAACTCGAGCCCCGCTTCGACGTCGCCGGCATGGATGAGGTCGGCTGCGCGCGTGCGCAGCGCGTTGGTGGCGGGCGGCAGCGCGGCGTCGTCGTTGTCCACGCGCGAGAGCGGGCCGCCCGGGTCGGCCAGCACCAGCGTGCGCACGAGCCGCGGATAGCGGCGCGCGAGATGCCACGCCACGCAGCCGCCGCGCGAGTGACCCACGAGGTGCACCGATTCGAGGCCGAGCGCGGTGATGAAATCGGCCAGCTCGGTGACGTGGCTTTCCCAGCCGAAGTCGCCCTGGATGCAGGCGTCGGCAGCGGGCCAGTAGTGGCTCAGGCTCGGCGCGATGCAGCGGAAATGCTCGGAGAGGCCATTGAGCTGCGGCATCCAGTAACGGTAATCACAGAGCGATCCGTGGACGAACAGCAGCGGCTCGCCTTCGCCGCGCTCGAGAAACGGCAGGGCAATGCCCGAGTGCAACGTGGCGTACGACAGGTCGGGCGCAGCTAGTAGGGAGGGATCGATGCGTTGGTTCAAGGAGGGGCTCCGAGCGTATGAGCGTCACTTTGCCGCAAGCGCACGATTAAGGGAAACTCAATAAACTGAAGGAATCGATAAGGTTTTCTGATTGAAAAAAGGGGCGCAACGCTGCGAGGCTTGTCGGGCGGGATTCTTTTCTTTCAGTGATGAAAGCAAGTGTGTGTGCGCAAGACCGGCGACCTGGCGCGCTCAAGCGGATTTATGGCTTCGGCGCCACAAGATTGGCGTCGCGCGCGAGCAGCCAGCGCCCGCTCGCATCCTTGCGCACGAGCGTGAGCGTGTAGCCCGCACGCCGCATCGGCTCGGTTGCACCCGGCGGCGTGATGGAAATGTCGATGCGATTGCGCAGAAAAGCCCAGTCCCCCATCACCTGCAGCTCCACGATCTCCGCCGTGCCCTCTATGCGCATGGCTGGCTGCGCCTCGGAGGCCGCAGCGAACCCGGCTTTGCCGAACGGCTCCTGGCCGGGCACCGTGAACACCACGTCGTCGGTCATCAGGCTTAGCACTTTGGCTGTGTCGCCCGCGCGGCTGGCGTCCATCCAGGTCTGCACGAGCTCGCGAATGGCGCGTTCGTCATCGGTCATAGTCGCGTCTCCCATGTCGTTCAGTTCGACGATTCCGGCACGCGCGCCTTAAAACGCGCTGCGATAAGCGAACATTGCTGTCCCGGCGTTTGCGATGGCGGCATTTGCGGTTGCCACGCGTCGAATCATAACCAGGGTAATTCTCGAATAAAGCGCCGCGCATCAGGGTTCTCACGTCCACGTAATTCCGTATTGCGTCGCAGCACGGAGGTTTTTAGACTGATTCGTATCCAGGCAATCGTCCGAGACGATATTCCCACTACGGGAGGCTTCACATGAATATTTTTCAATCGCCGAGCCAACCATCGAGTCCGAGGCTGCACGTATTCGAACAGGAAGGCGGCTGGCACTGGGGTATCACCATCGAGCGTTCGGCAGGCGGCGGGTTCAAGGTCATCGCTTATAGCGAGAAGACGTTCCGCGCCGAAAACGAAGCACAATCCGACGGCGACCGCGCCCTCGTCAATCTCGCTGAACTGGTTTGAGCCGCGCGCCGCGCGGCTTCATGTTTTTACGCCTGCGGCACTTCTCCTCGCATCCTTCCATATTTGCGGTCGGCGCGATCCGCGCTGAGCCCGAAACGACATCTCCTTCGTCTGACCGCTTCCATGCGGGCACGCCGCGTCCATCGGCCTCAGTGACCGATCGTGCGACATTTGCCAAAAATCAGCGCGCCATCCCCTGTGCCCCGATATGGTGAGAATTTGCCCGCGAGGGCATTTCAGAGCGCTGCTGAATGCCGCCACCTTCCTCTATGACCTCACACGCGTCGCGCCCTTCGCCAACGCTTACGCCCGATATGCAACTGGGCGAACCCATGACCGATACGATGCATGCCGAGTTCGTCGTGCTGCTCGACGCGCTCGCGCACGCGAGCGACGAAACATGGCTCGGCGCGTTCGACGCGTGGGTCGCCCATACGAAGCAGCATTTCGCGCAGGAAGAAGCGTGGATGCAGGAAATGCACTTCGGTCCGCGCCATTGCCATGCGGGCCAGCATCGGCACGTGCTGAACGTGGCCGGCGAAGTGCGCAGGCAAGTTGCCGACGAGGGGCGCTTCGAAACGGGCCGGCAACTGGTGGGTGAACTGCGCGAATGGTTCGCGTGGCATGTGAAGTCGATGGACGCGCTCATGGTCGAAGGGTTGCGCGAACGCGGCATCGCAAAGATTGATCAGGTCGTTTGAGTCAGTTTCAAATCGTTCGATTCATGCAAGCAGATATCGTTATTGTGGGCGCCGGGCCGGTGGGGCTATGTCTTGCGCGCTCGTTCAGTGGTTCTGGCCTCAAGATCGTCATGGTCGAGCAGCAGTGTCTCGCCGACATCAGCGAGCCGCAGTTCGACGGGCGCGAGATCGCGCTGACGCAGAAGTCGGTGCGCTTGATGCGCAAGCTCGGGCTTTGGGATCGCATTGAAGCGCACGCGCGTGCTCCGCTGTGCAGCGCCAAGGTGTTCAACGGTCCCTCGCCGGGGGCGCTCGAGATCGGGCACGAACTGAGCGGGCACACGGAGCTGGGCTGGCTGGTCTCCAATCACCTGATTCGCAAGGCTGCCTATGAGGCGCTGCGCCAAAGCACGGCAGAGCACGGCGACGTGACGCTGCTCGCGGCGCAAAAGGTCAGCGGCGTGAAAGCCGGCGAGGATCTGGCGAGCGTGACATTGGAGAGCGGCGAGACGCTCTCGGCGAAGTTGATCGTCGCCGCGGACAGCCGCTTTTCGGCCACGCGCAAGATGATGGGCATTGCCGCCAACATGCACGATTTCGGCAAGGCCATGCTGGTTTGCCGCATGACGCATGAGGCGCCGCACGAGCACGCGGCGTGGGAATGGTTCGGGTACGGGCAAACGCTCGCGTTGCTTCCCATGAATGCGCAGCGTTCGACGAACGCGCATCAGTCGTCGGTCGTGCTTACGCTGCCCGTGGGCCAGGTCAATGAGATCGCAGCGCTCGAGCCCGACGAATTCGCGCGGCATATCGAGCAACGTTTCATGCACAGGCTAGGCGCGATGAAGCTGGCGAGCACGCGGCATGTCTATCCGCTCGTGGCCGTCTATCCGGAGCGTTTTGTCGGGACACGCTTCGCGGTCGTGGGCGACGCCGCGGTCGGCATGCATCCAGTGACCGCGCATGGTTTCAATTTCGGTCTGCTCGGCGTGGAAACATTAGGTAACCGAATTATCGAGGCGAAAAATAGCGGCTTCGACATCGGTGCCTTACAGGTCTTGCAACGCTACGAAACACAGCATCGCCGCGCGACCCGGCCGCTCTATCTCGCGACCCGCTTCATCACTGATGTCTATACGAACAACACCGCGCCCGCCAAACTGGCGCGCGACTTCATGCTGCGCGCCGCTTCCCTGCTCATGCCGTTCAGGAAGGCGATTGCGGCCTCGCTGACCGGCTAGCTTCAGGCTCCCTCGCGCACGTCGACGGCGACGATGCGCTCGAGGGTCGCTACCGCATTCTCCACGCCGTTTTCCGCACGCATCGTTTTGCCTAATGCGCGGGCACGGCTTTGCACCGTTTCGCTGGCGGCAAAGTCGAGCGCGCTCGCGAACGCTTTGGCGCTGGGCTTGCGCCCATCGACGGCCACCGGTGCGACGCCCGCCTCGCGCAGGCGCTGCGCCCAGAAGAACTGGTCGCCCGCGAACGGCGTCACGATGGAAGGCACGCCCGCACGCGTTGCGGAGTGCGAAGTGCCGGAGCCGCCGTGATGAATGACGGCAGCGGTGCGCGGGAACAGCCAGTCGTGCGGCGTGTCGCCGACAACGAAGAAGTTTTCGGGCAGCGCGTTGGGATCGATGCCGTTCCAGCCCGGGTAGAAGAGTGCGCGCCGGCCCTGCATGGCTTCGATCAGCGCGGCCAGCAAGCGCGCAGTGTCGAAACCCGTCATGTTGCCAAAGCCGATATAGACGGGCGCTTCGCCCGCAGCGAGGAAGTGCGCCAACGCGGGCGGCGGCGTCCAGGCCGGGCTCGGCGCCAGCCACTGCCCGCAAAGATGCGCGTTGGCGGGCCAGTCGGCGGGCGCGGCGAGCAGGCTTGGCGAGATGCCATAAACCATCGGGTGGTCCTTCCAGACCGCCTTGCGCGGCGGCAGGCCGAACCTCGCGCGCGCGACGTTGGTCGGGTCGCGGAACGCCTTCCAGAGCATGCCGTTCACCAGGCCGTGGCTCGCACGGTTGAACACGCGCGGCACCCATCTGGGCGGCAAGAACGCCGAGGGAAAGGCCGCCGTGGGCGTGAGCGGGATCATGCCTGCGCCGATGCCTTTCGCGCCCAGATATTCCGCCGCGGAAAGCCCCACGAACGCGGCCAGGCCCGCAACCAGAATGGCGTCGCAACCCTCGCCGGCCTCGACGAGGGTGCGCATCCACGACTGCGCGTTTTCGTTGGCGATTTTCGCGAGCGCGCGTGCGGTCTCGTTGAAGCCGCCGCCTTTCTCGACGACACCGGCGATGGCGTGGTCCGGGCGCAGCATGCCGCGAATGTCGCCGGCGAGCGCGGTGGCCGGCACGCCGAGTGCGTGGGCGCTGCCCAGCGTGGCCGCATCGGCGAGCAGGTGCGCGTCGTGCCCGGCGTCCATCAAGCCACGGCACAGCGCGGCGAACGGGCGCGCATCGCCTTCGGTGCCATAGGTCGCGACTAGTAGCTTCATGAGGCCTTTTTCCGTGCTTGCGGCGCTGCGTTCGTTGTGCGTTCCGGACGGCTTGTGCGGGATGTGCACTGCGTGCCGTTACCTGCAGCGTTTCGCAACGGCAGGCGTAGTGTCGCCAAACCGGTTCGCCCCTGCAACCTCGGTCAGCGAACCCATCCTGATTGTGGGTGTTTATGGCTGTGCCGGAGCGAGCGATGAACAGCGGGCGCGGAGCGTGATGTGACGACGATTTGTACGGGTGTGCTCGTTTGGCGCTGCACGGTCGCGGCGACATCTTCATTCATGAAGCGCCACCAACCCGGTTTGCGAATTCCCAGAAGTACGCGCTCGGCACCGGCTGCGTCACAAACCGCGGCGATCTGGCGGCCGATGGTCGAACCGGACATCGGTGATGTCACCATGCGCGCTTGCGCACCGTGTCGATTGCATTCGAGTATCCGCATCGCGCGGGCCAGCGTCTCGCGGCCGCCTTCTTCCATTGCGCCCGCGATCAGGCCGTAGTCCAGGTGGTCGCCCATCCCCTTGAAGCAGGGCGTCAAATCGACGATATGCACGGCGACAATATGCGCTTCGCAATTTCTGGCTGTGTCGAGCGCCGCCGCGAGGAACGCATCGGACGAATTCTGACTGATTGCAACAACGATGGTCTTGGACATTGTGAGGGCCCTCAGTACGCCCAGTAGGTGAAGGAGCGCGGGTAGCCATAGACAACCGGCGCCGGCGCCAGCATGGGGGGCGGCGCATACATGGGCGCAGTTGCGTAGACGGCCGGCTGCGAAATGCTATTGCCCTTGGACGCCATGCATTGCAAGTAAGCCGCGTCGTAACTGGCCTGCAAGCTCGCGGAACTCGCCTGGGTGTTATTGGCGCCGACGGCGCTCCCAAGCAGCAAACCCGCGCCGGCGCCAATCGCTGCGCCAACACCGGCATTTCCCGCCGCGGCGCCTAACAGCGCTCCCGCCGCCGCGCCGCCTGCCGTGCCGATCGCAGTACTACCCAGCGCGTCGTGGCTCGCCGAGGGCTGGGCTGCGCCGTCCGTACGGAAGGCGTAATTCCTGCATGCATAGTCCTCCTGCTGGAATTCGCCCAGCGGCTTGCCCTTTGGCGGCAATGCGACCACGGTTGGGCCCGTTGGCGGAATGACGGCGCACCCGCCCAGGCCGAGGGCGACGATGCAGGCGGATAAGACGAGGCAGGCGGTTCGTGAGGGTTTCATGATGGGAGTGTCCAGTCAGTGCACGGATAGCATGCTGACGCGCGAAAGTTAGACGTGAGTTATGACTCGTCGAGCGTCAATGCCGCCAGTCGATTTGCTCATCGACGTAGTAAGGCGCGAACGGATTGTGGTGCGCATCGAAATACCGGTTGCGGCGCTCGAGTTCTGCAAGATCAGTGGACGAGGCGAGGTAAGCCTCGCGTTGTCGAGCTTCCACAGCGGCGAAGTGCGCTTCGAGTTTGCTGACGAGTTTGGCGAACATGATGCTTCTCCTTGAACAGGGACGGCGAGCCGTCGATGAGAAGCATCATCGCGAAGCAGAATGAGTCGTGAGTTAGCAGGAGCCAAACCGAAGACCCGATGCGAGGCGTCCCGGCCCATCGGCCCGCTGCGCAAGCTCGGCGCGTCAGGACGTCAGGACGTCAGGGCGCCTCGGCGCAGTGCGCGCCATCCTTGGCGAGAAGCGGCATTTCCACGATGGCTCGCAGCCCCGTCACGCCGTCATGGCGATTCTCGAGGGTCACGCGACCGCCGTAGCGTGTCACGATCGCGAGTACGATCGCGAGCCCGAGACCGCTGCCCTCGACGCCATGGTTCACGCGAAAGAACCGGTCGAATACACGCGGAAGCGCCGCTTCGGGAATGCCGGGTCCGGTGTCGGCAATTTCGATGCGTGCCTGCCCATTCGCGGCGAGCACGCGCAAATCGACGGAGCCGCCGTCGGGCGTGTAGCGCAGCGCGTTGCCGATCAGGTTCTTGACCACGGCGCGCAGGTCCGACTCGGTTGCGCAGATGCGCGCCGGCGTCAATTCGCTCGCGCCGATATCGATCCGCTTCTGGTTGGCGATGGGCAGCAGCTCGGAGACGACTGAAGCAACGACTTCCGTCACGTCGATCGAAGCGCTCGGCGCAGACGTCATCTGCGCATCCGCGCGCGCCAGCTGCAACAGCTGGGCGACGAGTGTGCTCGTGCGTTCGATTCCCCGCCGCAGTGCCTGGAAGCGCTCGCGGTTTTGCGGAGCAATGTCGCCTTGCAGATTGTCGGCCTGCAATTTCAGCGCGGTGAGCGGGGTACGCAACTCATGGGCGGCATCGGAAATGAAATCGCGTTCGAGCCGCATCGATCCGTCGAGCCGCTCGATCATGCGGTTGATCGAGCTGACGAACGGACGCAGCTCGATGGGCAGGCCTTCGTCCGGCAGGGCCTCGAGACTCGTCGAATCGATTGCCTGGGCGCGGCGTCCGAGCCGGTCGAGTACCCGGAATGCACGGCGCACGCAAAGGTACACCGCGATCCACACGGCCGGAATCAGCACGTAAACAGGCGTCAGCGCGCGTGCGGCGCTGTCTTGTGCCATGCGCACGCGCACCGACATGCGTTGGCCGACCTGTATCACCTCGTTATAGGTGACGAGCGTATACACGCGCCACGCTTCGTTGGCGGCGTATTGCTCCGAGAAGCCCGTGGGCGAATTGCGGTCGAACTCGACGGCGCTGTCGGTGGTGCGGGTGGGCGAGGACTTGTGTTCAGCAGTCCAAACGACGACGACGATGTCGTCGGCGTTGCTGGAGCCAGGGGAGCGGCGCGGAATGGCGGCCTCGTACACGTCGCGTATGCGCCCCGCGACGTTCGAGAGCCGATCGTCGAGCAGGGCATTCACGCCGACGAGAGCGAGCCGGTAGGAGGTCACGCCTTGCACGATTCCGAAGACGGAGAGCAGCAGCCCCAGCGAGACGATCAGCTGGGTGCTGAGAGATCTGGCTTTCATGAGCATGACGGTTCGTCCCGCGTTGGCCAGCGGCGCAGTGCGGCCCGCCGCCGCGCCGGCAATGCTGGCGCGTGCGCCAACGATATCAGATTATGGGGACGATACGCCGCCGCGAAGCGCGCGGTTGGATGCTATCGGGCGCTTGCCTTTGCCCGCGTCGCCGGATCACAATCGCGCGTGCGCGGGCGAACGCCCGCCTTGGCGCGGCCCATTCATGCGGATGATTGATCATGCGAATCCTCATCGTTGAAGACGACATCGATATCGGCCAAAGCTTGATGCGTGCGTTGAAGGACGCCGGCTACAGCGTGGACTGGATCCGGGACGGCGCGCAGGCGAGGGAGGCGGTGGTGGGCAACGCGTATTCGATCGTGTTGCTGGACCTGGGTCTGCCGGGCTCCGATGGGATCGACGTTCTCGCTGCCGCGCGAGGGCGCGGTTGCACGACGCCGGTGCTCATCGTGACGGCTCGCGACGACATCGAGACCCGTATTCGCGGTCTAGACATCGGTGCCGACGATTACCTGCTCAAGCCCTTCAACACTTCCGAGCTGCTGGCGCGCATTCGCGCCGTGATACGCCGGCACGCGGGCGCAGCGGTTTCTGTGCTCGGCGACGAAACGTTGAGTCTGAATCTGGATAAGCATGAACTCTGCTACAGGGGGCAGCGCGACGTACTGTCCGCGCGCGAGTTTGCGCTCATGGCGGCGCTGCTCGAGCGCCCCGGCATGATCCTTTCGCGCGCCCAGCTGGAGGACCGGCTGTATGGCTGGGGCGAAGAAGTGGAGAGCAATGCTGTGGCGGTGCTCATTCACGGCGTGCGCAAGAAGTTCGGCCATGACGTGATACGCAATATTCGGGGGTTCGGTTGGACCATCGACCTGGCCGCCCGCGACGAGCAAGCGGGCACGCCCTCAGCAGACGGGAGCGAGGCGCGCGAATGACAGCGTTCGCGCTTGAGTGCCGGCTACGGCTTGATCGGAACGCGTAATACTTCGTTAATCTAAATGTTTGAAATCGTTCGCGTTGGAAAACTCGCGTTCGATCGTGCTGCCGACGGAAAAAATCCGGGATCGAACGCGATTACGCAGTTACGCATTGCGGTTCACAACGAAGCTGAAATGCGGCGCGTCCGAGGCGGGCCGGTGATGGAACTGGCGCTTGCGCAACGTTCTGTGTGAATGGAAGGCGTCGGGACATTCGGCCTTCAGTTGGAGAATGGTCGCGTCGATACAGTTGATACCAAGCTTCGAGGCCTGGATCAGGGCGCTTTTCTGGTCAGCGTTGAGCTTCATGACGGCTCCTGCGAAAACGGGTTGCGGCAGACGCTTAGCTATGCTGGAACAGCGCGAGGCGGCCGCCCTTGTAGAGGTCGTGCACCTTGTTTGCAAGCGGGGCGTGCGGCGCCTTCTGGCATTCGCCGACAACGGCGGCCACCGGCGTCGCGACATCCACGACCGTCGTCACGGTTTCGCTCACGCCGAGCTTGTCGACGCCCGAGATCCAGTAGACGAGTGCCGGTTTGTAGGCATCGTCCACGGCGAGAAAGTCGGAGCAGGTCATCTTCGCGGGCGTGACTGCAGTGACGGGTTTTGCGGTGTCCGCAAGCGCGAGCGGGGAAGCGCAGAGACCGGCAACAAGGGCGGCACTGAGCGTTGCGGCAGAGATAAGGTTTTTCATGGCAGTTCTCCAAAGGTGAGGAAAGTAGGCAACGTATCCTTGCGGGTGCGTCGATGATTGTCATCGTACGGGCCGAAAGTTAGCCCAGAGTGATGGAGCAAGAAGGCTGGAGCCGAACGACGGCGTGGCAGAGCGCTTCCGAGGCGTGCGACGGCGCCGCCCGCATGATCGCCATGCGGTCCACCTTCCCCTGTTCGGTCTGCGCAATGGCGCGGCTTTGCGTGAGGCGGACCTGACTCGCAACCGTTTCGCCGAAGGCCGCATCGAGCGCGCGCAGGCATCGCGCCACGTCTACTCGACGCCCGGCCCATGGCTCGACGACGGCACGCCACAGGTCGTCGCTGAACGCGTCACTGCTGGCAAAGGCGGTCGCAAAGCGCACGTCGGGCAAGCGGCAGAGGACATCTTCGATATCGACGGGAGCGATCGTGCGGCCGGCGATTCGCCTGATGTCTTGCGCGCGCCCGAGTACGTGGAGGTAGCCTGCTTTGTCGATGAAACCCATATCACCCGTGAGGCACCATCCGTTGCGGAATTTCAGGGCCGCTTCTTCAGGCTGATTCCAGTAGCCTTTTGCAACCGCCGCTGAGCGCACCTCGATCTTCCCCGGCTCGCCAGGCGCCGCGAGCGTGCCGTCAGTACGCCGAAATTGCACATCGACGCCGGCGCGCACGCGCCCCGCGCAGTCGAGCAGCGCCGGCTTCGAAGCCGATTCGTGAGGCGCCAGCGCGCTGACGATCCCCGCCTCGCTCGCGCCGTAAAAATGCGTGAGCACGGGGCCGAACCGTTCGATTGCGCGGCGGCGAAGCACGGCCGGCGCCGATCCGCCCACATGCGCGATCGAGCGCAGCGAGGAGAGGTCGCGAAAGGGGACGTCGCGATGATCCATCGTTTCGAACAACTGAGGTTCGACGAGCAGGAGATCGGTAATGCGTTCGACTTCGATCGCGGCAAGGGTGGCGGCAGGGTTGTAGCGGCGCTCGAGGACGACCGTGCCGCCCGCGGCCAGCGTGGTATCGACGAGCACCTGTGACAGGTAGGCGAGCGGACCGTTGACGAGCTGACGCCGTTGTTCGTCGCGCGGCGCCTTCACGAGCGCCGACCAGGCTGCGAACGAACGGCAGCTGCATTTGGGCACGCCCGTCGTGCCGCCCGAGGAAACGATCACCGCGAGTTCGTCTGGCGTGTTGCGTCCCTGCAGTGGCCTGTCGGGCTGCGCATTGGCGAGCACGTCCAGACGCGTCGCCGCGTTGCCGAAGCCGACCTGCATCACGCGAAGCGGCGTCGTGGCGGGCGTGTCGGGTAAAAGGCGGGCGGTCTCCGGAAAGACCACCAGCAGCGCGGGCGCCATTCGCGCAAGCAGGGCCGCGCGCCGGTCGGCATCCGCGAGCGCGGGCAGGTAGATCGCTGCTGCGCCGATCAGGTTGGCGGCGTAACGGATGGCGATCGCCTCGGGCCGGTTGGGCGCGAAGAGCGCGACGAGCGAGCCTCGGTCGACGCCGAGCGCCTCGAGCGCCCGTGCGTAGCGGTAAATGGCGCTGCGCAGCGCGCGGCCCGTCACGTTCGTTCCTTCGTAGCGGATAACCGGCCGGTCGGCCCGCGATTCGAATTCGTCGAGCAGGCAATCGACATAGGGCCGGTACGTCCCTGTCGCTCTCGTTGTCGTGTCTTGATTCATGGCGTCACCTTGCTTCATCGCGTTGTCCCGGAACATCGCCGCCTCGCGCGGCGATCCCCGAGGTAATTGAATGGGGCTGTCGTGGAGAAGCAGAGTGATCGCGCAAAGTTAGTGGCGAGTGAGCGCATACGCGCCAGGCGGCGTTCGCGTTGCTAACTTTGCGCTAAGCATGCGGGTCTACCATGCGCTGCGTATCAGCAAACTGCCGGCTAACGGCGGCGACCCGTGGAGGTCGACTCATGCGTATCCTCATTGTCGAAGACGACATCGATATCGGCCAAAGCCTCATGCGCGCATTGAAGGACGCCGGCTACAGCGTGGACTGGCTGCGCGACGGCGGGAGTGCGAGGCGCGCCGTGTTCGATCACGCTTATGCGGTGGTGCTGCTCGACCTCGGGTTGCCCGGCGCCGACGGCATCGATGTGCTCACCACCATGCGCGCGAAGGGCTGCGCAGCACCTGTGCTGATCATTACGGCGCGCGACGACATCGACACACGCATTCGCAGCCTCGATCTCGGCGCCGACGACTATCTGCTCAAGCCGTTCGACACGTCGGAACTCAAGGCCCGCATTCGCGCTGTTTTGCGCAGGCGCGCGGGCGCGAGCGTTCCCGTGCTCGGCAACGCAACGCTGGGGCTCGATCTCGACCGGCGCGAGCTGACGTTTCGCGGCCGCCGCGAAATGCTGCCCGCGAGAGAGTTCGCGCTGATGGTGGCGCTGCTCGAACGGCCAGGTGCGATCCTGTCGCGCGCGCAACTCGAAGATCGCCTCTACGGCTGGGGAGAGGAAGTCGAAAGCAACGCCGTAGCGGTGCTCATTTATTCGATCAGAAAGAAGTTCGGGTACGGGGTCATTCGCAATCTGCGTGGCTTCGGCTGGACCGTCGATCTTCACGATGCATGACCGGACAACCATGGCTTTTGCCGTTGATGCAGCCAATGGATCGGGTCGTAGAGGAATCCAGAATGAAATCCAAAGCCAGATCGCTTGGCACGCAACTCGTGCTTTCGCTTGGGATCGTGCTTTCGATCTTCACCATCACGCAGGCAATCAGCTCATACGATCTCGCGCGCGTTGGCGTGAACGCCGTGCTCGACAGCCGCTTGTCGAATGTCGCGCAGCGTGTGCGCGACATGTTCGAGGACGCCATTCCGCGCCATTCAGCAGGCTCGTTGAACGCGGACGACATCGTGGTGCTGGTCTGGGAGCCCGGCCTCGAGCGGCCGGCCCGAACGACCGACAGCGCGGTCATTTTCGATCGCGACGCCGCACCCGGCTTTTCCGATCAGTTTGTCAATCGCGAGGCGTGGCGAGTCTATACCCTGGTCGCGCCCGACAATGACGTGGTCCAGGTCGCGCAACGCATATCGGTGCGCCAGCGCATGGCCGAAGCGAGTGCCTTTAGAGGGTTGCTGCCGGTGTTCATCCTGATTCCGGCAGTATGGCTCGCCGTTTATGTGTGCGTGCGCCGGTCGTTCAGGGTGCTCAAGCGGCTCGGCCAGCAGGCGCGCGCGATCGACTCTGCGCATCTCGTGCCGTTGTCGGCCCGAGGCCTGCCCGTCGAACTGATACCGTTCGTGTGTTCGATCAACCGCATGATCCGGCGTCTCGACGCTTCGATGAAACTCGAACGCGACTTTATCGCCGACGCCGCGCATGAGTTGCGCACGCCGCTCACGGCGCTCAAACTCCAGGCCGACAACCTGGAAGGCGATATTGCGCCTTCCAGCGAGGAGCGGTTTCGGGCGCTGCGCCAGACCATCGATCGCACGAGCCAGCTTGTCGCGCAGTTGCTGCAACTTGCACGCGCGGACTCGCAGGTCGTCGAGACCGCAACGGACGAGCCCGAGGTGACGCACGTGGTGACCTCGGTCGTTGCCGACCTGTTGCCAATCGCGCGGGCCAAAGGCATCGATATCGGTGCCGGGAAATTGTCGGCGGCGAAGGTGCGGATTCCGGAGTCCGATCTGCGCGCGCTCGTGAAGAATCTTGTAGACAATGCACTGCGCTATACGCCTGAAGGGGGTTCCGTCGATTTGCGCGTCTTCGCCGTACACGGGCGCGCGCACATCGAGGTGACCGATACAGGGCCCGGCATTCCCGATGCCTTGCTCACGCGCGTATTCGACCGCTTTTTCCGCTGCAATCACGGCGTCGAGGGCAGCGGGCTTGGCCTCGCGATCGTGCGGGCCATCGTGCAGCGGCACGGCGGCACGATATCGCTGCACAACCGTCGAGATGGACAGAACGGCTTGCGCGCCGTGGTGACGTTTGCGCTCGCGGGGTGCGAGACGCCGGGACAGATCCGTGGCGGCCCGTGCGTGACCGCTTTTAGCGGGCACGTCTAGGTAGGATGCCTTAACAAAATCGATCGGCGGGAAGGTTCGGCGCAAAGAATCAGTGATGCCAGAAAAGGGAATCCTGGCGCGAACGGGTGTCGGCCGCCTGCGCATACTGGCTTTCCCATGGCAAGGTCCAGCCACTGCGCTTGCCGCCGCCCGGCCGGCGCTCGGCGCTGGCAAGCGCGAGCAGGCGCTTCGCCTCGCGGCTCGATGCGTCGACATTCACCGCATGTCCCGCGTCTTGCCGCACACAAGCCCATTGGCGCTCTTGCGCGCATTGCCGTGCCTCACCGATCAACGCGTCGCGCTGGTGCTCGCGCGCGACGAGGTCGGCTTGCATCTGCTGTGCGTCGCGGTTGCCGGGTTCGACGGCGAGCGCGCTCGTGAGCGCCCTGCGCGCGGGCCAAAGGTTGTTTCTGTCGAGACTCGCGTGTGCGCTGGCCAGATCTTTCGCGACTCCGGGGTGCGCACTTGCATAACGTGGCGCGGCGGGCGCGCGCTCGACCGCAGGCGCATTTTGCTGGACGAGGTTGCGCTGAGCTGCGTTCGCTCGCGGCAGGACGGCTGGCGGCCGGCTGATCAGCGCGGCTGGCGAGCCCGATGTGCCTGGCCTGCCAGGCGTGCCCTTCGGGCCGCTCACGGACCCCACGACCACCTGTGCGCCGAGTTTCGGCTCCCACTCGCTGCGATGCAGGAACGCATAACCGCCGAACGCGATCGCAAGCGCGCCGAAGCCTGCCCATGCATAGCGCGGCAGCCGCGAGCGCTCGGCAATGTGTGCCTCGTCGATCGATGAATATTCGCCGTCGTAGCCCCCGTCGTAGCCCCGATTGCCGCCAAGTCCGCCCGGGAGCCCCCCCAGGTTCGCGCGCAGACGCCCGGCGACCCCATGCGCACGTTCGCGTTCATCCAGCGCGCCCTCGCTCGCGGCTGCGATGCGGGCGGCCGCAGCCAGTTGATTCGCTCCGCATTGGGGGCACAGCGCTAGCGGTGCAATGAATCTCGTCCCACAGTAGGGGCACTCCGACGGACCGGGATCGTCGCGACCAGGGGCATTGAACATGGGAGCAGTGCGCTTTCGCTTCGATTGACGAATGGCCGCAAAATCGCCGCAAAATCGGTGCCTGATTTGCGCACCGATTCGAATATGGGCCAGTTCGCCGCGAAGATCAATCGGCGGATTCCGCCAGTCTGGCGGATACGGACAGGCATGGCGCCAGCACGCCGCGCCTGCCTTATTGCTTCACGCAGCCGACGATCGTGGCGATTGCAACGGCATCCAGCGTCAAGCCGATGTGCCCCGCGCGAGGCACGAGCGTAACCGGCACGTGGGCTCCGGCTTCCTCGAACGCCGCTGCGTACTCGCGGGCGAGAAAAACCTCGTCTTCGGCGCCGGCCAGCACATGCAGGGGTTGCCGCACGCCGCGTATGTCCGTGCGGTAGTTGGCGTGCGGGCGGAAATTCTGCATCAAATTGAACGAATACTGCGGTGTGAGCTGCTCGCGTACCTCGGGCGCCAGCGCATAGGCGATCGTCGGCAGATGATTGAAGGCGCGAATGCGCAGGCCGTTCAGCAAGGCGAGCACGGCGACACGCGGCAAGCCGACTGATACCCAGCCGCCGACCTCGTTGCGCGTGGTGCGCGCCTTGTGATGCAGGAAGGGCGCGAGCAGCACGTAACGATCGAACAGACGTTGACGCGTGCTGCCCGCAAAGCGCAGCGCAAAGCCGCCGCCCGCCGAGAAACCGACCAGCGTTTTCGGCAGCGCGCGCAACTCGCCCGGCAGCGCGGCGAGCAGATCCTCGAGATCGTCTTCGAGCTGGCCGATGTAGTCGATCGTGCCCTTGCGGCCCGATTCGCCATGGCCGCGGACGTCGGGCACGCAAGCCGCGTAGCCCGCGGCGGCGAACTGGCGCGCGAGCGGGTGGAGGCTCGCGCTGCTTGCCGACGATCCGTGGATGAGCACGACGCAGCCTTGCGGCGAGCGGGCAGGAGGCCGGTACGCGCGCCAGGCAAGTGACGCACCGTCTCGCGCGCTAAAACGGCGCAATGCGGGAAGGTCGGAGAAGTCGACTTCCTTGAACGGCGCGTTGATCGACTCGAGTGGCGCGGGCTGCTTCGGGCCGCCTTTCACGAGCGCAACGGCGGCAGCGGTGATAGCGGCGATAGCGGCGATCGGAACGGCTGAAGCGCTGAGAGACACGGGTGGACCTCGTGTACGCGACGGGTTGATTGTCTTGCCGGCGGTGATGATAGCCAACTTGCCGCCCGTGTCCTCTGTTATCCGAAACATGATGCGCGCCGGGTTGACACGCCGAGCGCTCAGATGAACAGGGAAATGATGCCGCCCAGCGTAATGCCTGCTGCGATCCAGCGTCCAATCGTATAGGTGTGGTTCGGGTCGGCGGGCACGTCGGGACGCTCGAGTCCTAGCGCACCATAAACGAGCGATTTCATCGGTTGCGCGTTGGTCGGCGTAGACCCCCCGTCGCTCGTGTCGGCCGTGTCGCCGGTATCGCTGGTATCGGCCATATCGCTGACATCGGCCGCGTCCGTCGCGTCTGTCGCATCGGCCGATTCGGTCGCATCGGCCGCGTCTGTTGCATCCGTCGCTTCGCTCGCGGCAAGGTCGCTGTCCGCGCTATCGTCCGTCGATGCGGCGGCATAGCCCTGCGGCGAAATCCGCACGGCGTCGTCCTGCGATGGGGACGATGCAACGTTCGTCGAACCGTTGTTCGACTGCGTGCCGTCCTGTTCTGCCTGGTCTGAAGCCGCGCCCGCACGGAGTGTGTTCGTGTTGGCGCTGCTGCTGGCGAACTGTGTCGCCGCCCCGATTTGCATGGTCGACTCCTTTCGACTTTCTTATGTCTACATAATCGCAGGTCCGGGCGCTGAAACGCTCCACGAATAACGCAGAAAAATTCGCGATATTCCGCGGCCAATTCCTTTGCGCCGCCTGCGACAATATCGGTATCCGTAACGTCGTGCGCGCAGGCTCGCGCGACGACCGCGGGACCCCCTACCCGCAAAAAGAAGTACGCCTCGACCCCGCATGTGGATGAAGTCTTTGCGCCTCACAAGTCCCGTAACGTTCGTGAAGAGACGAGCGTGAAGCGCCCGTCACGCCGCGAGGTTTTCGAGGCGCTTTATCGCACGCATTATCTGCAAGCTCACACGCGGCTGCCCGATGCGCTGGAGCGCGATCAAAACGACGATTACGTGCAAAGCGGGGCGCAGATCGCCTGGGAGATATGGCAGGCGGCACATTCACACGCCATCGAGCTGGCGGCGCAGCAATGCGAACGTCTTCAGCATCAGCACGACCATCAGGATTACAAAGCAATCTGCCGGATTTGTGCATGCGATATTCGCGCTCTGCAAGCGGATGCAGAGCGCGATGAAGATGTGACGTGAGTCGCCTAGGCAGGCACTGAAGGGACGAGGCGCAGGCGGTTCGCGGAACGCTTTGGATCGAGGGCGCGCGTGACTTCGGCGAGCGTGTCGCGCATGGTTTCGCGCATGGTGCCCGAGAGTTCGCCCAGTGCCGCTGCGGCGCGTCCTCGCGTGGAGGAGGCGGGGGGCGCGGCGTCAGCTTCCGGACTGCGGGTCGCACGTGCTGCGCGCGTCATGCCGGCGCGCGCGGGCGGTACGCAAATGCAGCATGCTGTGGGCTTGTGTGCGTCGCGCACGTGGCGCACGAACCGGCCGGAGCAGACGGTGCAGTTCGACAGCGTGAGCAGGCCGCCATCGAAAAAACGCAGCAGTGTCCACGCCCGCGTGAAGCTCAGCACGCGTTCGGTCTCCGCGCTCTCGCAGTGTTCGAGATAGAGACGATACGCACGCGTGAGTGCATCGAGCCGGCTGCATTTCGCTCTGTCGGTAAGGAACAGATAGATGTTGTAGAACAGCGACGCGTGAATGTTCGGCAGCCACGTGAAATACCAGTCCGCCGAAAACGGCAGCATACCCTTGGGCGGCGAGGCGTTCTTGAGTTCCCGATAAAGCCTGATCAAACGATTGCGCGACAGTGTCAGCTCTTTTTCGAGCACAGGCATGCGTGCACCCAGCTGGATCAGCTCGATTGCACGCAGGACTTCGCGCGCTTCCTCGGTCACACTGCCTTTGTACATGACGTGGTACTCCCAGGGGCAGCCGGTGACGGCCACGATGGCCAGGCGAATGCCTGAATTTACGGGCGATTATAAAAGCGCGACAAAGAGCGTCAAGAATAATATTTGGAAAGGAGTTGAAGGAACTATAAAGAAAATGCGTCGTGGAGCCGATATTCAGGCATGGCTTGAAGCGGGAATTAAACGCCCTTTACCACCATCATTACCTGTTGTGTGTAAATGGAAAGGTCCGGTAAGAATATAAATAAAAACCGGTGAAAATATCGGTGCGCAATGCACTGAAAATCGGGAAGAATTATTACGGCGTTTTGCGCTTTTACCCTTTCAGGCTTATCTGCCGGTAAACTGCGCCCTTTCCGAACGCATGCGACGCGCGACGTTGCAGCGGCCCGCACGAAGCGCGGGTACCCTACAAAAGCTGCCGACTGATGATTTTGCCTTTCTCCGCCTACACCTCTTCGTTCGCGCAGGCGCGTAAGCGTTTGCCTGTGGCCGCGACCGGCAACTTCAACCGGAGCGACCGCGCCACGCTCGCCAACCCGCCGCGCCGCGCGCTGCTCAAGGGCACGGTGAGCCTGCTGGCGCTGAGCGGTTGCGCCAGCACGTTGCTGAGTGCGTGTGGCGGCGAATACACGGGAGGCGACGGCGCGCAGGATGCGCCGACGCCCGTCATCGGTGCGGTGGCGAACTTCCGCGATCTGGGCGGCGCTGCACCCGGCTATTCGACGAGCGACGGCGCGCATGTGCGCCGCGCCTTGATTTACCGCTCCGACGCGCTCACACCGAATGCAGCCGACGCCGCTACGCTGGAGCGCATGGCGCTTTCCAACGTCTACGATCTGCGCACGCCGGCGGAAATCGACGCGGCGCCCGACATGACGCCGAGCACGGCCACTTACCTTGCGCTCAATGTGCTGGGTACGCTCGAGCCGCCGTCGTTTGCGGGCATGCAGGCCGGCGATCTCGACGCGGCGATGCAATCGCATTGGCGCACGCTCGTGACCGGCCGCATGCAATCTTCGATTTACGGCGCGCTGCTCGAACATATCGCAGATGCGCCGGGGCCGCTGCTGATCACGGGTGGGACCGGCGTGGACGTGGTGGGTTGGGCGTGCGCGCTGTTGCTGCTGATCGCAAACGTGCCGCTCGAAATCATCGTGAAGGATTTCATGCTGAGCGCCGCGTGGCGCTCGACGGGCGTAGACTCGGTCAATGTGGCGCCGCCCGTGCAGGCCAGCTATTTGCAGGCCGCGTTCGACGCGGTGCAGGGAAGCTACGGGGACCTCAACCGCTATCTCACCGTGGGGCTCGGCATTGCGTCCGAAACGGTGGATCGTCTGCGCGGCCGGCTTGTGGTCTGAGCGGCGCGCGCTGCGTAGCGCCGCTGAGCGAGCAGCTCACCGAGTCGCGAACTTATGCAGCGGCCCTTGCATCGGCCGGTAGCGCGATACGCACGCGCAGCCCGCCTTCGGGATGATTGGACAATTCGCAGCGTCCCCCTTGATTGCGCGTGAGGCGCGTCACGATGGCAAGGCCGAGTCCGCAATGGCCTTCGCCGCCGCGCGCTTCGTCAAGGCGTACGAACGGTTTGAGCGCGGCGGCCACGCGTTCGGGGGGGATGCCCGGGCCATGATCGCGCACTTCGACGATCCACTGCGCGCCTTCGCGGCGCGTGGCGATTTCCACGGGCGGCACGCCATGTTCGAGCGCGTTGTCGACGAGATTCGACACGAGCCGGTCGAGCAGCGTGCGCGGTAGCCGGAACGCCGAGCCTGCGCGCAGATCGAGCCTGAAGAGCGCCTCGTCGTCATCGCCGTCATCGGAGAAGAACTGCTCGCGCAGCAGCGCGTCGACTTCCACCTCGGGCCCCGACTCGGGCCGCTGCCGTGCGAATTCCAGAAACTGCTGAACGATATCGTTGAGCGAATCGACTTCGCGTATGAGCTGCTCGCGCTCGCGCTCCGAGCCCATCATGCTCGCGCGCAGCTTCAGGCGCGTGAGCGGCGACTTGAGATCGTGCGCGACGCCCGCGAGCATGACGGCCTGATCGTCGTCGGCTTCGTTGAGCTGCTTCATCATGCCGTTGAACGAGCCGATGAGTTCGCGCAATTCGCGCGGCCCGTGTTGTTTGACCGGCGCGGGACGATGGCCGGTGCCGAACGCGCGCGCGGCCTGGGCCACGAGCGAAAGCGGCCGCTGCATTTGCCACATGGCGAGCAATGCGAGGAGCAGCGAGATGGCAAGCATCGAACCGAACAGCGGCAGCAGATTGCGCGCCGGCGGCAGATCGACAGGCGCGACGATCCACGTGGGCTGGCCCGCGAAGCGCACCCACAGGGCTTCGCGGTGGCGCAGGTCGGCAAGGATCTCGGTGCCGGGCGGCAGATCGCGCAGGAGTTGCTTGCGCAAGTCGGCGAGCGGCTCGCGCTTCGGAACTTCGAGCCGCACGTCGGCGGGCATGTTCCAGGTGGGCACGAGATGCACGCGCAGGGCAGGCGCGAGGTCCATTTCATTGGGAGGCGCGCTCGTTGCCGCGCCCGTCGCCATACCGGGCGCCGCGCTTGTCGCGGCATGCAGCATGAGCAGCAGGCCGCGCTCGAAGCCTTCCACTTCGTGGCGGCGCGGCTGTGGCGCGAACACGATGAACCAGCATGCCTGAATGGCGAACAGCAGGAGCGCGGACATCAGCGCCATGCGCCCGAACAGCGTATTCAACGGATTGTTCATGCAATTACGCGTTCGTGCTATGGCCGCTGTCGTCTGCGGTGGAATTCGCAGTGGGGGCTTCGGTGTCGCCTTCGATGCCGACCCCGCTCTGCGGCACGAACACATAACCCTTGCCGCGCAGCGTCTGCACGTAACGCGGCTGTGCGGGATTGTCTTCGATCACGCGGCGCAAGCGCCACACCGGCACGTCGAGACTGCGCTCGTTAAATTCCATGCCGTCTGCGTGCAGCAGATCGTGAATCAGTACGCGCGAAAGCACGCGATAGGGATGCTCCGTGAAAATCTTCAGGAGCACGAACTCACTGCTGCGCAACGGCACGCGCTTGCCGTCGCGTTCGAGCGTGCGCGCCATGAAATCGAGCTCGAAAGCGCCGAAGCGGTAACGTTCGCGCGCCGCGGGTGCGCCTGCGGGCCCGTTGCCGCGCCTGCGCAGCACGGTCTGGATACGCAGCAGCAATTCCTGGGGATCGAAGGGCTTCGCGACATAGTCGTCGGCGCCCAGCGTAAGGCCGGCAATGCGGTCGCCCACCGCGCTACGTGCGGAGGCGAAGATCACCGGAATATCGTCGCCTTGCGCGCGCAGGGCGGCGAGGGCGCGCAGGCCGTCGGTGCGAGGCATCATGACGTCGAGTACGACGACCGATGGCCGCTCGCGCTCCAGCCGCGCGCCGAGATGCGTGCCGTCGTGAAGAACCGAGGCTTCGAAACCGTTGGCTCGAAGAAAGCCGGAGAGGAGATCGCGCACGACCGGATCGTCGTCGACGATGAGAACGTGTGGACTCATCGCCGTATTTTATTTGATATCGACAACCGGCAGAACAGCGCGCGACCGCAGATTTCTTGCCGCAGCTTACATGGCTTCTTACTTCAGGGCGACGGTGCCTTGCTCAATGGACGTTTGCGTAGCGTGCGCGTGCTCCGTCGATGCAACGGTGGCGCAGTTGAGCGCGCCCGCGTTCTGCTGTGCGCTTGCCTGTTCCGCGGGCTTTGCTGCGGCGTCGTTGGCCACGGGATTCGCGGGCTGCACGGGCGGTGCGTCGATCGACGCCATGCCGGCCGCCTTCGCGAATGCCGAGTTCGCGCCGGCCATCTTCGCGGTCGCCGCCGAGACGTCACCGGCCGGTGCGGCTTCCTTGGGGGGCAGGCGATGAGCGTGCGCTTGCGCGAGCTTCGTCTGGCGTGCGTCGGCGGCCACGCCGCTCGGCATTTTTTGCAGATGAAGCGGCGCGTTGGCGTCGGCCGACGCGACCTTTGCGCCCGCCTTCTTCACGCTTTTCGCGTTGTCCGCAGCGGGGGCGGCCGCTGCGTTTTCGTCCTTCGGCGCGGGCGGGATGCCGTGCATTTCGAGCACGGCGTCCTGTGCCGAAGGGGCGAGGTGCTGGTCCACGACGCCTTCCTTCACGCGCTGGACGGACGCCTGCTTGCCATGCTTGAGATCGCCTTCGAGTTCGGCGATACGGCGGTCGTACCAGTCCGTCACGCACGCCTTGTCCTTGCAGTTGTGCTGGCGCCATTGCCACTGGCTCACGCGGTCGGCTTCGAGCGCGGTCGTATCGGTGGTCGCGTCGAATGCGCTGCGATAGAGCGCGGCCAGTTTGTCGTCGAGCGCGGAGAGTGTCGGATCGTTGCACACGAGGCGCTCGGACGCCGAAGCGTTGCGCGGGCAGTGAAAACTTGCAGCGTGCGCGAACGGCGAGCCAGCGAGCGACGCGAACAGCGCGATCGCAGCAGCGTTCAGGCCGCGCTTGAAGAAGGGGGCGCGACGGATTTTCGGTTCTCGATTCATGGCAGCCATGATGATGTTGAAATAGGGGAAAGACGGTAGCAGCGTGTGGCTCGTGCGGCGTCGCAAAGACGCGAGGCGCCGCAGTGAGAACCGCAGTGGGAACTGCAGTGAGAAAGATAGCGCGGCGATGAATCTGCAATGTCTTACTCAGCGGGGAGAATGCAGAAGCGCTTACTAAACATTACATGTACCGCCGCGCGCGGTAATCGCCAATGGGCGATGACGGCCTGTAGCGCGCACCCGTGCATTGAAAAGGCGCGCAATGCGGGTGTTCAGGTCCTTACCGTGCGGGAGGATTTTGAAGAAGTGGAAAGTGGCATTCAACATTGACCGATGTCCCGGCCATCGCGCGCGTCGCTTAGCAACGATCATGCGTGCTGAGTCCTGCCGGGGGCACGTCATGGTCCGCGCAGCCCATCAACGCATCGGGTATCCGCTCCCATGCCACATGAAATCGTGTCATATGTCAGCCGTGCGAGCGCACGCACGGTGAAACTCGGCGCCGCGTGTGCCGCGGCGCTCGCGCTCAACGGCTGCGCATGGACGCTCATTACCGCGGCCGATGCGACTGGCTCCGTGATTCAGGCGGGTTACGCGGTCGCGTCGAATTACTCCTCGCCTAAATTCGTGACGGGCCGGCCGGTCAATCTCAGCTCGATCTGTATCGAGAACAATCCCATGGTCACGTCGGGAGACTTCGTGCCTTCGCTGCAGCTCGTGCTCTCGCAGCGCGGCGTGACTTCGGACGTGTACGGCGCCGGAACGGAGCCGGTGAGCTGCGAAGGACGTCTCGTGTATAACGCATCGATCGAATTTGGCAAACCGACGTTCAGCGACGAAAGCCGGGCCTATCTTTCGACGATCAATCTGACGATCTTCATGCACAACCACATTGCCGTTACGGGGCGTTACGAAGTGCGCGGCCTCGGTACCGACCGTTATTCGAGTGCGGCGGTAAAGCTCAAGGGGCTGGTGGACAGCATGGTGGTCGACCAGACGCAATTGAGCAATTCATTCCAGTCCGCTTCACGCGACCAGTAAATCTGGTGGCCCGCGCGCCGCGCGGGAAAGGATTGGTAAGGCTGCGGGCCTGTACCGGCTCGTTCTCGTCCCTTACGATTTACGCATGGCAAATAATATCTTTCTCGTCGACGACGATCCGGTCGTGCGCGACGTCACGGCCGAATATCTGCAGATGCGCGGCTTCACCGTCACGACGCTGCCTTCCGTGCGTGCGATGCAGGAGCGGCTGCGCTCCGAGCGGCCGCAGGTTGTCGTGCTCGATATCATGATGCCGGAAGTGGATGGCATCAGCGCGCTGCGCGCGTTGCGCGAAAGCGGCGACGACCTGCCGGTCATCATGCTCACCGCGCGCAATGAAGTCATCGACCGCGTGCTGGGCCTCGAATTCGGCGCCGACGACTATGTTGGCAAACCGTTCGATCCGGGCGAACTGGTGGCGCGCATTCGGTCGGTCATGCGCCGGCGCAGCATTTCGAATCTCACGGGCGCGCCGGAGAGCCGCGAATCGTTTCGCTTCGGCCCTTTCGAGCTCGATTTCCGTTCGCGGGAGTTGTATCGCGATGAGGTTCGCATGCCGCTGCGGTCTAGCGAGTTCGCGTTTCTCAAGCTGTTCGTCAATCACTCGATGACGATTCTTTCACGCGAACGCATTATCGAAATCGTGTACGGGGAAGCGGGGCGGTACCGCAATCGTAGTCTCGACGTGGCGATCTGGCGCTTGCGACGGCTGATCGAAACCGATCCTTCCGAGCCGCGCTATCTTCAGACGGTATGGGGGCACGGATACGTGTTTGTGCCCGATGGCGAAGTTGGCTTCGCCGAGCGCTTCGGCGAACATGCTCGCGAGCATGAGGGTGAAGCTGGCGGTGAGTACGCCAACGAGTTTGAAGGCGAAATGCCTGATGATGAGGAAGACTGAGCGTTTTATGCCCGACTTCGTGACCGGTCTGACACGGTTGGCCTTTCCTTGAAACCAGGGAAAGGCCAACGCGGCCGGGAATGACCAAAAAGCCTCAGAACGTCAGCACACTAAGAAACATACGCTGCAACCAGCCAACGGTAGTCGCATCGTTGAGCAATCCGCGCCCAACCTGCTCGATCCGCGCGTTGGCGATCTTTCCCGACTCAACGTAATTATCGGCTTCCACGTCATTCGGATTGACGATCCCGGAAAGCCGCAGGCGTTGATGCTCGCCACTCATCGCAATGATCTTCTCCCCCGAGACCACCAGATTGCCCGTAGGCGTCTTGCTGATGACCGTGACGGCCAATGTGCCGGTCATGTCGCTCGAAAGCGAGTGATTGCCGCTTCCGTTGAACGTAGTCGAAGCCGAGCCGATATTGAACAGGCGTGCGAGCCGTGCCGCCGCGCCGGTCGATTGATCGGCCGCCGTGGCCGTGATGTTGCTCTCGCGCTTGGCGGCGGCGCTCGTGACGTCGTTGCCGCTATACGTTTCGGAAAGCCGGATCGTGAGCACGTCGCCGATTCGCTGCGCACGCGGTGTTTCGTACAGCGAGATGGCGGTGCCCGACTGGTAGATCGCGCCGCTGGTGTTGACGTTCAGCAGCGGTTCCGCGAGCGGCGGCGTCATGGGCGTATTGACGATCGACTCCGGCGTCGCGCAGCCAGCGAGCGCAGTGGCGAGCGATGCGCACACCAATACGTACGGCAGGCCTTTCGAGCGAGTCGTGCGGCATGCGCTTGAAATTGAGGATTCCGATTGAACGAATGGCATGGCGGAGTAGTGGGTGCGAGAGTGATTCATCGGATGTAGCGAAATCGGCGGAGTTCGTCCGGGCGGCTGCTCGGCGCGTTCCGATTCAACCTTCGTCGAACTGGCTGAGCTTGAGCGTCTTCTCGCTGCCTTTGCCGCGCAGCGTGGCGGGCTTGAGCAGATACGTGAGCGTCGCGCGCTGGCTGTCGGGCAGCAGGCAGATGGTGATCGTGCTCGACGCGTTCTCCCACACGAGCAGCGGCAGCGAAGGTGCGCCGAGCACGCGCGGTGCACCGTAGCGGGTGGCGAGCAGGTTGCGCAAATCGAACGCCGTGGTCGAATCCACGACGAACGACATTTCATACAGACGCAGCGGGTCGCCGGCTGTGGCGTGCGCAAAGCGCAGGATATGGTCGACCGCGGGCACGCCGTCCACCACGGCTCGCGAAGGCGTCCAGCCTTGCGCCGTGTGGTGCGCCCATCGGCAGGCCACGGTAAGGCTCGTGTAGCTCTTGACTATCATGCCGATGTCGCTGCCCGCGATATCGGTTTCGCAAAGCAGCTCGCTCTCGTGTGGCGTCGCGCGCACCATGTCCGTTTGCCGCAGCGCGCTCAGCGGCGTGCCGAGTGCAATGCCGCGAAACGCGAACGGCGAGTCGTCCGGCGGTGTAACGCGCGCCCGGGTGGCCGATGCAACGGGCGCTGCGCGCCGCTTTTTCGCGGGCGCTGCCGACGGTTTTGCCGCGCTCGCCGCAGAGTCCACGCTCGCAACATTCACCGCGCTCGCCGCTGCCGCAGGGGCGGGGGCCTTCGGCGCGACGTACGTTTGCACGCGCCCTTCGAAATGCGTGTCCGCATGCGCGGGCGAGAGCGGCGCGGCCAGGTATGCTGCGCTCAAAATGAAAGCGATCAATGGCGCCCGTTTCATCGGCTGGACCTCGATCAGTCGACCGCCGCCGCGCAAGCGTCGAACGGCACGGCCGCCGGGTGGCCGACCAACGGCACGATCTTCAGCGTGGCCGATGCGACCCGGCATGGAAAGGCCACCACGGCACAGCCTTCGAGCGGCAGGGCGAGGCAGGCGAGGGCAACGGCCGACGCGGCGCGCACCAGATGCGTTGACAACCGTGGCGTCAGGCACATGGGCGAGCGCTGCGTCGGCGTTTCCCGTGACGGCGAAGTGGTCATGCCGAGGTATTGATGTTGTGGCCGAGCGGACCGACCGGCGCAGCCGGATGCAGGGTTTCCTGTTGCGGAAACGGGTTGCCGCCGGTGTTTCCCGTGGTGGAGTTCTTGGTGCTGCGGTTTTCGCCCGACGACGTCAACGAGGACGTGTGCGCAATACTGCTCGAACCGATAGGGCTGGTCATGATGGGCCTCCTTGGCGCAATGGAACAAAAAGAAGGGGCGCGCCGAGAGGGGGGAAGCGCGCCCCGCCTTACGCCGATCGGGGGGCAATCGGCGAGCGGCGAGGCAAATCTTCGCTTCGAGAGCGCTTGCATGAAGCAAGAATCAGCGTGGCGTTTGGCCAATCGCTTACGAGTCCTTCCAGGGGTATACGTATGTGCAAGATTGAATGGCGCACATGCAGCCGGGGGGGCGTGAATACGCGATGCTTTGAGGCGGGTCGGAGGACGACCCTCAGGCGCGATTTGCGCACGCCGGATTGGCGTGCGCTGTCTTGGGCGGGAGAGGGAAAGAAGGTGAATTGAGTGCGAGCGCCCCCAGGCTGCTCAACTCAGCAGCCTGGGACGGTAAGCAGTGGGAAGCAGAAGGGATCACGAGGGCATCAAACGCATCAAACGCCCTTCATGCGCTCCCAGCCGTGGCGAACGGCAGCCTTGAACCTTTCCCAGCCGTTTTCCGGGTAGCGAGATTCCCAATCCGCGCGTGCATTCGGTTCAACGCCTTGCCAGTCGTGTCCGCTATACCGTTCGTCCTGCCCGAGCATTGCGCCGTGCTCGTAAGCTGCGCAATATTCTTCGTAGGACATGCCGGAGTTGGCGTAGTTGGCGGCGTAGTCTTTGCGGACTTCTGTCTCGTATGAGGCGTCGTCGATTGGCGTGCCCATGACAGGGTCGCCTACCAGGCCTCTCGTCGATGTCTGCTGTGCTCCGGCTGCGTTCGCGGTCGCTTCGGGCGCGGTTGCGGCGCGCGTGGTGACCTGCCGCATGCCGCTGACCACGGTTGGCACTGCCGAAGCATACGCAGCGCGCCGTGTCTGTGCCGCCGCCTCGGGCGACGTCGCGTGTAAATTGCCGGGCGCTCGCGTCGTGCTTCCGGAGGGCGCGATGTGCGAGGAAGCGCTGTGCCAGGCTTGGCTGCGCTCCTCGATGTCGGCGGCGCCCGCGCTGCGCATGACGTCGCGCGCGAGATTCACCTGCATTTCGGAAACGTCCGCGCTGACGACCGATCCGCCGCGGCGAACGAACTCCCGGTAATCTTCGGTTTCCGGTGGATACGCGCCGTGCGTGAAGAGCCGCGCGAACAAGCGTTCGAGTTGATCGAATACCGGTGTGTGTTGCCCAGGATCACTCAAGCCAGGCGCATACACACGCGGCCCTTTTTCTAGCGGGGCCTCGACCGACATCGAGTAAATGGCGATATCGGCCTGCGCAACGCCTGCTTCGCCTAGTGCTTTTTGCGCGGAACGTGCGCTCCCATAGCTGTCGTAGACGCCCAATACGGTTTGCCTCATGACTGTCTCCCTTCGCTTTCGACATGCGGCGGTATCGCCACGTATGAGCGAGGGCGCAACAGCCATGCCCGGCTACAGGCACGCAAGACACGTCGCAGGTCAATCGCACACAGCGATCTGGCACCCGAGGGTGTTCGAACGGTGGGCGCGCGGGAGATGCACGAATCCGCACCGATGGCCAGGACCAAACAGTGCGGATTCAGCGGGTCCTTCATGGACCCGCGAAGAGATCAACTGCCCGCGATCGTATCGACCGGCTTGAAGTCGCCATGCTGGACCTTGTAGATGGTCACAGGCGCATCCTTCAGGTCGCCGGTCGGGTCGTACGAAATCGTCGCCGCCGAAACGCCCTTGATCGACAGCTTGTCGAGGTACGGGCCATAGACCTTGGGATCAGTCGAGTTCGCGTTTTTCATCGCGGTGAGAAGCGCCATCGTGCCATCGTACGAGTACGGCGAGTACGTGATGGGGTCCTCGCCAAAGCGTGCCTTGTAGCGCGACGCGTAGCTGGCGAAGCCGGGCATCTTGTCCTTCGGCAGACCGCCCATGTAGACGATCGCCCCTTCGGCCGCGCTGCCGCCGATCTTCAGGAAGGTGGGCGAGCGCGACATTTCACCGGTCACGAACGCCGCCTTGATGCCGAGCTGGCGCATCTTGCGGATCATCGGCGACGACTGCGCGTCGCCGCCGCCATAGAACACCGCATCCGGATTCATGCCCTTCAGATTGGTCAGGATTGCAGAGAAGTCGAGTGCCTTGTCGTTCGTGTAGTCACGCTTGACCACGGTGCCGCCGGCGGCTTCGACTGCCTTCGCGAACTCGTCGGCAATGCCCTGGCCGTAGGCGGTGCGGTCGTCGATAATCGCAATGCGCTTGTAGTGCAGCGACTTCACGACATAGGAGCCGACAATGCGGCCAGCCTGCGCGTCGCTCGTCAACAGGCGAAACGTCGTCTTGTAGCCGCGCGCCGTATACACCGGCGAGGTCGCCATCGAAATCTGCGGCAGCCCGGCGCGGTTGTACAGATCGGATGCAGGAATGCTGGTGCCCGAGTTGAAGTGGCCGATGATGCCGCTCACGCCATCGTCGATCAGGCGTTGCGCCACCACGGTTCCCGTGTGCGGGTCAGCCTGGTCGTCCTGCGAGTCCAGTTCGAACGATACCGCCTTGCCGCCGATGGTGGGATGCGTGGCGTTGAAATCGTTGATGGCCAGTTGCACGCCCTTTTGCATGTCGGTGCCATAGTTCGACTGCGCGCCCGTGAGCGGCGCGGCAAAGCCAATCTTGACGACATCGGCGTGCGCGGCGGCGGATGAAAATACCCAGGCGACTACAAGTGCGGAGTGCGTTACCTTCAAATTCACTTTTCACTTCCCCTCAGGTGCATGGTGGGCAATGCCGGACATTGCCTGCTTCGGTGCCGGCGAATGCGATCTTGAGTTGTTGCGAACACGCCTGTGAGCTTCGCGCTCGCGCGAGAAGCGTGGCGAGATCGGCGAAGCCAGTCTAGGTAGCGAAAATAGGTACGTCTTGGTCGATTAGGGTTCGACTCGTGACGATTTCGGCATAGTCGGCGCAAGCGGGCGCGGACCAGGGTGCGCACGGGTAGCGGCGGCGCGCAAGCCGTGCGTAGAGGCGGATGGTGCAATCAGCACAATGCGGGCACAGCGCGCGAACGCGTGCCCACCGTCGTCACGGCGCGATCGTATAGCGCAGAATCCGGTCGCGCGACTGTTCGAGCAGGCGCGTCATGGCAGCCGCCGCCGCGTCGGCTTCGCGCGCCACGATATGCCGGCGCACGGCGTCATGCAGTTCGAGGTCTTCGCTCGGCTTCGCGGCCTGGCGCTGCATCATCTCCGACGACACGCGCAGCGCCGCCTTGATCGCATTGCCGATCGTGATGAACATGCCGTTCTGCGAGGCCGTGATGATGGCGAGATGAAACTCGAGATTGGCGTCGGCGGCTGCGCGAATGTCGGAGGCGCCATGCTGGGCCGACTGGCCGTATGCGCTCGCCAGTTCCAGGTACCGGCGCTCGATGATCTGGAAGGTGTCTTCCTTGCCGTGGCGCGCGGCGAGAAAGCTCGCGCGCGGCTCGAAGCAGATGCGCATTTCGAAGATGTCTTCGACGATCTTCGAGTCGAACTGCGCGTTGAGGCGCCACGCGAGCACGTCGCGGTCGAGCAGGTTCCAGTCGGAGAAGGGCAGGACACGTGTGCCGATTTTGGGCGAAACGGCAATGAGCCGTTTGGCCGCCAGCTGTTTGATGGCTTCGCGCAGCGTGGTTCGGCTCACGCCGTAGGCACTGCACAGTTCGCTTTCGACCGGCAGCGCGTCGCCGGGCGCGAACTCGCCCGAGACCACGCGCATGCCGATAATCTTGGCGATCTGCGTTGTTATATTGCCAACGATCGGTTCGCGCTCGAACATCACTTCCCCTTCATGGACGTCGTGCACAGCGTGTGCGTGCTGTGTTATCGGGCGGTCGTCACAATCACGTTCCACGAGCCCGGCTTGAGCTTCGCGCGCACGCGTTCCCCCTCGACCGACACGGCGTTGTTGACTGCCGGCGCCACTGTAGTTGGCGCCTCCACCGTGTTCACCGCTTTCATGTTGGCATGATACAACTCGAGCGCGTGATCGAGCGTACGTTCGCGGCCGAGTCCACGCAGCTCGACATTCAATTCCATCTCCTCGCTCAGGTGACGATTGAGCGCGAAGAGGGTCGTCGTGCCCGTAGCGCGATCGTCCACGACCGCTGCGCAAAGATAAGGGATCTCCGGAAAGGTTTCCGCTTCGTAGGTGGGCGAATCGATCACCGGCTTGAGCACGCGGCCATGGCCGAATTTCGAGGCCTGTGCGAACGGGTGGAAGATGGTTTGACGCCACGCGCGGCCGCCGGGCTCCGTCATGATCGGCCCGATCACGTTGACGAGTTGTGCGAGACAGGCGGTCTTCACGCGGTCCGAGTTGTTCATCATCGTGATGAGCGCGCCGCCCACGACCAACGCGTCTTCGTGGTTGTAGACCTCCTCGATGAGCCGCGGCGCCTCGGGCCAGCCCGGCTTGCGCAGATCGTTGATGGTGCGCGCCTTGTACCAGACATTCCATTCGTCGAATGAAAGCATGATGCGTTTGGACGAATGCTTGCGCGCGGCCACGCTGTCGGCCACTGAGACAATTTCCTTGATGAACAGATCCATCACTTCGATATTGCCGAAGAATTCGGCAGTCGAATCGCGACGGTTCTCGAAGTAAGTATGTAGCGAAATGAAATCGACCTGTTCGAAGCAATGGTCGAGCACGCGGTCTTCCCACGCGCCATAGGTGGGCATTTCGTGCGTGGAGGAACCGCACGCCGCGAGCTGAATGGTGGGGTCGACCGAGCGCATGAGCTTGGCCGTTTCGAGTGCGGCCCGCCCGTATTCTTCGGCCGTCTTGCGGCAGATTTGCCACGGGCCGTCCATTTCATTGCCGAGACACCAGAACTTGATGTCGTGGGGCCTTTCATAGCCGTGCTCGCGGCGCAGGTCGGAAAGCGCCGTGCCGCCCGGGTGATTGCAATACTCGACGAATCGGCGCGCCTCGTCGGGGCCGCGCGTGCCGAGGTTCACGCCGTACATCGGTTCGATGTCGAGCGAGCGGCACCATTCGATGAATTCGTTCGTGCCGAACTGGTTGGTTTCGGTGGAGTACCAGGCAAGATCGAGGCGGCGCGGGCGCTTTTCTCGCGGGCCTACGCCGTCTTCCCAGTTGTAGCCCGAGAGAAAGTTGCCGCCGGGATAGCGCACGATCGTCGGGCCGAGTTCGCGCGTGAGCGCCATCACGTCCTTGCGGTAGCCGCGCTCGTCGGCGTCCGGATGGCCGGGCTCGAAAATGCCGGTATAGACGCAGCGGCCCATGTGCTCGACGAAGACGCCGAACAGGCGCCGGTCGAGTTCGGAAATGACGAAGTCGCGGTCGACGATGAGGCGGGAAGCGATCATGGTGTTCCTCTATCCATGCTGTAGCGGTGTGAAGTGAGGCGGTGCGCGCCGCGCAGGCGTGCACCGCATGCTGACGTTATCGTGCGAGCAGGGCGTTGGTGCGTTGTTCAGCTTCCTTCTGCACGTCGGCAACCGACTTGCCGGTCGAGAGCATGTTGCTGGTCTCTTCGCCCACGATCTGCTGGATTGCGAACTGGCGCGGCACCGTGTTCGGCAGCGCGTAACCTGTGGCCGAGATCTCCTTGATCTCCGCGCGGTGCGGCAGCGCGTTGAAGCTGGCGCTCGTGATGATCGACTCCCGTGCGGGCAGGTGGCCGGTACGCGCCCAGTCGCCGTCGTGGTCGTAGAGGAACTTGAGGAACACCAGCGCGGCGTGGCGGGTCTTCTCGTCCTTCGCGCCGCCCTTGAGCATGACCCACGAGTGGCCGTCGGCCCACACGGCCTTCTTCTGGTACAGGTTCGGGAACGGCACCACGTCGTAGCCGTTCGCAAGCGGGGAGTCGGGCTTCTTCGCAAGATTCGTGAAGTCCTCGATCATCCATGTGCCGCACATGAGCACGCCCGCCTTGCCGTTTTCGAAGGCCTGATTGGCCGCGCCGTAGTCAAGGCCCGGCGTGATCGAGCCCGCCTTCATGAGCTTGTCGTAGAGCGTGAGCGCGTTGGTGGCGGCCGGCGTGTGCATGTCGATCTTCGTCGGGCCATTGGGGAACAGCGTGCCGTTTTGCTGATAGACCCAGGTGTCGAACGTGCGCGTTTGCGCGGCCGATTCATTGGCGATCGGCACGGCGAAATAGGGCAGACCCGTCTTGGCCTTGAACTGCTTCGCCTGCGCGAGCAGTTCGTCGGGCGTTTTCGGCAGGATGGGTTTGCCGCTCGCGTCGACGAGGCCCGCCTTCTTGAACAGGTTCACGTTGATGTGCCAGAGCCACGAATGCGTGTCGAACGGCAGCGCATAGGTCTTGTCACCGAACGTCACGGCGCGGTGCGCCTGGGCCGTGAAATCGTTCTTGTCCACGCCAACCGACTTGAAGCCGTCGTCGAGCGGTTCGACCAGATTGCGCTTCACGTAGTCGCCCAGCACGGCTTCGTGCATGACCGAGATGGTCGGCACATTGCGGCTCAGAATGCGCGCGTCGAGCTGCGTATAGTAGGGCGCCCACTCGATGATCTGCGGTTTGACGACGATGTCTTCCTTGTTCGTCGCGTTGAACTGGTTCACGAGCGTCGTGATGATGCCGCACTCGCCCGAGGCCTGGCTCACGTCGTTGACCTTGCCGTATTCGGCGTCGCAAGCGCCGAAGAAGCGCGACAGCGTGATTTCCGTTTTGGCCTGGGCCGGCGCGGTCAAACCCGCCGCGAGGCCGAGCGCTGCGAGTGTGAGTACGCCGCGCACCAACGATCTTCTCATGTCTCTCTCCTGTGGAAGATCCAGCTGCCGCGCTGTCGCTGCGCTCCCAGTGGATCGTTTTGTTTGTACTACGAATTAATTAAAAATAGAGCGCAACAGATCGAAGCGTGACTCGATGGCGTCGTCTACCGAACCGCGGTGCCGGCCACGGCCGCCACGATGTACTTCTGGAAGAACAGATACAGCACGAAGATGGGCAAGCCGGCGAAGACGGCTTGGGCCATGAGGTAACCAATGCCTTCGGACTGGGCGAAATTGCCTTGCGTGGAAGCGAGCCCGATTGTCAGCGTGTACATCTCGGGCTTCGAGGCGGACACGAGCGGCCAGAGATAGTCGTTCCACGCACTGAGAAACGTGAAGATGGCGAGCGTGGCTTGCGCCGGCAGCGAAAGCGGCAGCACGACGCGCCAGAACACCTTGAAACGCGAAGCATTGTCGAGCAACGCGGCCTCTTCGATCTCGATGGGCACGGCCTTGAAGTACTGCGTCATCAGATACACGCCGAACGGCGAGGCGAGACGCGGCAGAATCAGCGCGCCATAGGTGTTGTGCCAGTCGAGCGAGGCGAAGATTTGGTGTAGCGGAATCACGAGCGCCTGCTCGGGCACCGCGAGTCCGCAAAGGCAGAGTACGTAGAGATAACGCTTGCCGGGAAACTCGGTGCGCGCGAAGCCGTAGCCCGCGAGCGAGGCGATGACGAGCGTGAGCAGCGTCTGGCCGATCGAAACGATGAGGCTGTTGACGAGCCACCCACCCACCGCCGAGGTGTTGAGGATGTTCGTGTAGTTCCGCAGCGTGAAGGGCGGCGAGAAGAGCACGTCGGTGTGCTGCTCGAGAAACGCGTTCGGTTTGAACGAGAGGCACAGCACCCAGACGAGCGGCGTGATCCACAGCAGCGCGAGCACCACCACGGCGCCGAGCATCAGTCGGTCGCCCATGCGGCCCGTTAGCGAGCCGCGCGAGCGCGTCTCGAAAGCCAGCGTGCTCATGCCTTCTCCTTCTTGCGCAGAAGCCAGGCCTGCGCAACCACCCCGATCAGCATCAGCGCGAAAAGCACTTGCGCCGCTGCTGCGGAATAGCCGAACGACCATTGGCGGAAGCCGGTTTCGTAGATGAATTGCACGAGCGGGCGCGTGGAGTTGTTCGGGCCGCCGTCTGTGAGCAGCTGGGCCTGGCCGAACAACTGGAACTGCAGCACCGCTTCGATCACTGCCACGAGCGCGACAGTGCGCCAGATGGAAGGCAGCGTGATTTTCGTGAACGTGCGCCAGCGCGAAGCGCTGTCGAGCGCCGCGGCTTCGTAAAGCTCCTGCGGAATCTGCTGGAGCGCCGCGAGAAACAGCATCATCGGCAGGCCCATGATCCACCAGACCGTGACGACGGCGATGGCGGGCAGCGCGGTGGCCTCGTGCATCAGCGGAACGAACTCCGGCAAATGGAGCGCGTGGCTCATGTCGGCGAGCAGGCCGTTGCCGGGCATCATCACGAGCTTCCAGACTAGCGTGACAATTGTGACCGATAACACCGAGGACCCGAAAAACAGCGCGCGCAGCGCTGCGCCGAAGCGGCCGGGGCGGTTCAGCACCAGCGCGAGCGCCAGGCCAAGCAGAACGAAAATCGGGACCGTGAGGATGACGAAGTAGAACGTGTTACGCAAAGCGCCGCGAAAAATCGGGTCGAGCGTGAGGTCGAGATAGTTGCGCATGCCGATGAACTCGCTCGTGCCGGCGAGCAGGTCCACGCGTTGCAGGCTGAGCCACCAGCCGAGGCACAACGGGACGATCAGCAACAGCACGTAGACGATCACGAACGGCAGCACGAACAGCGCGTTGGACCATGGCGCGCGCAGGTTGCGCCGCCGGCCGTCGCGCGTTTTTGGCAGCGGGATGGCGAGCGAGCGGTTAGAGGCCATGCCACGCCTTCCCGGTTTCGTCGAACACATGCAGGTGCGCCGCGTCGAGACTCATGCGGATCGTGTCTCCGGTTTCGATATCGAGCTCGCGCGCACGCGGCAACTCGGCCACGAGCAATTGGCCGTTGGGCATGCTCACATGGGCGAGCGAGCGGTCACCGAGCCGCTCGATGACTTCGGCGCGGCCAACCAGCGGCCCTTGCGGGTCCAGCAGCACGTGTTCGGCGCGTACGCCCAGCGTGAGCTTGCCCGCGGGCAGGCTCGCTGTGGCGATGGCCGTGGGCGCGTGCACGCCGTCGAACGGCAGTCCGACGATCAACCGGCCGCCGTTGTCGCCCACGCGCTCGACATCGATGAAGTTCATGGCCGGCGTGCCGATGAAGCCCGCGACGAAGCGCGTGGCGGGCCGTTTGTAGATCTCGAGCGGCGCGCCGATCTGCTCGATACGCCCGCGGTTCATCACCACGATGCGGGTGGCGAGCGTCATGGCTTCCACCTGGTCGTGCGTGACGAACACCATGGTCGAGTGCAGGCGCTGATGAATGCGCGCCAGTTCGAGGCGCGTGCGGGTGCGCAGCGCGGCGTCGAGGTTGGAGAGCGGCTCGTCGAACAGGAACGCTTCGGGCTCCTTCACGACGGCGCGCCCGATTGCAACGCGCTGGCGCTGACCGCCCGAAAGCTGGGCGGGGCGGCGCTGCAGCAGCGGACTGAGTTCGAGCATGCGCGCGGCTTCGTTGATGCGCTGGTCGACTTCGCCCGCGCTCACACCCGTATTGCGCAGGCCGAACGCCATGTTGTCGTACACGGTCATGTGCGGGTAGAGCGCGTAGTGCTGAAACACCATCGCCACGCCGCGCTTGCCCGGAGGCTGTTCGTTCACGCGCCGCTCGCCAATGCTGATCTGGCCGTCGCTCACGGTTTCGAGCCCGGCGATCATGCGCAGCAACGTGGATTTTCCGCAGCCCGAGGGGCCAAGGAAGACAAGGAACTCACCGGATTGAATGTCGAGGTCGAGGCCGGTGATCACCTCGGTTTCGCCATACCGCTTCGTTACGCCGCTCAGTCGGATGCCCGTCACGGTGCCTCCTGTGGAGTAGTCTCGTACCGCCGCTTTTAGTGCGTTGATATTATGAAAAGAGCGGCCACCTAACCCATTCGTGTAAACACTGATCATCCGGTGTCCCAAATAATGGGTTCTATGCGAATTGCGTGAGGGACTGAATTCGCACGTGACGTGGGGGTGTTGATTGATCAAAGAGGGAGGATGCGCTGATTGAAATTAAAATTATTTGGCATCCTGAATAAAGATAAGGTGGTTGTCGTGAAGAAAAAGCGGTTTGACGCGGGTGCCGGCGTTGCCGGTCCCCGTCGGCGATCAGTCCAGCACCAACGTACCGAGCGCAAATGCGCCGAGCGCGGCCACCGCAATCCCGACCCAGTAGGCGAGATTCCATTGCGGCAACAGGCCCTCGCGTCGCAGCGCATTGACACGGCGCTTATGCTGCACGACCGCGACCAGCAAGGCCACCGTCCCGATCACGACCATCGCCGTGCCGACCGCGCGCGGCGACCACGTTGTGCCGAAATGCCCGACAATGGGCGCGCCCTTCTGGCTTTCCACGTATTCGAAAAACTTCGCGAGCGTAAAGCCGAAGCTGATCATCGACAGCGCGGTGCGCAGCCAGGCCATGAGCGTGCGTTCGGCCGCGAGAAAGGTGCGCTCGATCGCGAGCGAGGTGCGTGCGCGCGTTTGCAGCGTGCCTTCGTCGGGCTTGACGGGCGCCGACAAGTCCGTGTCGGGTATCAAGGGATTGTCGCGGTCATGTGAGGTAGGCATGGCGTGACCTTTAAGGCGTGCCGGATGAAAGCGCTGAGCGGCTGCGTTGCCATTTCACGTATGGAATGGCCAGCATCGTGCACAGGATCAGATAGAGCACCAGCGTGGGTGCGAACTGCTCGCCGGGAAAGTTGACAGCGGAAATGGACAGTGCGATGGCGGGATGGCGCGAGGCGGTGGACAGCGCAAGCACTGATGCGTGCTGCTGCTCGGGCCCGCCGAGCCAGTGCCCGACGATCAGGCCCGCAAGCACGAAGGCAACGATGGCGACTACCGTCCAGTGGCCGGTGGCCACCCAGATTCCATGCCAGGTGCCTGCCAGCAGGGCGAGTATGCCCGCAAACAGCAGTACGGTGGCCACGAGCCGAACGGGCGCGAGCAGGCGCTGTGCGGCGCCTGAAGCGAGCTTCGAGACCAGCACGCCCGCCACGAGCGGGGCGATGATCATGGTCAGCACGATTTTCATGATCGCAACCGGGCCGACCGCTATCGCTTCGGCAAAGAGCCAGTTCAAGAGTGCCACCGAGAGCGGAACCGTGACGATGGAAACCAGCGCAAGCACCACGAGCAAACCCAAACCGTAGGGCGCGATGCCGCCTGCTTTCTTGTGTTTTCTGGGCAATAGCGGCGGCACCGGCGAGATGGCGAGCGCGATCAGCACGACGGCGGTCGGCTGCGGCAACTGGAGGTAATACACGCACGCGACCACGATGAGCGGCATGATAACCAGCATGGCGATGAGCGAGCGCACGAGCAGGCCGGGCCGGCGTGCGATGTAGAGCAGGTCGTCGCGCGTGGCCTGCAAGCCATACGTGAAGACCGTTCCTGCAATGGCGCACTGGAGCGCGAGGAGAGTCAGGGCCTTGGCGTCCATGGATGTCCTGGCACGGCGTGCCCTCGGTGGCGTGCGGACGAACGCCACCCGAGGGCTGCACTAACGCAGTGGCGCGCGAACACGCGCCGCGTGGGCTGACTGGCGGTGGCTAGCGGTGGCTAGCGGTGACCGCCGCCTGCGGCGTCCATCATCTTCTCGACCACCTGGTCCACGCCGAAGCTCGCCGCTTTCTGGCGTGGCGGGAATTCCTTGAAGGTCTGCAGGAATTCGGCGACGCCGGCTTGTGCCGGCACGAGAATGAAGACGTGATCGAGCAGCCAGTCGTAGTAGGTGTTGGATGTGATATCGGCCCGTTCGTAGGGGTCTGTTCGCAGGTTGAATATCTTCGGCACCCGCAAGGTGACGAGCGGTTCGGCCCATATCCTCAATGTGCCGGTCGTGCGCTGCTCCATGAAGACCACTTTCCAGTTGTCGAAGCGCAGGCACGCGAGGTCGCCGTCGTCGGTGAAATAGAAGAAGCCTTTTCGCTCCGGTTTCTTCGCCTTGCCGGTGAAGTAGGGCAGCAGGCTGAAACCGTCGAGATGGACCTTGAAGTCCTTGCCGTTGGCCTTGAAGCCTTTCTTGAGTTCCTCCTTGATATCCGGGTTGCCCGCTGCATCGACGATGGTGGGCAGCCAGTCGAGGTGGCTCACGATCTCGTTGCACACCGTGCCCGGATCGATCACCCCCGGCCAGCGCACGAGGCAGGGCACGCGGTACGCACCTTCCCAGTTGGAGTTCTTCTCGTTGCGAAACGGCGTCATGCCGGCGTCGGGCCAGGAGTTCATGTGCGGACCGTTGTCGGTGCTGTACATGACCATCGTGTCGTCCGCAATGCCCAGTTCGTCGAGCAACGCGAGCATCTCGCCGATATGCTTGTCGTGCTCGACCATGCAGTCATGATATTCGGACTGCCAACGACCTGCCTGGCCACGGATGCGGTCCTCGATATGCGTGCGGAAGTGCATGTGCGAGGTGTTGAACCAGAGGAAGAACGGCTTGTCTTCTTTATGCGCTTTCTGGATGAACTCCTTCGCGGCCGCGAGAAATTCGGTATCGACCGTTTTCATCCGCTCTCTGGTGAGCGGGCCGGTATTGTCGATCTTCTGGCCGCCCTTGCCGTCGGACCAGCAGTGCAGCACGCCGCGCGGGCCGTACTTCTTGCGGAAGTCGGGAAACTCGTTGGCATCGGGGTAGTCGGGTAGTTCCGGCTCTTCCTCGGCGTTGAGGTGATAGAGGTTGCCGAAGAACTCGTCGAAGCCGTGCATCGTGGGGAGATGCTCGTCGCGGTCGCCGAAATGGTTCTTGCCGAATTGTCCGGTGCTATAGCCAAGGTCCTTCAGCAGTTCCGGAATATTCGGATCCTCGGCGCGCATACCGAGCGGCGCACCGGGCAGGCCGACCTTGGTCAGTCCCGTGCGCAAGCCGCACTGTCCCGTGATGAACGACGCGCGGCCTGCGGTGCAGCTCTGTTCGCCGTAGTAGTCGGTGAACACTGCGCCGGCCTCGCCGATGCTGTCGATGTTGGGTGTGCGGTAGCCCATCAGCCCCTTCGTGAAGATGCTGAGATTGGACTGGCCGATGTCGTCGCCCCAGAGGATCAGGAAGTTGGGTTTCTTCTTGCCCGCCATGGAACACTCCTTGTCGTAGAGCTACCGTCGACGGTAGCGGTGTGGGATTCAACCGGAAGCGTTATCGCGGACCACGCAACGAAAGCCCACATGGCACGTGGAGGTATCGACAGGCTGAGCCATTCTCGCGGCGGGCCGGTAACGCCTGCAGTAATTCGGTGCGCACAGGTACGAGCCACCCTTCATGACCTTGCGCGGTATCGTGAGTTGCGGCGTGCGCGGGTCGACGCTGGATTCGATGGTTCCGCCGCGCGGATTGTCCAGCGTGCAGCACGCCTTAACGATCTTGCCGTGGTCCTGGTACCAGTCGCTCGTCCACTCCCACACGTTGCCGGCCATGTCGTAGAGGCCGTAGCCGTTGGGCGCAAACGAGCCGACTGGCGCAGTCCATTCGTAGCCGTCTTCGAGCAGGTTCTGCCACGGAAACTCGCCTTGCCACGTATTGGCCATTTGCCGGCCTTCGGGTGTGAACTCATCGCCCCAGACGAACTCGGCGCCCTCCAGGCCGCCGCGCGCGGCGAATTCCCATTCGGCTTCGGTGGGCAGGTCCTTGCCCGCCCAGTGCGCGTAAGCGGCGGCGTCCTCATAGGAGACGTGCACGACGGGATGATCCTCGAGCCCTTCCAGTGAACTGGCCGGGCCGCGTGGATGCCGCCAGTCCGCGCCCCGCGTGTAGGCCCACCAGTTGTAGTGATTGCGCAGGTCAACGCGGCGTGGGGGTTTGGCGAACGTCACCGAAGAGGGCTCCAGCATCTCGGGCAATGCGCCGGGATAATCGTCGGGGTTTGCCGGCCGCTCGGCTGAGGTGATGTAGCCGGTCGCGTCGACGAATTGCCTGAACTGGGCATTCGTGACCGTATGGCGATCTATCCAGAAGCTGCGAACGCGCACTTTGTGCGCCGGCGCTTCTTCCGGGTAGTGCTGATTCGAGCCCATCAGGAATGTGCCGCCCGCAATGTGGACCATATCTGGCGATCCAGTTGGCGAGGCGGTGTCACGGATGTCACTGGTCGCTTCAGGTGCGGGATGGGCCATGGTCAGCCGGAGCGTTGACGTACCGGCGTTCAGTATCGGAGCGGCCACACGGTTTCGCTATCGGTAGAAGGGGCAACGGGATTGCCCGCAAGGGCAGGGCAATACGGGCTGTCATTTCATTTGTTTCGATTCATATTGAATATTCGCCATACTAAACATGAGGTGTCTGATAACGTCAGTTTCCAACCTTTCTGTACAGTCAGGAGCCGGGAAACTGGGGAAATTGCTATAACGCATTGCATGAAGGGGGGATGAACTGCGCCAGTCGCTTGCTGCAAACCTGAAGCCGCCAAATCCAGCTTTCAAGGTCAAATGGCGCAGCATGCCTTCGGCAATCGGCTGAGTGGAAGATCTTCTTTTTGAAGGGATGGCGTGAAGCGAACGAATTACCGGCTTGCTAATTGACGCATTGCACTAGTCGGCATTCGTGAATATCCGGATTTAAAGACGAAGAACGACCATGTTTCAGCGAATAATCTCACGCCGTGCCTGAAATGGAGAAAGGCGCTTTGCCACGCACCGTTCATGGAAGCCTGTCGATGCATGTTTGCGGACATCGGCGGTCTGGCGTGTTCGCCGCACTTTCCATTGCTCTGGCGCGGGTGAGCAGGCTTGCCGAAGTTACCGGGAAAATGAGCCTTGTGTGGCTGCTCATTGGCGCGGCGGCCGCGCTCGCCGCGGAACCCGCGCGCGTGGAGATCCTCGCGGGCGCAGACCCGATACAGCCGGCTGTCCTGGTACAGATCAAGGCGCTCAGAAGCATACTGGAGACGTCCGCTGCAAACGGTGTGGAAGTGTATCTCGACGCACTCGACGGCTTTCGCTTCGGCTCCGACGACCTCGCGCCCGAATTTCTGGCGCTAATGAAGAAGAAGTATGCGGATCAGCGCATCGATCTCGTGGTGGGGATAGGCAACCATGCCGCCGATTTCGCATTGAAGAATCACGCGCAGCTATGGCCCGGCGCACCCGTACTGCTAACGAGTGTGCCTGAAGAGTGGTTTGCGCAGCACACGCTGCCCGCAGGCTTCAATCGCGTGCCGTTTCGAATCGACATCACGAAAACGCTGGCGATCGCGGAGGACCTCCAACCCGACGCGCATCGACTCGTGGTGATCGGGGGCGCGACCGACACCGATTACTCATTCATCGATCGCGTCGCTCAGGTGGCAACGTTGCACGGCGCTCACTGGAGCACCGTCGAAACATGGCGGGGGCTGCCGTTGCGCGAGATCGAGCAGCGGCTCGCGCGCCTCGACAGGCAAACGGCCGTGGTCTATACGACCATGTATCGGGACAGCGAGGGGCATCGTTATTTGCCGTATCAAATCGTGCCCAATCTGGTCGCGGCTTCGCGTGCGCCCATCTACGCGTGGTATTCGACCTATCTCGACGGCGGGGTGACGGCGGGCGCCATGTACGACTTCGAAGAAAACGCTCGCTTGACCGCGCAAGCCGCGTTGTCGATCCTGCGCAGCCCAGGCCGCGTCGACGGGCCGGCGTTCCCCGCGCTGCCCGCGCGGTGCACGGCAAACGTCACGCAACTGGAACGCTATGGTCTTTCTGCCTCGGCGCTGCCAGCGGAGTGCCGGTTGATCGACTTTCCCAGGTCGATTTTCCGCGAATACCGCGGAGTGGTGCTGATCGCGCTGGCGGTGCTGCTGGCCCAGACGCTCACCATCGTCGCGTTGCTGGCGCAGCGCCGCAGCCGCCGGCTTGCGGAAGCCGAAGTCACTGCGCGGCGCGGCGAACTCGCGCGTGCGGCGCGATTCGCGACGGTGGGCGAGCTGAGCGCCTCGATTGCGCATGAGGTGGGGCAGCCGCTGGGCGCGATCCTGAGCAATGCGGATGCCGCGGAACTGCTCATGAAGTCCTCGCATCTCGATGCCGACGAGTTGAGGGAAATCCTCTCCGATGTGAAGCGCGACGCATTGAGGGCCAATGACGTGGTGCAGCGCTTGCGCAGCTTGCTGCAGAAGCAGAGCGTCGCGTTCAGTCCGCTGCCGCTCGACGCCACGCTGCAATGCGCATTGAAACTGATCGTGCCGGAAGCGAAACGACGCAACATTAGCGTGGAAGAGAATTACGCCGCAGGCAATGCCGAGATCATGGGCGACCCGGTCCAGGTCCAGCAAGTCGTACTCAATCTCGCGATCAACGCCATGGACGCCATGCAGGATACCGGCCAGGCCACCCGTATCCTCACGCTAAGCACGCAACGGCTTGCCGACGGCGTTGAATTCACCGTGGCCGACCGCGGCAGCGGCTGCGGGGCCGTTTCGGCGCAGCGCCTGTTCGAGCCGTTCTATACGACCAAGCCGCACGGCATGGGGCTGGGTCTGTCTATCGTCCGCTCGATCGTAGAGGCCCATCACGGGAGCGTCGACGTGGCGGCGCGCGAAGGGGGCGGAGCGGCCTTCACGGTGTGGCTGCCCTATGCCGGCGAGTCGCTCGATGTGGCGCGAGGGCGTGCGCCTCACCCGCAGCCGCGGGTGGCGAGGCTTGGCCGCGCAGGGAGCGCAGCCCAAAGAACCTCCTCTTGAGCTTGCCTGCGGCGCGGCTCAGGCCGCGGTATCGGTTTCGGGCGTCAGCACGTAGAGCGTGAGCATGCGGCTCAGTGCGTCGGTCATGGCCGCTTCGTCCAGACGCAGCGGGCCGGGGTCGTTCAGCGCCGCGTTGATCATCGTGGCGATAACCGCCTGGAAGCCGACTTTCAGCCGCTCCACCGCTTCCTTGTTGCGCCGCAGTTCCGGCAGGCGGATGAGGTGCGCCGCGATCTCGTCGACGAAACCGCGCGCGAACTGCTTGATGGGTTGCCAGCCGTCGGCCGTATGGTCGCGCCGCTGCAGCGAAGCCCGAATCATGCCGCGATGCCTCAGGTGCCACACGCGCACGCTATCGACCACGAGACGCAGATATTCGGCTGCAGTGGTCGTGCTGGCGCCGCCCCGATCCAGCTCGACTGTGAGCGCGCGCTGCACACGCGCCGCGTCGTCCAGCGCGAGACGCTGGAGCGCGTGAAAGAAGGCGTCTTTGCTTTCGAAGCGTCGATAGAACGCGCCCTTCGTGAGGTTCGCCTGACTGCACAGTTCGTTGATGCTCAGCGCCTCGTAACTGATCTCCGCAAGCAGGACCCGGCCCGCTTCCAGCAAGGCGTCGGCGGAGCGCTGGCCGCTGCGGTAGCGCGGCGCGACGAACCCGTCCCCGCTTTCCAGAGATTCGGACAACGGCTTTTCATCGTGGTGTGACATGGGAAAACCCTCGGTTGACCCGCCAAATGATACCCAATAGTATCTTTCAAAACGATACCCGTGAGTATCTTTTGTGCGCCGGGTTCGAATCACCATGGAGAGAGTCATGCACGCCACCCCCGAAAGTCCCGCGATCGTCAGTGCGGGCGCCCTCAAGACGTCGTTCAGCATCGAGCCGATGTCGCCTGTGATTGGCGCGGAGGTCGGCAACATCGACCTCACGCAGCCGCTCGACGACGACCAGTACGCCGCATTGCGAGCCGCGCTGCTCAAGCACAAGCTGCTCGTGTTCCGCGATCAGGACATTAGCGCCGCACAGCAGGTCGCACTGGCGCAGCGTTTTGGCGAACTCGAAGTGCATCCGGTTTTTCCGCATCACCCCGATCATCCGGAGCTTGTGGTGCTGGGCGGCGACAGCAAGATCCCTGGCCGCGAAAACGTCTATCACTCGGATGTGAGCTGGCGCGCGCGTCCTTCGATGGGCTCGATGCTGCGCTGTATCGAGTGCCCGAAGGTGGGTGGCGACACGATCTGGGTGAACATGGCCGAAGCGTATGCGCGGTTGCCTGAGGCCACGCGCAACGCGCTGGAAGGCCTCATCGCCGTCCATGATCTGCTGCCCGCATTTGGCACGCGCATGACGCCCGAGGAGCGCGAGTCGCGCCGCGCCGCATTTCCGCCGGTCATGCACCCAGTCGTGCGTACGCATCCGGAAACAGGCGAGCGTGTGCTGTACGTGAACGAAGCGTTCACAACGCACCTGGCGAATTTCATCGAAAAGAATGAGGTGCGCTTTGGCTTCGATTTCCGCCTGGCCGAAATGGATTTGCTGCAATACCTGTATCGCCAGGCGGCCGTGCCCGAGTATCAGGTGCGCCTGAAGTGGCGCCCCAACACGATTGCGTTCTGGGACAACCGCTCGACGCAGCACTACGCTATTCAGGACTACTTCCCAGCTCGCCGGCGCATGCTGCGTGCGACGATTATCGGTGACGTGCCGGTTTGAACGCAGGCCACTGACAATCCCGGGAGACTCGTTCAATGAAGCTGATCGATCAGGCATGGCGCACGCCGCACAACGCGGACGATCCCGTTGCGTCCCATTTGGCGGCACGTTTCGCAGCGTTGCGCGCGGCCTTCGCCGCCGCGCCTTATCCTACCTACGCGCAACGGCGCGACACGCTCCAGGGCCTGCGTCACGCGTTGCGCCGTCACGCCGCCGATTGCGCGGCAGCCGCAGCGGCAGACTTCGGCGTGCGCGCCGCGGGCGAGACGATGCTCGTCGACCTGCTGCCTTCGCTGCTGCATATCGACCACCTGTTGCGGCATATGAAGCGCTGGATGCGGCCTTCGCGGCGCTCGCCCGAACTGTTGTTCAGCACGAATCGTGCCGCGGTCCAGTACCAGCCCAAGGGCGTGGTCGGCATTGTGGTGCCCTGGAATTTTCCGTTCTATCTCGCGCTCGGGCCGCTCGCCACCGCGCTCGCCGCGGGCAATCGCTGCCTGATCAAGACCTCGGAATACGCACCCGCCTCTTCGCGTGCGCTGCGCGCGCTGCTTGCGGACGCACTCGGCCCGGACGAAGTCGAGGTGATCGAGGGCGACGCGCAGTGCGCAAAGCGTTTTTGCGCACTGCCTTTCGATCATCTCGTGTTTACCGGCTCGCCGGCAGTGGGGCGCGAGGTGATGCGTGCCGCCGCCGACAACTTGACGCCCGTTACGCTGGAACTGGGCGGCAAGTCTCCGGCGCTCGTCTCGCGCTCGGCCGATCTCGCGCGTGCGGCGCGCCGCATCGTTCACGGCAAGACGGTGAACGCGGGCCAGATCTGCGTTGCGCCCGACTATGCGCTGGTTCCCCGCGAATCGGTCGAAGCGTTTGTGGCAGCGGCCGCGCAGGCCTTCGAAGGGTGGGTGGGCGACGGCGCGAACTATACGTCGATGATCGATGCGCGTGCACACAGCCGCATGCTCGAACTGCTGGAGGACGCACGCGCGCTCGGCGCGAAGGTCACCGTATGCGGGTCGTGTGCGACGACCGGACGCCAGCTGCCGCTGCACATCGTCACCGGCGTGCGTCCGCAGATGCGCATTGCACGCGAGGAGATCTTTGGTCCGCTGCTGCCGGTGATCGCGTATGAAACCTTTGGCGATGCGCTCGACTACGTGCGCCGGGGCGAGCGTCCGCTCGCGCTTTACTGGTTCGGCGCCGATGCGCGCGAGCGCGCCCGCGTGATGCAGGAAACGCACTCCGGCGGTGTCACGCTCAACGACTGGGGATGGCACGCGATGAACCACTCGCTGCCTTTCGGCGGCACCGGCATGTCGGGCATGGGCAATTACCACGGCGAGGAGGGCTTTCGCGAGCTTTCGCATGCCAAGGCCGTGTTCGCCGAGCATCGATGGTTTCCGGTCGAGTTGTTTCATCCGCCCTATGGCCGTGCGGTTCAGCGTGCGGTCTTGCGCTGGTACTTCGGCTCAGGCCGCTAAGCCGCGCCGTCTCACTTCCAGAAAACACAAGCATGCAACCCACCTATCAACCCGCGCGCGCCTGGTTCATGACGCTCATGCTGTTCCTGCTCGTTGCGATCAATTTCATCGACAAGGTCGTGCTCGGTCTCGTCGCGGCGCCGCTCATGAAAGAGCTTGGCCTGTCGCCAGCGCAATACGGACTGCTCGCGGGCAGCTTCTTCTTCCTGTTCGCGGTGACAGGCGTGGTGGGCGGTTTCCTTTCGAACCGCTGGCCCACGCGGTGGCTGCTGCTCGCGATGGCCATGTTGTGGGCCGTTGTGCAGCTTCCGATTGCGTACAGCGCGTCGCTTGCCACCTTGATCGCCTGCCGCGTGCTGCTGGGCGCGGGCGAAGGGCCGGCGCAGCCCATCGCGATTCATGCTTGCTACAAGTGGTTTCCCGATGCAAAGCGCAATCTGCCTGTCTCGGTGTTCCAGCAGGGCGGCGTGTTCGGCATGGTCGTCGCGGGCATTGCCGTGCCGTGGATCGACGCGCGGTGGGGCTGGCGCACCAACTTCATCGTGCTGGCGGCGCTGGGTTTGGCATGGGCTGTCTTGTGGCTGATCGTCGGGCGCGAAGGGCAACTCGATGCGCACGCAACGAACGTGGCAACGGGCCCGGATGCGGATGAACCCGCGCCGCGCGTGCGCTATCGTGCGCTCCTGACGGACCGCACCGTGGTGTGCATCATCGCACTGCACTTTGCGGCCTTCCTGACGCTGGCGCTTGCCCTGACCTGGCTACCGGCCTACCTGAATCAGGGGCTCGGCTTTGCGCCGCAGCGCGCCGGCCAACTCTTCGCCGCGGTGCTCGTAACGAGTGCGCCGGTGAGCCTCGTGCTTTCCGCTTGGTCGCAGCGGCTCATGACGCGTGGCGTGCCATCGCGTATTGCGCGCGGTGCGTTCGTTTGCGGGTGTCTGGCCGTTGGCGGCGTTCTGCTCCTCGGGGTTGCGGTTTGCGATTTCGGCCCATTCGTCAAGATCGCGTTGATCGCATTGGCGATCGCCACCACGCCGATCATCTATTCGCTCGGCCCCGCAATGGTCGCGCAGATCGCGCCAGCCGGGCAACGCGGCGCGGCGCTCGCCATCGAGTATTCGGTCGCGTGGATAGCAGGCATCGTCGCGCCGCCCGTAGTGGGCTGGCTGATTCGCGGCGCGCACGACAACGTAGCGGTGGGCTTCGAGCAAGGCCTGCTGCTTACCGGGGCGCTGCTCGTGGTGCTTGCGTTGGGCGGCCTCGTGGTGCTCAACCCTGAGCGGTCGATCGAGCGCATCGCACGCCGGATTGCGGCGTGATGTCAAGCATTCCGAATTGTCGTTCTCGACTGAAGTCGATGTTCGGCCAGCAATTGATAACTACGTGATAACTGCGACAGGAGACTCGATGCAATCAAGCAACGCAATGCAGCTCAAGTTCGGCGGGGCGGCGCGGATGGCCGTTGCCGTGGCGATGGCTGCGTTTGGTTCGGCGGCGCACGCGCAATCGTCGGTGACGCTTTACGGGATCGTCGACACCGCCGTGCGCTATACGACCCATGCCAATGCGGCCGGGGACGACAAGGTTCAACTCGCCAACGGCGGTCTCAGCGAAAGCAACTGGGGGCTGCTTGGCGCGGAGGATCTCGGCGGCGGCAATCGCGTTGTTTTCCAGCTGGAGAGCCGGTTCTTCCCGAACTCCGGCATGAGCGATCCCGGTTATCCGTTCTTCAACACGGCGTATGTGGGTTTGCAGTCTTCCACGCTCGGCCGGCTGACGCTGGGGCGCCAGACCAACCCACTTGCGGATGCCGTGCTGAAAACCTACGTGAGTGCGCAGTGGTTGCCGACGGTCTACCAGTTCCGCCCGGAAGTCGCGATGGCCCAGGGCGTCTGGGCCAGCAACATGGCGAAATACATTGCGCGCTGGCAGGACATCACGCTTGAACTCTCATACGCGTTCGGCGGACAAGCCGGCGCATTCGGCGCGGGCAGCCAGATCGGCGCCTCGGTCACCTATATTCCGCAGTGGCCGTTGCGCCTCGCCGCAGGCTATCTGGACACGCGCGACGCGATCAACAGTTCCGCGCACTTCAAGGCGTGGACCGCAGGCGCGGCGTACACGTTTGCGGAAACGACCGTCAACTTCGGCTGGGCGATGAACCGGCAGGACGCCGGCTTTATGGGGAATTTTCCGAACGGCCCGTTCACAGCCGCGCAACTCACTGCGCTCAAGTTCAATACGTTTTCTTCGCGTGAAATGTTCTTTGGCGGCGTTTCGCAGCTGGTCGGGGACAATACGCATCTTTCCGCCAACGTGTGGCGCACGCTGCAAGAAGGCAAGAAACAAAGCGGCGATGGTAACGCCACGCAATTCCAGCTGTTGGCCGACTACGATCTCTCGCGTGCGACGAGCGTTTATGCGGAAGCCGATTACTCGTTGTACCGCGGCGGCCTGGTCGGGGCGCAACTGCAAGGTTTTGTTGGCGTCAGTGCAGCGGCGACCACCACGCAGCTCGGCATGATGGTGGGCTTGCGCCATATGTTCTGAGCGAGAGACGCGGCGCGGGCCGCGTCCGTTTTCTCGTCGAACGTGGCGCCGGCAGGGAGCGGCGGGACTCGCGCCTGCGGCATTACATCGCGTTTTCAGCTTTGCAGCGGCATTTCTTCGCCAGTCCATATAACATGCATTGAAAATGTATGTATTGGCGAGGGCGATCATGACCGTCTTTCGAATCGAAGAACCCACCCCCGCGGCTCGCGGTGGTTTCGCGCTGTGGGCGCTCGGCTTCCGGCCGTTCTATCTTGGCGGTGCGCTTTTCGGCGGCGCGGCCGTGCTGGCCTGGATGGCCGCGTATGCCGGCCACCCGTTGCCGGGTCTCGGTTCGTACCTGCCGGGCATGTTCTGGCACGTGCACGAGATGATTTTCGGTTTCGGCGCGGCGATCGTAGCGGGGTTTCTTCTGACCGCCGTGCGCGCATGGACGTCGGTCACGCCAGCACAGGGCAAGTCGCTGGCGGCGCTTTGGCTGCTGTGGCTCGCCGGGCGTATTACCGTTGCCTACGCAACGCCTGGCGTGGCCGCCGTGGTGGACAGCCTCTTTCTTCCCGCGTGCGCGATCGTGCTGCTGCGTGTACTTATCGGCGCAAAGAACAGCCACAACATCTTCTTGCCGGTCGCGCTCGGCATGCTCGCCGCGCTGAACGTGGCGTTCCACCTCTCGATGCTGGCGGGCCGCGCGGACTGGGCGCTGCACAGCGCGTATCTCGCCGTGGGCATGCTGGTGCTGTTCATCACGATCATCGGCGGGCGCATCATCCCGTCTTTCACGGCCAACGCTGTGCCGGGTTACACGGCACGGCGCTGGCATGGGGTCGAGCGCGCGGTGCTGCCGCTAAGCGCACTGGCGTTCGTGCTCGACGCGGTGTTCGGCTCCGGCGTGCTTGTCGCGCTAGCGGCGCTTGCGGCGGCGTGTGCACAAGGCGCGCGCATCTGGGGCTGGCGTTCGTGGCGGGTCGGCAACCGGCCGATCCTGACCATCTTGCACATCGCCTATGCGTGGATACCTGTTGGCTTCGCGCTGCTTGCGCTCGCCGCATTGGGTTTCGTCGCGCATACGCTGGCCATTCACGCGTTCACGGTGGGCGCTATCGGCTGCGCGATCATGGCGATGATCACGCGCACGGCGCGCGGACATACGGGCCGCAAGCTGGTGGCTGGCGGCTTCGATATCGCCTGCTATGGGTTGCTCGTGATCGCCGCGTTGATGCGTGTGGCGGGACCATGGCTCGCGCCACAGTGGCTCACGTTCTGGATCGAAGCTTCAGGTGCATGCTGGGTCGTTGCGTTCGCGGCCTATTGCTACCGCTACGCCGGCTGGCTCATCGCGCCGCGTGCCGATGGTAAGGAGGGCTGACCCTTCGGCCTTGCACACAGCGTGTTGCGCGAGTATGTTGGTTGGCCTGGGCTTGCCGCGCGTTGCGCCCCGGGCCCGCCGACGTAGGAGGGGGCAATGCATCACTGTGTTCAGATCGCAGCCACAGCCTGTCTCGTCTTTGTAACCACCGTGCAGGCTCAAACGTCAGCTTCCACGCCGCCGGATGCCGCTGTGCCGGAGCGTATGCCTTACGATATTCCTTACGGTTTGCCTATCGGGCTCGATGCGGCGAAGCATCTGCTCGCACTCGCTGAGGCCGAGGCGCGCAAGCACGACTGGAAAATGAACATCGCCGTGGTCGATCCGCATGGCGATCTCGTCGCGTTCGAACGCATGGATGGCGCGCAATACGCCTCCATCGAGGTTTCGCAGAACAAGGCGCGCACCTCCGCGCGCTTTCGGCGCGAGACACGCGCTTTCTACAGCCAGTTCGAGAGCGGTCATGCCTACGTGGCCACGCTCGACCAGGGGCTCGTGGCTTCGCCCGGTGGCTTTCCGCTGGTCGAGGACGGCAAGTTGATCGGCGCAATCGGCTGCAGCGGTGGCACGGGTGATCAGGATGCCGTAACGTGCAAGGCCGCGGCGTCCACGGTGAAGTGAGCGCTCAGCGCGCTGGCATTTCCGCACTCAATGCGGCGAACCGTATCCCTGCACGTTCAGCAGATGCTCGCGCATGCAGCGCGCGGCGGTTTCGCCGTCGCGCTCGAGAATCGCATCGACGATGGACTGGTGCTGCTGCGCGAAATGATGGCGCGTAGCCTGGTCCGTGGTCTTCTCACGCTGGGTTGGCTTGACCCGCATGCCGTTGATCACTTCCATGAGGGCAATGATCGCGGGATTGCGCGAGGCCTGCGCGATCAGCAGGTGAAAGCGCTGGTCCCATAGTTGCCACTCCTCATCGTTTTTTGCTGTCGCGTTTCTTTTCACGCACTTCTCCAGCTCGGTCAGATCCTCGGGCGTGGCCTTCGCCGCGGCAAGACCGGCTAATGCCGGTTCGAACATGAGGCGCATCTCCGCGATGTCGGCCGGGCTCGTGCGCGAACGCAGGCCGCGCAGCGTGGGCGCGAATTTCAGCGGCCGCGCGCCCAGGTAGGTGCCGCGTCCCACGCCGCGCCAGATTCGGCCCGACGCCTCCAGCGAGGCAAGCGCCGCGCGCAGTTCCCGGCGGCTCACGCCCAGGTCCTCGGCGAGCTTGCGCTCGGGCGGCAACGCGTCGCCGTCTTTCAACCGGTGTTGTGCGATGTAGGCAAGCAGGCTGTCGAGCGCGGATCTTTCCATGGTGCGATATGAACCATTAAGTATTGGTTCGATTCTAGCAGCCAGGCTGCCGCGCGCAAGACACGAGGTCTCAGGGACTGACGAAAGCGGGCATAAGCGCGTAAATTTAAGGGTTAACACCGGGTGCGGCCAAAAATCTTCCTTCGTAAGCTGATCGTGACGGATTGTGGAACCAATAGTGAATGGTTCGGCAGAAGTTCGAACCTTTCGCACAGGGAGTGGAAGATGTCTTTTACAACGCGTCCGGAACTGATCGGGACCTTCGGGATGGTGGCCTCCACGCATTGGCTTGCCAGCGCGTCGGCGATGGCGGTGCTCGAGAAGGGCGGCAACGCGTTCGACGCGGCCGCCGCAGCCGGCTTCGTGCTGCAGATTGTCGAGCCGCATCTCAACGGTCCCGGCGGCGAGTTGCCGGTCGTGTTCTACAGCGCGCGGGAAGACCGCGTGCGCGTGTTGTGCGGCCAGGGTGTGACGCCCGCGGCCATGACGATCGAGCGCATGCGCGCGCTCGGGCTCGAAGTCGTGCCGGGCACCGGCTTGCTGCCCGCCGTGGTGCCGGGCGCGTTCGGCGCATGGATGACGATGCTGCGCGACTACGGGCAACTGCCGCTCGAAGACGTGCTGAGCTACGCGATCGGCTACGCGGAGCACGGTTATCCGGTTCTGCCGCGCATGTGCGCGTCGATTCTCGCGATCAAGGACTTCTTTCTCAGCGAATGGACGACCTCCGCCGAGCAGTGGCTGCGCAACGGCGACGCGCCGGCACCGAACGAACTGTTTGCGAATCCCGCCATTGCGGCCACGTACCGCCGCATCCTGCGCGAGGCGAGCGCGAAAAGCGATCGCGCCGAACAATGCGAGCTCGCGCGTTCGGCGTTCTACCGCGGCTTCGTGGCCGACGCCATCGACCAGTATTTCCGCTCGACCGACGTGCTCGACACCTCGGGCCGCCGCAATCGCGGCTTGCTCAATGCTGACGATCTCGCGCGCTGGGAGCCCACTTACGAGGACGCGCTCTCGTACGACTATCAAGGCCTGCGTGTGCACAAGACCGGACCGTGGGGCCAAGGGCCGATGTTCCTGCAACAGCTCGCGCTGCTCACGGGCTTCGATCTGGACGCGATGGATCCGTTCGGCCCGGATTTCGTCCACACGGTCATCGAAACGTCGAAGCTCGCCTTTGCCGACCGCGACGTGTTCTACGGCGATCCGCGCTTTGCGAACGTCCCGATGGAGACGCTGCTGAGCGACGCCTACAACGACGAGCGCCGCCGTCTTGTCGATCCGCACAAGGCCTCATTCGAATTCCGTCCGGGCGCGCTGCTCGACAGCGAAGCGCGCGCGGCGCGCATTCTGGCGAACGCGGGGCGGCAGCAGCCGGGCGGTTTCGGCCAGGGCGAGCCGACTTTCGCGCCGCTACCCGAATTGCGCGGCGACACCGTGCATCTCGACGTGGTCGATCGCTGGGGCAACATGGTGTCGGCCACGCCGTCGGGCGGGTGGCTGCAGGCGTCGCCCGCGGTGCCCGGCCTCGGCTTCAACATCACCACGCGCGCGCAGATGTTCTGGATGGAGGAGGGCCTGCCTTCGTCGCTCGGTCCGGGCCGCCGTCCGCGCACGACGCTCTCGCCCACGCTCGTCACGCGCGAGGGCAAGCCCTACGCCGCGTTCGGCACGCCGGGCGGCGATCAGCAGGATCAGTGGTCGATGCAGCTGTTCCTGCGTCACGTGCATGCGGGCATGAACCTGCAGGCCGCCGTGGACGCCCCTTCGTTCCAGACGGCGCATTTTCCCGGCTCGTTCTATCCGCGCTCGATGCAGCTCGGCAAGATGTCGGCCGAGTCGCGCTTTCCCGAAGCCACGCTCGCCGAACTGCGCGCGCGCGGCCACGACCTCACCGCGGCCGAGCCGTGGGGGCTCGGGCGCGTCTGCGCGGTGGGCATCCGCAACGGCCTGATGCGCGGCGCGGCCACGCCGCGCCAGATGCAGGCCTACGCGATTGGCCGCTAGACACGTGCCACGCTCAACCGGAACCGACTGACCATGTCCACCGTCGCTGCCAGACTCGAAAGACTGCCGCTCGCTGGCTTCCACCGCAAACTGCTGCTGATCGGCGGGCTTGGCTATATGTTCGACGGGCTGGACTCGTCGTCGCTTGCTTTCTTGCTGCCAGTCGTGAGCAAGCTCTGGCATTTGACGAGCGCCGAAACGGGACTCGTCGCCAGCAGCACGTATATCGGTTATTTTTTCGGCGCGTTCCTCTCCGGCGTGCTGGCCGACGTGATCGGCCGACGCCGCATCATGATGAGCGCGCTGGCCATCTATTGCGCGGCATCCATGGCGAGCGCCACCGCGCAAGACTGGCACACGTTTTTCGCGCTGCGCATACTCGCGGGTTTCGGCTCGGGCGCGGAAACGGTCGTGATCGCCCCGTTTCTTGCAGAATTCGTGCCGCGTCGCTATCGCGGCATGTTCTGTGGCGCGCTCGTCGGCTTCATGTCGTTCGGATATCTAAGTTCATCGATTCTCGGCTATACCGTCGTGCGCAATTTCCCAGACGGCTGGCGCTATCTTGCCGTGTTGACTTCGCTGCCGGTGGTGATGCTGCTCTGGTGGCGCAGAACACTGCCCGAGTCGCCGCGCTGGCTCGAAAGCCGCGGACGCTCCGCCGAAGCCGACACTATCGTGCGGGCCATCGAGTCGCGCTACGAGCAAGAGGGGATTGCGCTGGCGCCGGTTGGCCCGCCAGGCGCGATTCCGGCCGTGGCGCAGGGCAGTCGCAGTGCGCTGCAAAACGTGCTGACGCTGTTCTCGCGGCGGCTCGTGGGCACGACGGCGGTGAGCTGGCTGATGTGGTTTTCCGTCGCCTTCGCGTATTACTCGTTCTTCTCGTGGATTCCGAGCCTGCTGGTCAAGGAAGGGTTGACGCTCACGAAGAGCTTTGGCTATTCGATCGCCATCTACGGTGCGCAGATTCCCGGCTATTTCTCGGCGGCGTGGCTCAACGAACGCATTGGCCGCAAAGGCGTCGTGGCCTCTTATATGACGCTCGGCGGCCTTGCCGCAATTGCGCTGGCTTTCTCGCATACAGGCGTGCAGATCACGGTGGCAGGCGTGTGCCTCTCGTTCTTCATGAATGGCGCTTTTGCGGGCGTCTATGCCTATACGCCGGAGGTCTTCCCTACGGCCGTGCGCACGACCGGCACGGGCTCTTCGTCGTCGTTCGGCCGTATCGGCTCAGTGAGCGCACCCATTCTGGTTGGGCTCGTGTACCCGGCGTTCGGCTTTTTCGGCGTGTTCGCCATGACGACCACCGTGTTGCTGGCGGGCGCGTGCGTGGTGTTCTTCCTTGGCATCGAAACCCGCAATCGCTCGCTCGAAGACATCGAGGCGAGCGGCGCGCAGGCGGGCTTCGACACGCACAAGCCGCTCGCCCGCGACGGGCTGCGAGGCTGAGCGCACACCTTGCACACTTCCCTACGTCCCATGCAAACGCCCCTTTCCCTCGCGAGCGAAACCTATGCGCTGCAGCGTGAAGTCGCCGATCTCGCGCGCCTTTCGCGCGTGATTCGCCAGCCCGGGCAACCGGATGCGATTTTTCGCGAAGTGTGTGCCGTCGCCGCCGAAGCGATCGGTTTTCGCCTCTTCACCATCATGGCCTACGACGCCGGGAAGCAGGAGGTGGAGCGCCTGTTCACGAACATGCCGGACGTCTACCCACCGGGCGGACGCAAGAAGAAAAGCGGCACGCCATGGGCGCAACGTATTCTTTCGGATCTCGAACCGTTTCGCGCGACCACGCCACAAGGCCTGCGCGAAGCCTTCGACGATCACGCGGTCATGACGGCGATGGGCCTCGGCTCGATTCTGAACATACCGGTTGCCTACAACGGCCGCTGTGTCGGCACGATGAACCTCACGCACGTAGAGGGCTGGTACACCTCGCAACACGAAGAAACGGGCCTGCTGCTCGGCGCGTTTCTCGCGCCTGCGCTAGTTGCGCATGGCATGTCTTTTGCAGCCCATTCAAGCCTTTGATTGCAGGACCTTTGTCGATGAACACAACGACATCCGCAGGAAACGCCAACCGTTGGCTGCTCGTCTTCGCGCTCGGCTATCTCGCGCTGCTGGTGGACGGCGCGGACGTCATGATGTACGGCCTCACGCTCACGCGCATCAAGACTGAATTCGGCTTGACCAATGTCGAAGCGGGCGCGCTCGGCAGCCTGACGCTGCTCGGCATGGCCATTGGCGGCATTCTGGGCGGCTGGGCGAGCGACTCGTTCGGTCGTGTGCGCGTGGTGGTCTGGGCGATGATGCTGTTCTCGGTGGGCGCGGGCCTGCTCGGTCTCACGCACAGCTTCCTCGAATTCGCAGTGGTGCGCTTCATCAGTTCGATGGGTATTGGCTGCATGGTGCTGGTGAGCACGCTCGTGGCCGAGTACGTGCCCATGGCGCGGCGCTCGCTGATACTTGGCGTGCTGCAAACAGCGATTTCGGCGGGCTATATCACCGTGATCGCGCTCAGCACCTGGATCCTGCCGCACTATGGCTGGCGCATGCTGTTTTATATGGCGGCTGCGCCCGTGGTGCTCGCGGTGGCGATTCACTTCTTCGTGCCCGAGCCGCCGAGCTGGCGCATGAGCGAGGCCGCGTCGCGCCCGAGCGGCCGCCGCTGGCACGACAACCGCTACGCGTTGATTTTCGCGGACCGCCAGGCGCGCAGGATGTTCATCTTCTGGTCGCTTGCTTCCGTGTTTGCGCTCTCCGGGTTCTATGGCCTGAACAACTGGCTGCCCACGTATCTAGAGAGCGAATTGCACATCAAATTCAGCGCGATGACGGGGTACATGACCGCGACGTGGGTCGTTGCGTTCATCGGCAAGATCGTGGCGGGCTGGCTGGGCGACCGCTGGAGCCGGCGCGGCGTGTACGTGCTCGGCTGTATCGGCGCGGCCGTCTTTCTGCCCGTCATCGTGCTATTGCACACCCGCGAAAACATCGCGTGGCTGATGCTCGTGTTCGGCTTTCTTTATGGCGTGCCGTTGGGCACGATCGGCACGTTCATGTCGGAGAGCTTCGAAACGCGTATTCGCGGCACGGCTGTTGGCGGTTCCTATAACGTGGGGCGCTTTTGTTCGGGCGCGGCCCCTGTCGTGATTGGTTATATCGCCACGCAGTTTTCGATCGGCATGGGCTTTCTTGTGGTTGGCGCGGTGTTTTTCCTGAGCGGCGTGATGGCGCTGTTCATTCCGGATCGCTTGCACGATACGAGCAAGGGCGATCCGGGGCAGGCGAGTGGGGAGGTGCAGCAGGCGGCGTTGGCTGCGGCGGCGGGCAGGGGGTGATGCGTAGCGCTTGTGCAATGCCGGTTATGACAACACCGGCCTGAAAAAGCTCCGCTCGTAACTCACGATACAACGCGTATCGGCGGCATAACGAAACGCGGCCTGGCACTCGGCGTCTTGCATCGAATCGGCGCGGTACGTTTCATAGGCCGCGAGGCTTGGAAACGAAAAGAGCGCGAGCGCGATATTGTTGGCGCCTTCGGAGGGCAGGAAGTAGCCGTGATGCGTGCCGCCGAACTTTTCGACGAGCGGAATCCACATTTTGGCGTACGTTTCGAACTCTTCGAGCCGGTATGGATCGATGACGTAACGCAGGTAGCAGGTAATCATGGGTCTTTCTTTGGGTTGTTGAAGAGCGGTGTGCACCGCGACTCACCTGGAGGTCACGCTTGCGCGATCTCCAGCAGCTTCGCCACGGTATTCATGTTGCGCGACGTGCCAGCTTTCGCCGCAGCGATTTTGAGCTTCGAACGCCCGATGCCGTCCTTGTAAAACACATAGATCTCGCGCTCACCCAGGCGCAATTCTTCTGCGTTCTGGCCGCTCACATGGTCGAGTGCGTCCGCGGGCGGCGGTATGTCGAGAAAGATGGCGACCGTGCGATCCGGCGCGGCAGCCGGAAACGGATTACCTTGCAGCACCGCGGCGAATTCCGTGGCCGTGCGCACCACAACGCCAACGGACTTGCCGGCATAAGCCTCCAGGCTCTGCTCGAGCTTCTTTTTCACCGATGCTTCGGCCAGCCGGCTCTCGAACACCACGTTGCCGCTCGCGATATAAGTGCGCACGTGCGTGAACCCGAGCGCTTCGCACATGTCGCGAAGTTCGGGCATCGGGAGCTTGCCGGTTCCGCCGACATTCACGGCGCGCAGAAGGGCGATATAGACAGGCATGGATTTGATCGAGAAACGGCAAGTTAGTCGGGGCGCCGCAAGTCCGTTGCGCCGAGCCCGTCGTTTGCCACGATGGCAGGGCGCCTTCTCGCGTTGATCGCCACGAAGAGCGCCATCAGCACCATGAAGGCGGCGAGCAGCAAGGCGCTGTTGACGAGCACGTGCGCATAGCCGAGCTGCCCGACGTCGATGAACGGGTACGGATAGAAGTCCGTCTCGCTGCCGCGCCAGAAGGTGATGGCGAGATAGCCCAGCGGATAGACGAGCCAGGCGAGGCGATCGCGAGCACCAAGGGTGAGGCGCGGCACGAACAGCAGCCAATACGCCGCGCATAACAGCGGAATCAGGGTATGCAGGCTTTCGTTGAGCAACGCGCGATATCCGTGCGGCGTCCAGAGATGACGCAGCAACACATTGTAAGCAATGCCAACGAAGACGATGTACACCGTTACGGCGCTCACTGTGCCCGGAGCCCTAAAGAAGCGTGCCGGCCACGCGCGCAGGCGCAGCGCGATGCAGGTGAAGGTGAGCGCGACGAGCAGCACCGTGAGATTGGTCAGGTAGGCCGAAAGCCGGCCGATGGCCTCGAACGTATCGAAGCCGCGCAGCACCATGCGCTCAATCGTAATGTCGGTTTGCGCGGCAAGCGCTCCCCACGCGAGCAGTGCGATCACACCCGCCAATGCGGTGGCGTAAGCGCTTTGGGAGAGCGGCGCGGCAGCGGCGGGTAGCGGTTGTTCGGACATGCAGCGATGGTAGCGCACAAAGATCGTGCGCGCCTGACGCCGTTTCTCCTGCGTCAGCAGGCTATTTGCCGTCAGCGCGCTGCGCAGCCGAAACGAGATACAGGCGCACGAGATCGCGAAGCTCGGCCATCAGCACGGCCCGCGCCGAGGGCTCTTCGTTGGCGATGTTCGCGACGCCCTTGAGCATATGGATCAGCACGATCGCCATAACTTTTGCTTTGGCTGGCTTGAGATGCACGATCGCGCGGCTCAGGATGGCGGCCACGCCTGAGCGCATCGCCTCGCGAAAGCGCTTGCGGTGGTCGTCGCTGCCGCTGCGGGCGTCGACGAGAGCGACGGCAAAGCTGCGTTGCGACTGCAACAGCAGCACGAAGTCGACGAGCGCATCGGCTACGGCCTCGAGTGTCATTTCCGGGACCTGTTGCTCGAGTTCGGCGAGTCCGTTCCTCGCCTGCTGCGCGTAGCGCAGCAACAGCGCCTCGGCCAGCGCCTCCTTGGTGGGGAAGAAGCGGTACAGCGAGCCCGTTGCCGTGGACGAGCGCGCCGCGATTTCGGTCATGGTGGCCGCGTCGTAACCCTTCTCGGTGAATACGGTGACGGCGGCGTCCATGATCGCGGCCACCCGCTGGCGGCCCCTTTCGCGTTTGGGTTCGGTTGGCCGCGCGGGTTGCGCGACAGGCGTGGAGGGCGTCATGACGAATTCTTCAAATGCGGGGATATGAGAGGAATTCCTCGCATATTAGCATGATAGATTTCATGCCGATTCGAGCGGCATCTAGACGTACGGAATCATTCCATCCGAACCGGATGAATTGACTTATGCGAGGCGACTCTCTACTATTATTTGTGAGGGTATCCTCGCATTTCAGCGCGGCGATCGCCGCCGATGCGCCATCCCGCTGCCCCTTTCCGTTGGTCCGTTCGAGGTTACGACATGCCGTACGTTTGGCTCTTTTTTGCCGGTGCGTTCTTTTGCAACGCGGTCCCGCATCTGGCTTCCGGCCTGCAGGGGCTGCCTTTTCCCACGCCCTTCGCGCGTCCGCGAGGGCGAGGCGACTCGTCGCCCGTTGTGAACGTGGTTTGGGGCTTCGTGAATATCGCGATCGCGATCGCGGTGGCGCTTGGCATGCGCCCGCTCGAACAGCCTGTCACGCGTGAAGACCTCGTCGCGGTGCTGGCCGGCGCGCTCGTCATGGGGCTTTTTCTTGCGTTTCATTTCGGCGCGGTTCAGAGAGAAAAGCACGCCGATTAAGGGCCGAAGCAGGCTGCGGCAAACCGTGAAAAAAACAGTTGCGCAGATTAGGGGAAAACCCTATACTGCATTCGTCTCCTCCATGTCTCCTCCTGATATGGATTCAGCCCGCTCTCTGAAGCGGGCTTTTTCTTTTCTGGCGCCGGTTCGTGCGCGCCGCGAGCCGTCCGCGCCAGTCATTCTTTTACGAACACAAAGTCGCATTTGCGCGCCGTCGTGCGCGAACCGCTGCCTGAAGTCGCGTCGAACTGTGCGCTGACTTCGTACGAATAGGGCGCTTTGGCGTTGGCGTGGCCCATCGCGTAGGGCGATGGTGCGGCCAGACCCTGTGCGACGAGGGTGGCCGACCCGTCGGGTTCGAGCTTGCCGTCCAGCGTGAGCCAGCCACCCGCATCTCTTTCGCCGTGCTCACCGTGCAGGACGTTTTCCTGGATTTCGGCCGGAAATTGATAGCGGTAGCCGGATGTGCCCGCGGCACCTTTGGGGCAGGTGAGCGTCACGTTCCAATTGCCGTCGAAGGTGCCTGCGGCGTGTGAAGCCGGTGTTCCCGCAAGGCCCGCGCAGACGGTCATGCATTGCACAGCCAACGTTAATTTTCCTGCCCCCATTGCCGCTCCCGTTGTCGAATCATCTGGCACTATTCTGAGCGCAAATGGCGTGCCGGTATGGGCGCCGTCGCACAGTCCATTTCGCCGCCGCGCCGCCGCTGGACCGGATTCGCACAAGCTTGGCGAATTTTCATTTACGCAACTAACTGCCTAACCCGGCCACCGCGCTCGAATTTGGCCCGCGCAACTGGAAAACATCCGCCATTGGCGTGAATGACACCCGTCTCCAGGGCGCGCGGCGCAAACGCCAGGCGCGCGCCGTGGCCGCGACGACGGCTAACCGGCCCACTCCTATCGCCGGGCGAGATTACGCCTGAGCGCCTCGCAACCCGCATCCGTGAGCGGCTCGACCATCTGTATCCGCTCGTCGGGCTTGAAGTCGCTGATCCAGACCACGCGGCAACGTTGCGGCGAATCCGGCATCACCTGGAGCGTCGCGTGATGATGCTCGAATCGTCCGCCGCCCACGGTGTAGGCGAGGCGCATGTGCGCGTCGTCCACGCCTATCACGCGTTCTTCGATCACCGTGCCGTTGGCAAACGTGACCCAGCGTATCTCGTTTTCCATGCGCGCCTCGGTCACCACGCCAGCGAATACGTGTGCGACGTTGGCGGGATCGCGCAGCGCGGCCCATACGTCATCCGCCGCGGCTTCAACGAGAATGTCCCGGTAGACGGTAGCCATGGCACTTGCCTCCTTCGTTTTTATGACGAGTGCATCGTGCGCGCGCAAAGCGCGGTGGTCCTGGGAAATCTTGACGTCGCTTTCAGATCGATGCGGCCGCGACTCGTCCCGCCGTCAATGTGCGTGCCGATGGTGCACGTCGGGGTAGTGCGCGTGGCTATGCGTGATCGGCGCGTGACGGTGCGCATGCGTGTGCGGCTCCGTGCCGTCCCACGCGAAATCGTGCTCGTGCTGATGGTGTTCGTCGTGCCGGTGAGCGTGGGTGTGTTCGAGCGGCTCGTGCGTGTGCGTGTGGTCATGCCGCTCGCGCACATGCAGCCAGACGCCGAACGCCATGAGCGCGAGCGCGAGCCAGAAAGCGAGCGCCGGGCGCTCCGGCCACAGCAGCAAGGAAAGCGCCACGCCGAAGAGCGGCGCCACGGAGAAGTAGGCGCCGGTGCGCGCCGTGCCGAGATGGCGCAGCGAGACGACGAAGAGCACGAGGCTCACGCCATAGCCCGCGAACCCCACGGCCATGGCGCCGCCGGTTGCCTGCCAGGCGGGCCAGTGCGCACCCGCGGCGAGCGCAATGCCGATATTCACCGGACCGGCCACGAGCCCTTTGGTGCAAGCGACGACCATCGCGTCGTTGGTCGAGACCTTGCGGGTGAGGTTGTTGTCGATGGCCCAGCACAGGCACGCTAGCGCGACGAGCAGCGAGCCAGGCGCGATGCCCGCCGCAACGCCGGACACCGTGCCGGGCCAGGAGAGCAGCACGCCGCCCGCCACGATCGCCAGCATGCCTAGCGCAATCTGCGCATCGAAGTTTTCGCGAAAACAGACCCATGCGATGAGCGCCGTCAGCACGCCTTCCAGGTTCAGCAGCAGCGCGCTCGTGGCGGCGGGCGTGGTGTTCAGGCCGAGCATGAGCAGGGCGGGAGCCGCCACGCCGCCCGCGGCGATCGCGCCGGCGAGCCACGGCAATTCGGCGAGGCGAAGCGGATCGTGTGCGGGTGCCGAGTCGCCGCGGTGCGTCGAGAGTCGGCGCAACAGCAGGACGACCGCGAGCCCCGAGCCGCTGCCGAGATAGAAGAGCCCCGCGAGCATGAACGGCGACACGCTGCCGAGCAGCGCCTTGGCGAGCGGTGTGGTGATGCCGAACAGGGCGGCGGCGAGCAGCGCCGTGAAGATGGTGTGCCGATGGGACTTCATCGCAGGCTCGAAGCGGAAAGACGACGAAAAAAGCGTAGGAGAAGCGCGATGGGCGCGCAAGCGTGCTAGATGGTCGGGGAACCATTAATCTTTAACTTGGGCAGGAGATAAACGTCGATTCTTGCTTATTTGCGCCGTGTTTTGAGGTTGACGCGGATCGGTGGTCATCAGATAAGTCCGTAGTCTTTATGAAAGGTACGTTACTTACCGAAGCCTGCAAAATATGCCGGATTTGACGTCCCTGGCATCGGGATCTGACGCGAACAGAAATCCGCAGTTCGGTGACAAGAAAGTTCGCAGCGAGGGTGAAGTTCACGGTGCGTCGCACAATTGCAATGTTATTAAGCTATCGATGTACTCTCGGCGATATGGTGAGTGATTTGCGCCGTGCTTCAAGTTGGTGCAAACCATCTGCCGTTTGCTAGAGACGGCTGCTTGAACTGCTTAGGCAGTCGATCACTCGCCGGCTGACACCCATTGCTCGACCTTAAGCCTCTCCAAGCCGCCGGCCAAGGGCTCCTGCGGCCACTTCCTTGCTAACAGTTCAACAGGCTCGCCCATCACTTCGCCGGTTTCGGGGGCAAGATGCCGTGACCTGCCTTTTCGCGAGCAAGCGTCGAACGATGGCGAGGAGGTTTTTTGCGCGATACAAGCGCATCTAACTCGGCAATCCTGAGGTTATTGGAAGCAATCCCGATGTCCGATAACGAATCGGCGAGCAAGACGATCAGCAAGTCCAGTCGCGACCGTTCACGTAGGCAAATTGAGAGCGCAGAGGTGCGAAATTGACCGGTGTTCGCTGGCATGCACCCGTGTAGGCAGCGTGCTCATAAGCGCGCAAATACCGGATGACTTTCCAGGCGACACTACGCCCGCGTCATTGGCAGGGGCGCAACTGAAGCTTGCCGCGCGGAGAATCGCCGGTCGAGTTGTCGTGGGGATGACGGCGCGAGAAAGATATGAGCGATGGGACGTTTGCGAAGACCTCGCGCGGCAGTTGGTATCTAAAACGCTCAGGGACGCCGAGAAATTTCCCGGGAATTCAAGTGACGTTACGCTCAGGCGCGTGCGACGCGCTATTGAAGGTAAGGAATGGACGACCGTTGTGGAAACAGATTGGTTGTTGGAGCGGCTTCGAGTTTTGCTAGGGTGGTAGTGGCATCCATAGACCTGCTCTTCTCGCCGCGTATCTCGCACAGTCTCCACGCCCATCCAATCGCACCTATCGAATGTGCGGTTCCGCACAGTTGCCTGCTATTTGGACGTTTCAAATAGCCGAAGCCGACAAGAGGCACGAAAATCTGCCTCTGCTTTTTGTGGTTCGTCACGGAGTGAGGGGCGTCGGCAATCAAGCCATGCGCTCAGCAACGACGTCGGAGGTTATATGACTTCAATGAAGTCGGAGAACGGAGGCGCGTGGCCGATGTTTTTCCTCGTTTGGATGAAGGAGATTGCTGACTCCTTTTCCTACGCGCCCAAGCACCTTCAGCAATCTATCAATCCATGGACCTTTAACGGGCTTGTAATCAATGAGAAGAATTCCAGGAATCCAGCGGCCGAGCGGGCAATTGTGAGTGAAGTCAGCTATGGGCAGCAATTGGGTCGGGTCGAGGACGTTGTTGAAGCAATCATCAATGGCGCACCTCCAGAAGACGAAGCGTTTGGCGCCTTTGCGAAGATGCGGCAGAAAATCGCGGACATCAAGACCGACAGCCGGAAAGAGCGATTCGAGGCAGTTTTGGCGGACCTCAAGCAAATGAAAACGGACGATAAAAACGGGTACGAGGCCTGCATGGAGAGCATTCAAGCGTTACGGCGTGAGAAGTAAAAGGCGCGCTGCCTGGCTTAATGCCGCTTCCACACGATAGCCTACCTTCGCGCAGTGCCGCCTCGGCGAACTCGCCGAGCGATTCGTCTTTGCGCTGCACAGCAGAGCAGCGGGAAAACGGACCCTTGAAGCGCTCGCCCCTACCGCTGTTCGCCAGTAACAGGACCATTACTGCGGGGACGCCCGTAGTGCGAGGTGTCCTACCGCTCCAGCGGCCTCATTTCGGTCATTCGTTGATTGCGCATTTTCGAATAAAGTCCGGCGGGTTTGAACCGATAAACATTCACTCCAATGTGTTCTTGGCTCATTGCCGACTTGTCATGACTTGTATGTATTGCCGTCTGATGGCACAACGTTTTAGCTTCGCGTCAAAGAATAAGTGGTTGGCACTAGCGGCTTGCCGCGGCGGCCGTCATACACCTGAATGGTCGGCAAATTCGTCTGCTCGTAATTTGTTCAATGCAAGGGATATACCGATATGAAGCTGTCGTTTGTCCAGAGGCTCTGGCTGCCGTTGATCCTTAGCCTGCTCTGTCTCGCCGGAATATCGATCTATAACGCTTACCAGACGAGAGAAATGCGGCTGGAGGAGCGCAAGGCCGACCTGATACACGCATCAGAGATCGCGCTGAGTGTCGTAGACGTCTGGCGACCAGGCGGCCGCTGGTGCAATGCCGTTAGCGGAAGCCCAAAAGCGGGCACTGGAACGTATCCGGAACATGCTGTACGGCGAGGACGGCTATTTCGTGATCGTCAACTCAGAGCCACGGGTCCTGATGCATCCGACGAACGCCGATTTGATTGGCAAGGGAGTCGATGACTACAAGGACCCGAACGGTGTCTACAGCTTCCGGGATATCGTTGCTGCCATCAAGCGTGACGGCAAGGCTTTTACCGCGTTCAGCGGCCCGAAGCCGGGGGCGACCGAGGCCTCGGCGAAAATCGCCTACAGCGTGACCTATCAGCCGTGGGACTGGATTCTTATGACGGGGCTTTATGTCGACGACCTGGACACGGCATTTCGCGCATCGCTTTATCAGAGCCTTGGGATTGTGGTGGTATTGGCAGTTGTTTTATCGGCTGTTGTGGTCCTCCTCAATCGCGGTATCCTCCGGTCACTGGGCGGCGAGCCATCCTATGCCGCCGAAATTGCCAATCAGATCGCCTGTAACGATCTGACTGCCGTGGTGAAGACGGCACCGGATGACCACTCGAGTTTGTTGTTTTCAATGAAGCGCATGCAGGAACAGCTCACGCAAGCGATCGGCGCGATCAAGACATCGGCCGACTCGATTGCCACAGCCAGCCACCAGATTGCGCCGGGCAACCAGGACCTGTCGCAACGCACAGAAGAGCAGGCCGCTTCGCTCGAGGAAACCGCGTCCAGCATGGAGGAGCTGACGTCGGCTGTCACGCAGAACGCTGACAATGCTTCTCAAGCCAACCAGCTCGCCGCGCAGGCCGCTCAGGTGGCTGAGCAGGGCGGTGTCGTCGTGGCACGCGTGGTGGAAACCATGGAAGGCATCAATGCCAGCTCAGACAAGATTGCCACCATCGTCGGCATCATTGAAAGTATTGCCTTCCAGACTAACATTCTCGCGCTGAACGCGGCCGTCGAAGCTGCGCGCGCGGGCGAGCAGGGGCGGGGTTTTGCCGTCGTGGCCTCGGAAGTGCGATCGCTAGCGCAGCGTTCCTCTGCGGCGTCCAAGGAAATCAAGGAATTGATCCACGATTCCGTGGAACGGGTGCAGGCAGGTGCCGGCCATGTACGGGATGCAGGTGCGAAGATGCGCGCGATCACTCACGAGATCCAGCGCGTGACAGACATCATGAGTGAAATCATCGCCGCCTCACAGGAACAGAGCAAGGGCATCGGCCAGGTCAACCGGGCCGTTACGCAGATGGACGAAGTCACGCAGCAGAACGCGGCCCTGGTCGAACAGGCTGCCGCGGCCGCCGGTGCGCTTGAGTCTCAAACGAACGACTTGAAAGCCGCCGTTTCGATCTTCAGACTGGAGATCCAAAGCGACGCAAGCACCACGGAGAGGGGGGCGCACACTCGCTTGGCGGCTTAGGAGGGTTCCTGAGCGCCGCCCGTTCCAGACGCGATGTGTCCCGCACCGCGGCCCAAGTCGAGGCGACGATGGGCCGTCGATCAGAGCTCACAAGGCATTCGCATCAGCATGACTCTGCAAGAAAGAGCACAGTTCGTTGTTCGTAACCGTGAATGATTGACCGCACGAATAGCGGATAGGCAGCGCTCACTATTGAGCGCATCGTATCGATCAGAACGAGGGCCCGTGAAATGTTAGTCGATGCTTCTTCCTTACATATCGATCGGGGTAGTGCAGGGAGCAAGACCGGCATCCTGCTGATCAATCTCGGGACGCCAGATTCACCGACACCCCGGCATGTAGGCCGTTATCTCAAAGAGTTTCTATCGGATCCGCGAGTAGTCGAGCTTCCGCAATGGATCTGGCAACCCGTTCTTCGCGGTGCGGTGGTGCCATTGCGGAGCCGGGCCTCAGCCCGGAAATACGAATCGGTCTGGCTGCCCGAGGGTTCTCCGCTGAGAGTCTTTACCGAACGCCAGGCCGCCGCCTTGGCGGAGTGGTTTTCGCTGCGAGACGTTGACGTTACTGTTGGGTTCGCCATGCGTTACGGGAACCCGAGCATCGAAGACGAGATCCAGAAATTCACTGCGATGGGAGTGTCGCAGATTCTGATTCTGCCCATGTACCCGCAGTATGCTGCGGCAACAACTGCTACGGCACTCGACAAGGTTGCCGGTACGCTCGCAGCAATGAGGAACCCCGCCTGAGGTCAGGATGGTGAACGGATTTCACCTCGAGTCTGGATATATCGAAGCGATGGTACGCACGATACAGCTCTACTGGAAAAGTGCAGGTCGTCCCAATTTCGAGGGCGGCGATCAATTGATATTGAGCTTCCACGGACTTCCTGTGTCGGTAGTCGAAAGAGGCGACCCATACTATGCCCAATGTCAGGCAACGGGAAAGCGTCTCGCAACTTCGCTGGGCCTCGGTCCGTTGAACTATCGGATTACCTTTCAATCGGAATTTGGCCGGCAAGCGTGGATAAGCCCACATACAGCAGAAGTCCTCGACCAGCTCGGTGCCATGAACACACACAGAGTGGACGTGTTCTGTCCGGGATTTACCGCTGACTGCGTCGAGACGATCGAGGAGATCGGCATGGAGGGACGCGATCTATTCCTCAACGCCGGAGGCAAGGTGTTTCATCGCATCGAATGTTTGAACGATTCAGAGCCATTCATTTCCGCAGTCGCGACGCTGGCGTTGGATAACCTCCGTGGGTGGCTGTTGGAAAACGCTTATGCCGATATTTGAAGGGTTCGCTCAACCTTGATACTGCAGGAAGACAACCTTAAGCTTGTCGCCTATCTTCGTGCTTTGCACGAGGTCTGCAGCGAAAACACAGACGTAGCGACCACGAGTATGATCGAGGATTGGATCGATCAGGTCGAGCAACGTTTATGGTTTCTGCTCGAAACAGCACGCGAGCCTCGCTAGCGCTGACACGGCGATGCAGGCATCATCGTTGTGTCGGTGCATAGTCAGACGATCGTCAACCAGATCGGAGATTGACACGTTGAGATGTCCTGATCCCGACTGACTTCCCCCATCGCCTTTGGCATGCACGGCCCGCAACGACCATGAGCAAACCGTGGAATCTCGATGACATCCCGCCCCAAACGGGCCGGCGCGTTGTCATCACTGGTGCAAACAGTGGCATCGGTTATCAGACCGCCGCAATCCTGGCTCGGCGTGGCGCCGAGGTCGTGCTCGCGTGCCGCGATGAGCGGCGCGGCGCAGAAGCGCTCGCTTGTCTGCGGGGAGAGGTGCCAGGAGCCCAGGCGGAGCTTGCGCCGCTCGATCTTGCCTGCCTCGCATCCGTGCGCGCCTTTGCAGACCGCGAGAAGGCGTCACGTAGGCCGATAGATCTGCTCGTCAACAATGCGGGCGTGATGGCGCCACCTCGGCGGCTAGAAACCGCAGACGGCCTGGAACTGCAATTCGGCACCAACGTACTTGGGCATTTCGTGCTGACCAAACTGCTCCTTCCGGCGCTCCAAACCACGGCGGCCAACTCGAGGGAACGACCGCGCGTGGTGACAATTGCTTCGATCGCACACAAGCAGGGCCGGCTCGACTTCGACGACCTTCAGGCAACGCGAAGCTACCGACCCATGGTCGCCTATAGACAGTCGAAGCTCGCCAACCTCATGTTCGCGTTAGAACTCAACCGGCGTCTTCGCGCTGCCGGATCGCACGTCATGTCGGTTGCCGCTCATCCCGGCGTTGCGAACACGAATCTGTTTCGCAGCGGCAGCCATTCCTCCGCTGGCCACGCCGCGCGCGCCGCGCTCGGCGCTTTTATCGGCGCCGTCCTGAATAGCGACGTCGCCGGCGCGCTGCCGACGCTCTATGCCGCGACGGCGTCTGATGTAGTCGACGGTGGCTACTATGGCCCGCTTGGCCTCTTCGAGGCACGGGGCGAACGGGTGGTGCCGGCAAAGATCGCCGCTCAGGCGAAAGACGAAGACGATGCACGGCGGCTCTGGCAGGCGTGCGAGACGTTGGCTGCTGCCTTGACTGCCGCATAGGACTGTCTCTTCAATTCTGGCGGCGCATCGAGCGAACGATTCGAGCAAATGGCGCCCTCGATCTTATATCGCCGGCAAAAGCAGCCTGCACTCGGAAACTGGGTGCAGTATGGCCGAACGCTGATAATTTAATTCGGTTAGCTAATCGAAAGCGTGCGGTCGTTTCAGATTGCGCCCCTGGTCGGTGGTGCGCTCGGGCGAAAGATGACAAATTTGTAACCTGCCCGACATATTTCGGTTGGTAGCGAAGTCGCAGAATGCCTTGGGCGTTCGCGATCGATGGGTGTCGCACGGACCCGAAAGGGCGGCACAGCGGACATCCGAACCGTTTATCCACTGAGTAAGGATTAGCATCATGAAATCGTTCTTTAAACTCGCTTTAATCTCGGGTGTACTGAGCATTCCGGTCTTTGCCTTTGGGCAAACGCCATCTGCACAAGCGGACAGCGCTCCCATTACGCGCAGCGAGGTCAGTGCCGATCTCGTTCGCCTCCAGCAAGCGGGCTATCGTCCACTCCGGAATCAGTACCCTGCGGACATTCAGGCAGCGGAGGCGAAAGTCGCGACATCGAATGACTCTGGCGGCGTCGCCGCCGGCACGAGCGTGAGCGGCGCACCTGATGAAGCGAGTGTCGGATCAACGACGGAGCAAATGCTTTACCGCCATCATTGAGGTGAATGGCCGCGAGTCGGCACGGCTTGCGCAGCCTCGATGTTCGTGAATCAAATTCTCCGCGAAACAAGAATTGGATTGGACGAACATCGTCGCCGTTGTTCTTGAGGAGTGTATAGAAGCAGCGTGGCGAAAACGTGGCCGGTAACTGACGCGCGAATGGCGAGAGGATGGCATTGGCTATGCCGGACCACGACGCGTTACGCGAAGGGCGCGTATTTACGCGCAGCGCGGCGCACAGATGTCAATTTCGTAATCGTGCCGTTATCGTGCGGCCATCCAGTGTGAATAATAATTCCGACACGGCGCGCGGCGTTTCGTCGCGCACGTGTATCGACATGACGCCTGGCTTGTTAGCTTCGAAAGCTTTCCAGGATCGTGTTCCATTCACACTTTTGAGGCAGTGATGTACACGGACAGCATCGATCAATTCGCTCGCGTCGGCGCACGAAAGGTGTCGGCGATCGCGCGGACACCACTAGCATTTCTGATTGGCTCGGCGATGGCGGGTGCCTACATCGGGTTCGGCGACATTCTGATGTTTTCAGTTGGGTCGCATGTCGACCCTGCCTATGTCCACTTGATCATGGGTGCGGTGTTCGCCAGCGCACTGACGATTGTTGTATTCGCGGGCTCGGACCTCTTCACCGGCACCGCGATGTATATGCCGCTGGCCGTATTGCGCGGGGAAAGCGGCGTTGGCGGCATGGTGACGGTTTGGGCGATTTGCTGGATCGGCAATCTGATTGGGGCAGTGACACTTGCGGCGATTCTGCACGCGGCAGGCGGCGGCGTTTTGCTGACCGACGGATCCGGCGCTTTCTACAAGGTGGTCCTCGCGAAGATGTCGGCCTCGGGCGAGCAATTGTTCGCAAGGGGGCTGCTGTGCAACTGGCTTGTTTGCCTTGCAATCTGGATGGCTGCCCGCACCGAAAATGACGCCGCGAAACTGGGCCTGATCTTCTGGCCGATATTCGCGTTTGTTGCGAGCGGATTCGAGCACAGCGTTGCCAACATGTTCGTGTTCTCGCTTGCACTGATGGCTGACCATCCGGCCGATATCACCTTTGCCGGCGCAGTGCACAATGAAGTGTTCGTCACGCTGGGCAACCTGGCCGGCGGTGCGGTTTTCATGGGCCTTGGCTATTGGCTTCAGGATGATGGCGCGCGCCAGCCGTCGAAAGTTTCCGCATCGTCAACCGGCGTACACGTCGGGAAGAGCTGATCGGCGGCCCGAAGTGCTCCCCGACTTTCATACGCGGCGTTACGTCTGAAAGATATTCGGAAGCAGGATGAGGCCATCATGGCTTCGCTATGTGTTCGCGTACTGCGCGTACGTTTCCGGGCGGAAAGCAGGTACCCGAGCGGTGTCTTCTGGTGCATGGACGCGGAAGCTGAAATAATCGCCTGGGGGCTCGTACTGCTGTAAGGACGCCCAGCGCCGACGCAAAAAGCGCGCTCCGTTGGCATACCTCCAAATCTCATCGGGGCGCTGCGGCGCTTGCGCAGACACCTCGATTCACAGAGCAAGGACCCACACCATGTCTTATTCTGCTTTGACCAAGGGAGCCGTCGCCGTCGTCACGGGTGGCGCGGCGGGCATAGGCCTCGCGGCGGCAAAGCAGTTTGCCGCACTTGGCCTTCGCGTTTGCATCGCGGACCGCGGCGCCGATCGAATTGCACGTGCCGTGGAAGAAGTCGCCGGGCTGAGCGCGCATGGCGCGCAGGACGTGTTTGGACTCGAAACGGACGTGAGTCTCCTCGACGACGTGCGCCGTCTTCACGCGGCCGTTACCGAACGATTCGGTGGCACTGACGTGCTGATGAACAACGCCGGCATTCAACCGGGCAGTGGCATGTTCGGTCCCGCCGAAGCCTGGACCCGCGTGCTGGGCGTCAACCTATGGGGCGCCATTCACGGCACGCAGGTTTTTGTGCCCGACATGATCAAGCGCGGCCGGCCGGGGCTCGTCATCAATACCGGCTCGAAGCAAGGCATCACGACGCCGCCCGGCGACCCGGCGTACAACGTCTCGAAGGCCGGGCTGAAGGCTTTCACCGAAGCGTTGCAGCACGAACTCCGCAATACCCCCGGGTGCAAGATCAGCGCGCATTTGCTTATTCCTGGCTTCGTGTTTACCGAGCTGACTCGCAACGGCCGAACGGAAAAACCTGCCGCGGCGTGGACACCCGAGCAAACGGTCGACTTCTTGCTTGAGCGGCTCGAAGCCGGCGACTTCTATATTTTGTGCCCGGACAACGACGTGCCGCGCTCTCTCGACGAGCGCCGCATGCTATGGGCCGTCGGGGATATCGTCGAAAACCGGCCAGCCTTGTCGCGCTGGCATCCGGACTATGCGGCGGCGTTCGAAGCCTTTATCAAACTGCCGCGCTAAAGGCGCGCTGAATACCACGAGGCGAAGCGCTATGTGGCAGCCCAGTCAAACCTATCCGGACCCCGCGGTCGAGGTGCTCGACCCGCGTTTCAGAAAGTACCGAATCACGAACGCCGCGGTCGAGCGACTCGCCACTGGCATGCGTTGGGGCGAAGGGCCCGTATGGTTCGGCGACGGGCGCTACCTGTTGTGGAGCGATATTCCAAATAACCGCATCCTGCGATGGGACGATGAAACCGGCGCTGTGTCGGTATTTCGCAAGCCCTCCGGATACGCCAATGGCAATACGCGTGATCGACAGGGGCGACTTGTCACGTGCGAACATGGTGAGCGGCGGGTAACGCGCACCGAGTACGACGGGTCGATAACGGTGCTCGCCGACCGCTTCGAAGGCAAGCGGCTGAATTCGCCCAACGACGTGGTGGTCAAGAGCGATGACAGCATCTGGTTCACCGACCCGGACTTCGGCATCACGACGAACTACGAAGGCAGGAAGGCGGAGCGCGAATTGCCGACGCATGTCTATCGCCTCGATGCGGCCACCGGGCGCTGCGAGATCGTCGCCGACGACATCGTCAATCCCAATGGATTATGTTTCTCGCCCGACGAACAACGGCTCTATATCGTCGAATCGGGCTCGAAGCCGCGGCGCATCCGTGTCTACGAGGTCGTCGACGGGAAGCATTTGAGAAACGGCCAGGTCTTCGTCGATGCGGGCGAGAACGGCGCGCCAGACGGCTTTCGTTGCGATGTCGATGGCAATCTTTGGGCAGGCTGGGGCACCGGAGCCGGGCTCAATGGGGTCATGATATTTGCGCCCGACGGCGACGCCATCGGCCGTATTGCACTTCCCGAACGATGCGCCAATCTCTGCTTCGGCGGGGCGGCGCACAACCGGCTGTTCATGGCGGCGGGCCAATCGCTCTACGCGCTATATGTCGATGCAGCGCCGGCGGTAGTGCGCTAGCCGCCGCTGGCGACGCGGGCGGATCATTCGCAAGATCGGAGAAAATTCGCAATGCGAATCAATCTGCGGAAAGATTGAAAATCTCCCGCAGATCGTGCATGGCGCGGTTCGCGCCGCTTGCCTGTCAATGGCCCAAGTGCTTGTCGAAGAACTGGGTGATTTCAGCGAACGCCGCTCTTGCCTCCGGCACACGGTCATCCATTTGATATTGAGCGTGTGACATTCCATCAAAAACCTCGAGCTGCGCTTCGACACCGGACTGCTGGAGCTTCTGGTGCACGCGGACGGTGTTGCTGAGCAGCAGGTCCCGAGTCCCCGTAGTCAGGATGGCTGGTGGAAATCCATGCATGTCGCCATATACCGGGGAGAGGAGCGGGTCCTTCAGGTCATGGCCGTGCGCGTACACGTCCGCCGCGGCCTGGCAGAATCCGTTGCGCGACACCAGCACGTTGTCCACTTTCTCATTCGTGTAGAACGAATCGCCAACCTTCGTGAGGTCCGACATCGGCGTGCCTGGGGCTATCGCGCCAGGCAGTGGGAGCCCGTCGTGTTTTATCCGCAGCATCAGTTCGAGCACCAGCGCGCCTCCGGCCGACGTTCCGAAAACGCCCACGTTTCTCGAGTCGTGCGTGCTCAATACCGATTTGTAGACCGTTTCGACGTCGTCGAGCGCCGCCGGAAAATACGCCTCGGGCGGCATGCGGTAGTCCACCGAAATCACCCGGTAATGTCCGAGGCCGGCCATGATCATGGCTTCGGTCGTACCGGATTCTCCCGGGTACAACTCATAACACCCGCCATGAATGTGGATGAGCACCTTGTCGCGATGTTCGGGCGGGATGTCGTCGGGCGTCACGATATATGCCCGCACGCCGCCGATCGTCGTCGGCTGCACCGTTACGCCGAGGCGCTCCTGCATGGCCGGGATGTTTTTCAGGACCGCGGCGGCCTGGATGTTCGCGGCTTTTCGCCACTCGTCGCCTGTTGTCCACTGGGCGTTCCAGTTGGGGTTGTAGGGCGCTGCGATGAGCTTTTGCAGCTCGGGGCTGACATCGTCCGGTACGGGCACGGTTTTCGCGGGGACCTGCCGCGGTGTGAGCGCAACGCTGTCGGCGTGCGCGACGCCTGAAACAGCAGCAAACGCGGCGCACGCCAGCAAAATAAATTTCGTGAGCTTCATTCTGTATTGCCGTGAGATGACGTCATGGGAAATGTGCCCGCCGATGGCGACGCGTCGGTCTGCGCAAGGGCATCAGCCGACCATCCACCACCGACAGCGTGGATCAACTGCACGTTCGCGCTCAACTGTTGGGTCTGAATATCGAGCAGGGCGCGCTGTGCGTCGAGCGCCATGGTCTGAGCCGTCACCACGTCGAGATAGCCGATGGCGCCGTGCCGATATTGCGTCAGCGCCAGGTCCACCGCATGTTGTGCGGCCTGCGCCGCGTCGCGTTGCTGGCCCAGCGCAGTGCCGAGATCCGACAGCAGCGACAGGTTGTCTTCGACCTGCTGGAAGGCGGACAAGACGATACCCCGATAGATCGCGCCCGACGCGTCCATTGCGGCCTTTGCGGCATCGAGTTGCCCGCGTCGCAAGCCGCCGTCGAACACGTATTGGACAAGCTGCGGACCCACCGTCCAGAAGAGATTAGGTGCACTGAAGAGGCCCGCATAGGCGGCGCTTTGCAGGCCGGCCTGCGCACTCAGCGTAATCGATGGAAAGTACGCGGCGCGCGCGACGCCGATTTTCTCGTTCGCCTCGGCCACGCGTCGCTCCGCAGCGGCGATGTCCGGCCGCCGTTGCAACAACGCGGAAGGCACGCCGACCGGGATCGAGGGCAACGAAAGCGACGCGGTTTCTTCAGGCAGTGTGAACTCGGATGCCGACGCCCCGACCAGCACCGCAATCGCGTGTTCGAGCAGCGCGCGTTGCGCCAGGTTTTGCGACAGCATCGATTGCGTGGACGACAACTGTGCCTGCGCTCGCGATACGTCGAGACCCGGGACGATCCCGCCTCCATGGAGCGTTTGGGTCAGCTGGAGCGCCTTCGCATAAGCTACCACCGTCTCTTGCAGGAGCTGCGTCTGTTGATCGAGGCCGCGCAGCTTGACGTAGCTGTCGGCAAGCTCGACTTCGAGGCTCAGTTGCACAGACGCGAGATCGTCCTTCGTTGCCTGTGCCTCGTCCTTGCCCGCTTTCACCGAGTCGCGCACGCGGCCCCAAAGGTCGAGGTCGTAGTCCACCTCGCCGCCAAGTGTCACCGAGTTGTAGTAGTCCGGGCCGCCGACGCGTAGCGGCCGCGTGGCCGATTGCCGGTTGCGTTGCGGAATCGCGACCGCTGTGACACTAGGGAAAAGACCGGAGCTGACCTGCTCGACGAACGCCTGGGCTTGCTGATAGTGCGCGAACGCAACGCGCAGATCCGTGTTGTTCGCGATGAGCCGCGCCTCGAGGTCGTCAAGCTGCGTATCGCCGTACATCTTCCACCACCCGTCGCGGCTCAACTGGTCGGACGGCTTCGCATCGACCCACGGCCCCATCGTCCGGTATTGCGAAGCGACCGGCGAGGGCGGCACCTTGTAGTCCGGCGTGAGCGAGCAGCCGGCAACGAGCGCCGCACCGGCGAACAAGGCAGGCAACGCCCATGGCAAGCGGCGCGCACGCGGCTGGATTGCAGTCTTAGCCATGGACGCTTACCTTGTTACCGCCGGTCGCGACTTCGACGGAGTCGCCATTGACGAGCCCATCGGGTGGCATATCGATCACACGGTCGTTCGGCTTGAGACCCGAACCGATCTCCACGGCGTCGCCCAGATCGCGCGCAATCGTTACGTCCTTGAAGCGCACATGGCCGCCTGGGTCGAGCGTGGCAACGCGCAGCCCGTGACTGTCGAACACCAGTGCGCTGGCCGGCACACGCAGTGCGTTCGCTTCGACGGGCAACCTGAACTGCAGGCTCGCGAACCCGCCAGGCAGCAGCTTGCCTTCGTTGTTGTCGACGAGCAGTTGCACAAGCGTCGAGCCCGAATTCGCGTTGACCGCATCGGCCGATGCAATCACCTTCGCAGTGAATGGCTGGTCCGGGTAGGCAGGCACGGTAAGCGTGGCGGTCGTTCCCTCATGGATCAATGGCACGTAGTTCTGCGGCACCTGCACATAAACACGCAACTGCTTGACGTCTGACACGGCGAACAGTTCCTGCCCCGCGCCTGCGCTGCCCGCGTTGATCAGTGCGCCGACGTCGGTGTCACGCGCGGTGACGACGCCATCGAACGGCGCAACGATGCGGGCGAAGCCTTTCATCGCGACAAGGCGGTCGACGTTGGCCTGCGCGGCGGCGACGATCGCTTTCTTGGCGGCGTAGTCGCCCGTGCGCTGGTCGACGTCCTGCTGGGCGACCGCGTCCGTGCCAAGCATTGCCTGCCAGCGTTGCGCCGTCGTCTGCGCCAGTGCCACATTGGCCTTGGCAGTGTCGAGATCGGCCCTGGCCTGTGCGAGTTGCTGGTCAAGCTCTGGCGTTTCGATTTCGGCGAGCGTTTGACCGGCCTTGACGTGCGCGCCGATATCGACATTCCACGCCTTTAGATAGCCGCTCACGCGCGCGAAGATCGGCGCGCGCGAGTAAGCCTGCAGTTCGGAAGGCAACGTGAGCACGGGCCCGCTTCCCTCGCGTGCAGGCGCGATCACGCTCACGGTCGGCACGGCCTGTGCATCGGTCCAGGTCCTCAGCTTGCGCGCATCCGCGGCGCGCAGCACAAGGCCCGATGCGACGGCGACCACGACAATCGCGACGCCCGTGAGGGTCGCAACCGCGAGCCGCCGGGGGGCTCGCCTGCGTGCGACGCCGGGCTCGGAAGCGGACTCGCGGGCGGATTCAATCGGTTCAGACGACATGAGCGGTACCTTCCGAGGCAAACGAGTCGGGAGTAGCCGCGCGCCCGCGGCGCGCGTGGACAATGCAGAAAACGACGGGCACGAAAAAGAGCGACGCTGTCGTTGCGAAAAGCAGGCCGCCGATCACCGCGCGGCCGAGTGGCGCGTTCTGTTCGCCGCCCTCTCCGAGCGCGAGCGCCATTGGCGCCATGCCGATGATCATTGACAGCGCGGTCATGAGCACCGGCCGAAAGCGCGTAAATCCAGCCTCGAGTGCGGCCTTGAGCGGGTCGCCGTGCGCGGCGAGCCGTTCGCGGCAAAAGCTCACGACGAGAATCGAGTTCGCGGTCGCGACACCCATGCACATGATTGCGCCCGTCAACGCAGGCACCGATAGCGTGGTATGCGTGAGGAACAACATCCATACGATGCCGGCGAGCGCTGCCGGCAATGCCGACACGATGACGAACGGATCGGCCCACGACTGAAAGTTCACGACGATCAGCAGATAGATCAGCGCCACAGCACCTATCAGGCCAAACAGCATACCGGTGAAGGCACTGTTCATTGTTTGCACCTGGCCGAGCAAAGCGACGGACGAGCCTTTCGGCAGCGACTTCGCATGGCTTGCGACGACCTTCTGGATATCGGATGCAACCGCGCCGAGATCACGGTCCTGCGTAGTCGCGAAGATTTCGACCATCGGCTGGATGTTGTACTGGCTCACAATCGAGTTGCTGCTCGTACGGTCGAACGTGGCGAGGCCGCCGAGAATCTGTGGGCCGCTCAACGTAGAGGTCGAAGACGTGATCGGCAGATTCTGCAACGACGACAGCGTATCGAGACTGTACTGGGGCGTCTGCATCACGATCGGGTACGAGACACCGTTTGCGTTATTGAGCCAGAACGTCGGCGCGACCTGGCTCGAACCCGCCAGATTCACAACCATGCTGTTCGTCACGTCTCGCTCAGTGATGCCGAGCAGTTGCGCGCGCGTGCGGTCGACATCGATGTTGAATGTCGGGCTGGCTCGCGACTGCTCGATGCGCGCGTCAACAACGCCCGGCACCCGGCGAATGTCTCGCAGCAGCAGGTTCGTGTAGTCGAAGTTGCCCGCGAGATTGTTGCCGCGCACTTGCAGGTCGATGGGAGCGGGTGATCCAAAATTCAGGATCTGGCTGATGATGTCCGCTGGGGGGAACGAGAACGTCACGCCGGGAAACTCGCGGGGCAGCTGTTCGCGCATTTCGCGTACGTATTCAGCGGTTGGCCTGTGTCCTTCGTTCAGCTCGATCTGGATGTCACCGTCCTGGGAACCGATGATGCCCGTGTTGTTGTACGCGGTGTTGATGCCGCTTACCGGCAAGCCAATGTTATCGACCACGGTGCCAAGCTCCGCAGGCGGCACGATCCGGCGCACGGCGCCCTCGACGCCCGCAATGATCTCCGATGTCTTTTCGACGCGCTCGCCGATGGGCGCACGAACGTGCAGCAGGATCTGGCCTGCGTCCACGGCGGGAAAGAAGTTGCGGCCAAGCAATGGCACGAGTGCGAATGAAAGCAGCACGAAACCGAGGAAACAGCCGACGAAGGTCCTGCGATTTGCAAGCGCCAGTTCTAGCAACCCGCGATAGCCCGAGCGCACGTTTTCAAAACGCGCCTCGAAACCCTTCTGAAAACGCGCCAGCGGGCCGGGCCGCCGGACGTCATGCTCACCGTGCGCATCGATGTGGGGGCGCAGCAGGAAGTTCGCCATCGTCGGGACCAGCGTGCGCGACAGGATGAACGAGGACACCATCGCGAAGATCACTGCCTCTGCCATGGGTACAAAGAGAAAGCGCGCCACGCCGTTCAGGAAAAACATGGGGACGAACACGATGCAGATGCAAAGCAACGAGACAAATGCAGGCGTGACGATTTGCGCGGCGCCATCGAGAATCGCGGTCTCGACAGGCTTGCCGTGTTCGAGGTGCCAGTTGATGTTCTCGATCGTCACGGTCGCGTCGTCGACAAGAATGCCGACAGCGAGCGCCAGACCGCCTAGTGTCATGATGTTCAGCGTTTCGCCGAGTGCCGAGAGCGACGCGATGGAGCCGAGAATCGAAAGCGGGATCGATGTCGCGATGATGATCGTCGAACGCCAGCTGCCAAGAAATAGCAGGATCATCAGGCTGGTCAGCACCGCAGCGATCACCGCTTCGCGCGCTACGCCGCCGATTGCTGCACGCACAAACAGCGACTGGTCGCCAATGGCGGCGACCTGAAGATTGTCCGGCAATGCGGCCCGCGCATTGGCGAGATGCTGCCTGATTCCTGCGATGATCCCGAGCGTCGAGACGGAGCCGTTCTTCAGGACCGTCATCAGCACGGAGCGGCGACCGTTCACGTGCACGATATTGGTCTGCGGCGGGCTGCCGTCGGTTACGTTGGCAACGTCGCGAATATAGACTGTCGTACCGTTCACGGCCTTCACCGGCAGGTCGCCGAGCTCGCGTATTGCAGCGGGTGCATCGTTGAGTTGCAGCGTGTACTCGTGATCACCCATTTTTGCGGTGCCGACAGGCGTGATCAGGTTTTGCATCGCCAGTGCGTTGGCGACATCCTGTGCGGAGAGGCCGCGAGCCTGTAGTTTCGCCGGATCGACGTCGATCTGGACCTGGCGCGTCTTGCCGCCGAACGGATAGGGGATCGCCGCGCCCGCAACCGTTACGAGTTGCGGGCGCAACTGGTTAAGTCCGAGGTCGCCGAGGTTCTGTTCGCTGAGCCCTTTTCCCGACAGCGCGAGTTGGATGATCGGCACTGTCGAAGCGTTGTAGTTGAGGATCAGCGGCGGCGTCGTGCCCGCCGGCAATTGCCGCAACTGCGTCTGTGCGACTGCGGTGACCTGCGCATTCGCGGTGGCGATGTTCACGCCGGGCTGAAAGAAGATCTTGATAATGCCGAATCCAGCTACCGATTCGGCTTCGATATGTTCGACGTCGTTGACGGTGGTCGTAATCGTCCGCTCGAAGGGCGACGTGATTCGGCCGGCCATCTGATCCGGTGGCAGCCCTGTGTATTGCCACACGACGCTGATGACGGGAATGCGGATATCGGGAAAGATGTCGGTTGGCGTTTTCATCGCGGACAGCGGTCCGACGACGAAAATGATGATTGCCAGCACGACAAAGGTGTATGGACGCCGCAGCGCGATACGTACCAGGCCGAGCATGTGGATTTTCCTGCAAAACACAGTGACTGGGAAAAGCGGGCGTCGTTCGTTCGAACTATTCGCGGCAAACGTCGCACGTGGCTTCGATAGCGTTCGTCAACGCGCTGGGAGCGGCACGCCTTCTTTGCGGCCGCTGCATGATCCTTTAGCTCATGGGAGCCGTCAGCGAAGACGCATTGTGGTGCGTGTGTCCTTCGTGACTGATGCGCGTGCAAACGTACAAAGCCGGAATGTACACAAAGGATCAACTTCTCGCTGGCGGCATTTTGTAAGGATGACGCACTAAACAGGTGACTGCACAAGTTGATCGTGTACGGTCAGCGTGCATGGACTTCGTGGTTTTTATTGAGAAAACAGTGGCTTACCGAAGCGGTAAAAGAGGGTGCGGACAAAGGTCGCATTGCACCTTGAATTGAGAGAGGGTTTTGTTACGAGTTATTAACGGCCTATCAGATCATCGAATTTTACGTTCAAGAACAGTTACTCGTGGTTGATTTAGTTTCCTTGTGGAAACCATGATTCTGTCTGGTACCTTCTGTTCGTTTCCAGGCTGCTTGAATTGCGGCTGGATTGGCAGAAATCGACGTATTCCATTTGTTGATGGCAAGCGCCGCGCGATCGACAATGGCTGCACCAGGCAATGTGTAGAGAACACCCGGACGGCCGGGTTGCCTCCGTGACGCTGTGGGCGATGTGGTCACCCAATTTAAACGGAAGTTAAAAATGCCTTTGTACGATTACCAATGCGAAGCGTGCGGCGTTTTTGAGACTATACGCAAGCTTGCTGAACGTGACGAACCCCTACCTTGCGCCACGTGCGGCGTGCTGGCGGACCGGGTACAGACGTCGGCATCGCTTCTGCTGACGTCAAACGGAAACGCTCCTGATGCTCTTGTCGCGGCCGGATCATACGGCATGAGACATTGGGGTGGATGCCGATGTTGTCTTTGACGCCGCGCTAATCCATTCCCGCCTGAAGGTCATCGCAGACGCTCACGCCGGTCCTGGCGATTTGTTTCCTCCCGGTAAGTATGGCTCCATCTAGTACGTGCTGGTGCGTCCCGCGAGAAGCTGAAACAATCCGCTTGACGGCGGCGAAGGACGTTATCGCGTCGAGAGGCACATTCAATTGGAAGACGCAGCACGTGCCTGATTTAATGCGCGAACCCGGCTATTTATTTGCAGGCTATGGCAAAGACGAATCACAGAATTTCGCGCAACGTGCGCTCGGCTCAAGCGCAGCATTCGAAGGCGCGCCTGTTGCCGCTTCCCCGGGCCGCGTCCAGTTCCACGGCATTGCGTGCTCACATTGCGCTGGATCTTCTGCGGCGCGGCAAGGGGAGTGCATCGTGCATTCGCTTGCTTGCCGACGTCATGTGTCTTGTCGCGTACATGGTCGAACTGGGCTATTGCATCACGAGCCAGGAGCAAATAGACGATGCCGATGGCTCGGTCGCGCGTTCATTCGATTGGGCCGAGCGGACCGGAGAATGGTGCCTCGACGAACGCGGAGTGGCGGCGTTCGCACCGTTCGTGACGGCTTACGACAAGTTGCTGCAGTACGTTCCGGTTGGCGCGCTGGCAACAGCTTATGACGCACTGGATCGCATACGCGCGAGGGCAGTCGTGGTCAAAAATGCCGGTGAGGTTGCGGCGCGCGCGGTGATGTAGGAGTGCGCGTCTTAGCGGCCGCGCGCAACGTGCTTTGCAGTCGTGACGCTGTTGGCCGGCTTCTGCGGCAATATGCCTGTCGCTTGCTCCGAGCGAAAGCGCGCGCGGTAGTCCGCAGGGTTGATCTGCAGGCGTCGCGCGAACACACGCCGCAACGCATCGGTGCTGTCGAAGCCGCAGCGTTTCGCAATCTCGCGCAAGGACAAATCCGTGCCTTCCAGGTAGCGCCGTGCTGCGTCGATGCGCGCATTGGCGAGAAACATCATGGGCGTGACGCCGCATTCCTTGCTGAAGGTTCGAGCGAGATTGCGCGCGCTCATGTGCACGCGCTCGGCGAGCGAAGCGACCGTGTGGTCGATCTGCAGGTTGTCGAGAATGTATTGCTGTAGTGACGTGGATTGCGAGTGCGGCGCCGCCTGCGATTCCAGCAGCGGGCTGAACTGGGACTGGCCACCGGCTCGCCGCAGGTACACGATGAGATACTTCGCGACATCCAGCGCCATCGCGCGTCCGTAGTCTTCCTCGATCAATGCGAGCGCAAGGTCGATCCCCGCTGTCACACCTGCCGTCGTGTAGATTCCGCCGTCCTTCACATAGATATGATCGGGCTCGATGCGCGATTTCGGAAAGGTCGCGGCGAGCCTGGGCACGTCCATCCAATGCGTGGTGACCACGCGGTTGTCGAGCAGCCCCGCGGTGCCCAGAGCGAAAAGGCCGTTGCAAATGGCGCAGACACGACGAGCACGCCGGTAATGCGCGTGCAGCCATTCGCTGAGCGCCGGGTCGTCGAAGATCTCGAAGATCCCCAGGCCACCGGGCACGATTACGGTGTCGAAGTCAGGGCAGGCGTCGAAAATCGTGCGCTCCGGCACGATCGTCATGCCGCTCGACGACTGGATCGCACCGCGCGTCGTGCCGACAGTGAGGATCTCGTACTCGCATTCTCCCTGGCTCAGGACCCGGACCTCGGCGAATGCGTCGCGCGGCCCCGCGATATCGAGCAACTGGAATCCCGGGAATACCACCATGCCGACCTTGATGCGGTTCATTGCGCTCACTCGCAGACAGTGGGAGGAAGGCCGCCGGTCGGCCGCGGACCAGGCCGTGCCAGGCGGCTTCGGATCATGCCGGCGAGGCCCCTTGCTCGTAGTCTTTCAGTTTATATAGCATCGCCGAGGCGAGCCAGCCAATCGTAAAGATTGCGACGATCCCGTAGCCGAGCAGCCCGAAATTGCCGTTGATGGCATCGACGAAACGCCAGAACGGACCGGAGAGATCGAGCATTTGCGCGGCGAGTCCCAATGCCTCGATGCCCCCGATCAGCGCGGCGACGAGCGTCGATAGCAGCGTGATCGTCAGGTTGTAGTACAACTTGCGCAAAGGCTTGATGAAGGCCCACCCGTACGCGCCGAGCATGAGGATGCCATCGGTCGTGTCGACGGTAAGCATGCCCGCTGCGAAAAGGCACGGAAAAGCGAGGATCGTCCAGAGCGAGAAGCCGGCCGAAGCCTGCGAGGCCGAGGTGCCAAGCAGCGCCACCTCAGTGGCGGTTTCGAAGCCCAGGCCGAAGAGAACGCCGAGCGGAAGCATCAGCCAGCTCGAACGCACAAGCCCAAAGAGCGGGCGGAACATACGCGCGAGCAGATTGCCCGCAAGGGGGGCAACGCTGTCGTTGTGCGCGTCGCCGATCCCGCCGCGGCGCGCCTTGCGAAAGGCCCGCACGAGATCGATCAGCAGCACGACGTTGAGCATTGCGATCGCGAGAAGGAAAACCGCGGACACGAGTGTGCCGATCGTCGCGCCGGTTGCGCGTAGCGCTTCGAAATGGTGCGCAAGCGACTGGGTTGCAAGCGCGACGACAAGCGCGCCCACCACGACCGTGAGCGAATGGCCGAGCGCGAAATAGAAGCCGACCGTCACGGGCCGCTTGCCGTCGTTCATCAGCTTGCGGGTCACGTTATCGATCGCGGCGATATGGTCGGCGTCCATTGCGTGGCGCAGGCCGAAGCTGTACGCGAGAAACGCCGTGCCGAGCAGCATGGGCGACGTGCGCAGGACGATGAGCGCCCAGCTCCACGCGAGGATGTTGACGAGCGCCAGTGTGGCGTACATGGCGACGATGCGCGAGCGGTTCGACGCGTTGGGATGCCGCGGTTCGGTGGCGAGGCTCATGGGTGTCTCCTTCGTGAGATTACTGTTCGATCAGCGCGGATTGGCTCACAGGGCGTGGCGCGAGTGCGCGCGCCAACTCCGCCGGGTCGAGCGTGCCGCTCGCCTCGATCACCTTCAGGAGCGCTTCGAAAAAGCGCTCGTAATAGTCCCAGCGCGGCTGGTGCGCGCATTCGAGTGCTTCCCAGCGGCCGATCGCTTCGATCAGGCACTGGCGAAAGTCCTCCCACTCGAAGCAACCGACCTTCGCCAGCGAAAGCGCAAGGCCAAACACGTCGCGCTCCCAGCGGTTCGTGAACAGCAGCTTGCCTTCGATGCGTGGCGGCGAGTCGGCGTGACCGAGCATCGACGCCGCAGCGTATTCCTCGAATCGAGTGAACATCGCCTGCTCCTACGCCTGCGGCGCGGCAACCAGCGCCACACCCATCATCGACTCGGGCGTGACGAGTGCGGCTAGCGCTTCCTCGCTCATGCCCTCCGTGTCCGCCGGGCGCTCGGGCACGACGAACCAGCGGATCTGCGCGCTGCTGTCCCATACCTTCACGGCCTTCGTTTCGGGCACCGCCACGCCGAATTCGCTCAGCACGGCGCGTGGCTCGCGCACGCCGCGCGCGCGAAACACCGGGTCCTTGTACCAGTAGGGGGGCAGGCCGAGCACCGGCCACGGGTAGCACGAGCACAGCGTGCAGATGATGAGGTTGTGCACATCGGCGCTGTTGGCCACAGCCGCCATGTGCTCGCCCTCCGCGCCCGTCATCCCGACGGGCAGATCGAGTTCGGCGATCGCGGCGGGCGTGTCTTCGAGCAGACGCGCCTTGTAGGCCGGATCGACCCATGCGCGCGCAACGATCCTGGCGCCGTTGAAGGGACCTGCCACGGTTTCGAAATGGCGCAGCACCGTATCGACCGATTCGCTGCCAATAATGCCCTTTTCGATTAGCAGCGCTTCGAGTGCGCGCACCTTCGCGGCGCTCGACGACTCACGGTCGTCAGAAAAAGCAAAAATATCGCTCATGTTTCTCTCCTTGGTCAGTTGTGCGCGGAATCAGGCAACCGCTGCCACGTAGGCTTCAAACAGGTCGGCGTAAATCGTCGTGTTGGCCTCGCTCTTGCCTGCGCCCCAGATGTCCGCCGCCGCGAAGGCAATGCGATAGACCGGCATGGGCTCGCCGATGCCGTCCACGCCGGTCGAAACGAAATACGCATAACTGTCCGGATAGGCGAGATCGACCGTGCCCGTCTTGTTGCGCAGGTAACCCGGCAGCCGCGTGTGATCGACGGCTTCGGGGTCGGCAACGCGCACGCGCTGTCCCGCCTTGAAGCGTGCTGCCTGCCGGCTCGGGTGCCGGGGCGAATCGCCTTGTTGAAGGTAGGCGTCGATCTGCGCGTCGAGCGGCGTATTGGGCCGGTGGGGCAGTGGCGAGTCAGGCTGGCTGCGGTAGAGCGCGGTCTTCTCGGCCAGCTCCTGTGCAGTGAGGTAGCCCGCGTCGATGAAAAACTGGGAAATGCCGCCAAGCCACTTCTCGTAGTAGCGGAACTTGAAGTATTCGAACGGTTGCATGCCCTCTGCGCCCGTGCGCAGCGACGCCCACGTCCAGTCGCTTCGAAAGGTCGTTGGCAGCGTCTTGATGGCATAACCAGGCAGCGCGCTTTCGAGGTGCGCGCTCTCGGCCATCATGGCGGTGTGGATGCCGAAGATGCGCTGTTCCCACGGCTGGGCGAACACGCGCGTGTCCAGATTGACGGGACCCAGGTTCTCGAGTCCGCCAAGGTGATGTTGGAGTTTCATTTGGAGTCCATATCGTTGAAAATGGATCGGGCCACTACGGGGTAAGGGAGACTCAGCGCATTGGCACAGGCGCTGCGCCTTCCGCTACTGAGGCGACACAGCCCAGAAGGCCGGCGCGCAACGCCTGCACATCCAGGCCGCGGCCAATGACGACGAAACGGCTTTCGCGCAACGCGTCGCGCGCCCAGGCTTTGCCAAAGTGCGTGTCCATCAGCATGTGGACACTGTGGAAATGCAGACGACGCGTTTCGCCGTCGAGGTTCAATACGCCCTTCATGCGCAGCAAGGATAAGCCTTGCGACTGCACAAGCTGGGTCGCCCAACGGTTGAAGCGCAGCGGGTCGAGTGCGCCGGGAATCACGAAACCGAAAGACTCGATACTCGTGTCGTGCTCGTGTTCATGCTCGCCGTCGTCGAGGATGTCCGGCTCGATAGTGAGCAGATGGTCGACTGAGAAGGTCTTCGTTGAGAGGAGCGCGGGAACGTCGATACGGGCGCGCGTCGTCAGCTCGTGCGTCGCGGCCGGATTGAGCTGACGCAGCGTTGCTTGCAGCGCCTCTACCTGTGCGGGCGTGGCCGTATCGGCTTTGTTCACAACAATGCGGTCGGCAAAGACGATCTGCTCGCGCGCGATGTCATCGCGAAGCTGTGCTTGCGCATGACACGCGTCGACGACCACCACCACGGACTCCAGTTCGACGCGCTCGCGCACGTCTGGGTCGGCGAGAAACGTCTGCAACACGGGCGCCGGATCTGCGAGCCCCGAGGTCTCGACGATCAGCCGCTCCAGCCCGTCGCCGAAGCGGTCAAGGAGCGCGAGCACACTCGTCACGAGGTCAGCGCGTACGGTGCAGCACACGCAGCCGTTGCTGATCTCCACGATGGCTTCTTCTTCGGCGACGATCATCTCCCCGTCGATACCCACTTCGCCAAACTCGTTCACGACGATGCCGAATGGCATAGGCCGCGTGGCGTCGAGCACATGATTGACGAGGGTAGTCTTGCCGGCGCCGAGAAAGCCGGTGATCACAGTCGTTGGAACCTTCCTGATCCGCATGGAAATCTCCGTGTCGGGTTGCTGATATATCAAGAAAATAGCGAAGTTACCGTGGCCTGAGAGGCTCGCGTCCTGTTCGGTCGCGACGATGGCACGCTTCGCAAGTGTGGCTGGCCGGATTACGCCGAAAGGTCCGCGACGGCCATGCCCACGCCGTTTCGATCGCGAACCGCCGCTCAGTTCGCACCCATCACGCGCCTTGTGGTGAGCGCGTTCCCGGCGATTTCCGACACATAGCCGAAGACGGCGCCGGTCACGAGTGCGGCGGCCGCGACGAGCGCGGGGTTCGTGAACCCAGGCGTCGTGATCGGGCGGCCTGAAGCGACGGTGGTGCCGACGGTCGAGGCGAATCCCCAGACGATGGCGGGCAGCACGTCGAGCAGCTTGATCTTCGAAGCCTGCACCATCGCCGCGCTGCCAACGCCGACGCACACGGCAATGGCGAGCGCCGTCTGGCTCGTGCCGTGGATGGTGAGCAAGGTGAGGGAACTGATGACGAGGCCGACGAGGTTCGACGCGATGCTCTTGATGAAACCCGCCGAACCGCCGCCGAGCACGAAGAACGACGCCCACGCGATGAACGTGACCCAGACCGGCATGGGAAGCAGGGTGCCGGTCAACCAGGTATCGACCACGGCGAGGAAGCCGATACTCAGTGTGTATGCCTCGGATTGCTTCATTGCTCTCTCCTTGAACGAGTTGACGAAGGGCTCTTGATCGCCACGCGAGCAACCTGTTAGCGATGTTTAGGCCGGCTCAAAGGCTATGTCCGGATTCATGCCGCAATGGTCCGGTACCGCCGTGAGCCGTGTCCGTCAATGCCGAGGTCGACTGCAGCGGACAACCGCCGCCGCATGCCGATAGTGATCAACCATTCGAGAGGTGAGAGCCGGCCGCGCCGCCTTGGTGCACACGTTCACTTCTCCGGTGCGAAGTGAATCGTGCGGCAGCGGGAGCCAGCGTCGGAAGCAGGCATCAAGGTGGCTTAGCTTCCAAAGAAAATGTTGCAATAGCTGGACGGCCCGACGCACGACGAGGACGTGCCGTTGTGCGAAGGCATATGTGAGCCAGAGTCGGACATGCCGCTCATCGTCGTGCCGCCCATGGCTTCGTTTGCCAGGGACTGAGGGTCCTGCGCCGCGATTTTGGCCTCGGCCGCCTGAATGTCCACAGGATAGGTCGCATCATTGCCGATCGAAGGGTTGTAGCCGGCCTGCTCGACGCGGACGAGATCCGCGCGCACTTCGGCCCTCGTGAGCCCCTGCGCAGAAGCGGCGGACGCAACCCCCCCAAATGTCAGTGCAAGCACCGGAAGTGCTATTGCAACGCGTACATTCATTTCGAACTCCTAAATCAAAAATTACATTTGCTGAAAAGCGAAAGAGCGGATTCCTTCATGCTTCTCATGCGAGCAAACAGTCTGGGGGGAGCAATATTCCAGCTTGAATCGCATTTGGTCCGGGGCGTTAGCGGATAGCCCGCCAAAATTCCCGCCGTGACTGATCGTCAAGTGACGACTTTCGTTGGATAATAGTAAGAAAAACCAGCGAGAGAAGCATGAAAGGGAACATGAAAAGCACTGTGAAAGCCCAGCCGGCGGCGGAGTCGCGCCGCCGCGTTACGCGAGGCAAAAGTGCTCCCGTAGAGGGGATGCAGGACAGGGAGGACGTGCAGGCGGACCGCGCAACCTCGGGCGATACTCACGCGAAGCACCCGAAGCAAAAGATCGTACGGCGGCTGCCGCGCACCGAGCGCCGGGCGCTCGTTCTTGCCAAGGCCGCCGACTACTTCGCCGAGCACGGGTTGGAGGCACAGACACGGGCTATCGCGGAGGTATGTGGCATCTCCCAGCGATTGCTTTACAGCTTGTTTCCGAGCAAGGCGGCGCTGATCGAGGAAGTTTACAACCATGAAATTGCCGGCATCTTCAAGGCAATCTGGTTCGTCAATCTCAAGGATCGAGACGTGCCTGTCGAGGCGCGATTGATTGCTTTCTACCGCGAATACTATGAGACGCTGCTCACGCGTCGTTGGTTGCGGCTGTTCCTCTTTTCGTCGCTGGCGGGCCTGAGCATGGCGCCGACATACTCGAATGCAGTCATTTCCCACGCGCTCGAAATTGTCGTGACAGAAGCTGCTCATGAAGCAGGGCGATCGGTCCCGCCAACGCTCGACGGGCTCAAGGAGGTCGGCTGGATCTTGCACGGCGCCATTTCGCACCTTGCGATCCGTCGCCGCATCTATGGTCACGACGACGCGATGCCGGTGGAAGACGTTATTGCAATGACGGTGCGCGCGTTTCTGGCGAGCGTTCCGGCACTGCTTCCGCCGCTCACGCCTGCCTGACGCTTGAAGCGAGAACGGCGCTTGCGATTCAGTGCCGTTCTTCCGCACGCCCGGCTGCGGCCCTAAACAAACTGCACGTCTCCTTCAGGGCGCGCGAGCGCGCGCCCTTTCGCACACAGTTCGGCGGTTCTTGCGATCCTGACACGCGTGCGGCCGCGCGTCGCGCAAGTCGTCAGTTGACGACTTAGTGAATTGGGAATATTGTTCACCTGAAGCATCACTAATGATTGATGCGGCAAATCTGCCTTCGTAATTGCATGAAAGGTCATAGGAAAGTTGTCGTCATATGACGATTTTCTTTTCGAAAGGCGTATGTCGGTTTCGGCTGGCATGGCTGAAGTGCCGCAAACGAGTTCATGAAACCATCTGTCTTTTCTTATCATCGGCCGAGCACGGTGTGCGAGGCGCTGGCGTTACTTGCCGGGCACGGCATCGACGCGAAGGTGATCGCCGGTGGCCAGTCGCTTGTGCCGATGATGAACATGCGCCTCGCGCAGCCGACGCACGTTATTGACCTTAACGCGCTCGAGGAACTCACTGGTATCGCGCGCACCGCCGGCACGCTGTCGATCGGCGCGCTGACTCGCCATCACGAACTGGCGACGAGCCTGCTCGTGCGAGACGGCTGTCCACTTCTTGCGCGAGCCGCGGGCACGATCGGTCACTTCGCGATCCGCCAGAGGGGCACGCTCGGCGGGAGCATGGCGAATGCGGATCCGGCGGCCCAGTTGCCGTTGATCGCACGTACCTTGAACGCCCGGATCAAGGTGGCCGCGAGTGGAGGGACGCGCGAAATCGATGCGGCCGACTTCCTGCTCGCGACCATGACGACCTCGCTCGAGGCGGACGAGATCATCACCGCCGTTGACTTTCCGTGTGCGCAGCCCGGTGAAAAGCAGGGATTCGAGTTATTCAGCCGCCGTCAAGGCGACTTCGCGATCGCTGCCTGCGCGGTGACAACCGTAGTCGAAGCGGGGCGCCTCGCCGCATTGCGCATCGGCATAGGCGGCGTGGGCGACGTGCCTGTCACGCTCGACGAAGTCGCCGCCGATTTTGAGGGCGCTTTCGCGGACGCCACCACGGTCGCGCGCATCGGCAAGCGTGCGGCGGCAGCGGTCGAGCCTGCCGACCATCCGCATATCAGCGCCGCGTACCAGCGCGATCTTGTCGAGGCGTTGACCGCGCGCGCACTCGCGCGAGCATGCGGCATTGACGCGCTTAACACCGCGCACAACACGTGAAACGGCCATGGAAACGAAGCTGATCCACCTGGAAGTCAACGGCACGCGGCATGCGGTGCATTGCGATTCCCGCAAGCTCCTCTCGGACGCATTGCGCGAAGACTGCAGGCTGACCGGCACGCATGTCGGCTGCGAACACGGCGTCTGCGGCGCATGTACGGTACAGATCGACGGACAGCTTGCGCGAGCGTGCCTCACCTTCGCCGTGCAGGCGCAAGAGACGTGCATCACGACGATCGAAGGCATGGCGGCCGGCGCGCGGCTCTCAGCGCTCCAGCAGGCCTTCCACGAGTGCCACGCGTTGCAGTGTGGCTTTTGCACGCCCGGCATCGTGATGACGTTCGACGCGTATCTGCGGGAGAATCCGCAGCCGTGCGCGGTAGAGGTTCGCGAGGTGCTCTCGGGCAATCTCTGCCGGTGTACCGGCTATCAGAACATCGTGCGCGCAGTGCTGCTGGCAGCCGAACGCCTGCGTGGAGAGGCCGCCAATGTCTGAGACTGCATTTCGGTACCTGAACCGGCCCGCGCGCCGCCCCGAGGACTATCGACTGTTGACCGGCCACGGCCGCTATGTCGACGACATCGACATAGCCGGCGCGTTGCACGCCTGCTTCGTGCGCTCACCCCACGCGCATGCACGCATCGCGTCCATCTACACGAGCGAAGCGCTGGCGATGCCAGGCGTAATCGCAGTCGTCACCGGCAGCGATCTCTTGCAATGGACACGACCTCTGCGCATGGCGCCGCCGATCGAGGGGTTGCTTCCTGTCGAGGTAGAGGCGCTCCCGACCGAGGTGGTGCGGTTTCACGGCGATCCCGTAGCGTGCGTGGTGGCGATGGATCGTTATGCGGCCGAGGACGCGGCGGAAAAGGTCTACGTGGAGTTCGACCCGCTGCCGGCCGTGTCTGACATGTGGAGGGCGCTGGAAGCGGACGCGCCTCAGGTCGACCCGATGGTTCCCGGCAATTTGATCTCGCACCAGACCTTTGCGCATGGCGATCCGGGGGAGGCCGAGCGCACCGCGTACCGCGTTGTCGAGGCGACCTTCTCCCAGGCGCGCCAGACTCATGTGCCAATCGAGACGCGGGGTTGTGCCGCGGTCTGGGACCAGGGCCGCGAACATCTGACGTTTCATATCGGCTCGCAGGTGCCTCACCCGTTGCGTACGCAACTGGCTGCGCGCCTCGCGCTCGACGAATCCCAGGTCACGGTGATCTCGCCGGACGTGGGCGGCGCGTTCGGACAGAAGATCGCGCTGTATCGCGAAGAACTCGTTGTGGCTGCGCTTGCTCGCCATCTGCGCAGGCCCGTGCGTTGGCGAGAGGACCGGCTCGAGAACCTGAGTGCGGCCGCCCATTCGCGCGAGGACTTTTGCCGCACGCGGGCAGCCGTCGATCAGCAGGGTACCTTGCTGTCATTGACGCTCGAAATGCGTGAGGACTTCGGGGCGTATTGCTTCTTCCCCGCGAATTATCTTGCGCGCGTGGTCGCAATGATATTGAGCGGCCCATACCGGCTTGAACATTATGCGTTCGACGTCAAGGTCGTGCTCAGTCATAAATGCGGCAACGCTCCCATGCGCGCGCCGATGTCGATCACGAGTTGGGTGATGGACGGGACGATCGAGGCGATTGCGCGAGCGTTGGGTCTCGACCCGGTCGAGGTGCGGCGCCGCAACCTCATCAAGCCGCAGGAACTGCCCTGGCGGACGCCGACCGGCGAACTGCTCTCCGACATCACGCCCACCGAAACTTTCGAGACACTCGTGCGTGCCGTCGGCTACGAGGCGTTTCGCGTGCGGCAGCGCGAAGCGCGCGCCAAAGGGCGCTATTTGGGGCTTGGCCTGTGCAATGTCGTCGAACCGACGACCTACGGCTCGAAGTTCTATAAGGCGGCCGGCATACCAGGGTCGGGACACGAAGCCAGCTGGATACGGATAGAGCCGACTGGAGTGGTTAATGCGTCACTCGGGATCGGGCCGACCGGGCAGGGCTATGAGAGTGCGATGGCGAACGCGGTTGCGGAGGGCCTCGGCGTCGACCCTTCGCGCGTGATGATCCATATGGGACACACCGACGTCGCGCCTTACGGCATGGGAAGCCGTGGCGCGCGAAGCGCGACAGCCGGTGGCGGGGCGTTGTTCCTTTGCGCGCAGGAGGCCAGGCGTAAAGTCCTGGCAATCGCAGGCGCCCGTCTCGGCGAACCGGTTGATGCCCTTCGGATCGTGGATGGCTGCGTGGAGCGCCGGGATGGAGAGAAGTGGCTGGAAACAGGCGTGACATTGTCCGACATTGCGCGCCAGGCGTATCTGGACCCGACTTCGTTACCCGACGGATTGACGCCAGGCCTCGAGTTTCACCTGGCGTACGACCCGCCGGCGATGACGTACTCCAACTCGGCGCATGCGTGCGAAGTCGAACTCGACATTGCGACCGGTGCGTTGAGCCTCGTGCGATATGTGGTCGCGGAGGATTGCGGAACGTTGCTGAACCCTACAGTCGTGGAGGGCCAGCAGCACGGCGCCATCGCGATGGGTCTCTCGGGTGCATTGTTCGAGCAGATGATTTACGACGAAGCCGGGCAGAACACCACCGGATCACTTGCCGACTATCTGATTGCGACCTCAGCCGAGCTGCCCGATATCGAGATCATCCCGATGCACACGCCGAGCCGCTCGACCGCAGCCGGAATCAAGGGCATGGCTGAAGGCGGCGTCATGGGCGCGATCGGTGCCGTTACGAATGCGCTCAACGATGCGATGTCGCCATTCGGCGTGGTCGCCGACAGGCACCCGCTGACGCCGATGTTCATACGCGAGTTGTTGCGTGATTCACTTTGACTGGACGAAACGATATGAAAGAAGGCGTGACATTGCCCATTGTTGGATTCATCGGCCTCGGCATCATGGGGGGCGCGATGGCGGGCAGACTGATCGCGGCGGGCTATTCGCTGCATCTGTATAACCGTTCGCGCGAGAAGGCCGCGCCGCTTCTGGCATCCGGTGCTAAATGGCACGACACGCCGGGCTCGGTTGCGGCGGCATCCGACGTCATTGCGACAATCGTTGGTACACCTGATGATGTGCGCGCGCTCTACCTCGGCAGCGATGGGTTGATTGAGCATGCGAAGCCGGGCACGGTGCTGATCGACATGACGACTTCCAGCCCCGCACTGGCGCGCGAGATAGCCGTCAAAGGCGCCGCGCGCGGTGTCGAAGTGCTCGACGCACCCGTATCTGGCGGAGATGTCGGCGCACGCGATGGCCGCCTTTCAATCATGGTTGGTGGAGGGGCCGAGACGCTGACGCACGTCGAGCCGATCCTGCGTCACCTCGGGGCAAATATCGTGTTGCAAGGCGGCCCGGGCGCAGGCCAGCACACCAAGCTGTGCAATCAGATCGTGATTGCCTCGACGCTACTCGGTGTCTGCGAGGGTCTTGCATACGCGGCACGCGCAGGGCTCGATCCTCAGACGGTCCTCAACTCGATCGGCGGCGGTGCGGCGGGTAGCTTTCAGTTGAACAATCTCGGACCGCGCATTGTGCGTGGGGACTATGCGCCGGGCTTCATGATCGAACACTTCATCAAGGACATGCGCATTGCCGCCGAGGAAACGGCACAGATGGGGCAGGAATTGGCGGGCCTGGAACTCGTGCGCTCGATGTTCCGGCGTCTCGCCGAAGCGGGCCACGCGCGCTCGGGAACGCATGCACTGTCCAGAATGTATGACACGGAGCCGCTCGAATGAAGTTGACCGACATGTGCATGCTGCCTGCGCGACCGGATGTGGTCTGGGCGGCACTGAATGATCCACGGATTCTGGAGGCCGTGCTTCCCGGCTGCGAGTCGCTGCACATGGTCGATGAACGTCATTTCGAAGCGAAGGTGCAAGCGAGAGTCGGCCCGGTAAGCGCGACTTTCCGCGGCGCCGTGGAACTGACCGATCTGGAACCGCCGCATGCCTACACGATTATCGGCCGCGGAAATGCGGGCGCAGCGGGCTTCGCGAAGGTCGATGCGCGCGTGAGGCTGGAAGCGCAGGGCGACGCAACGCTGCTGATCTACGAGGCCGATGTCGAAGTGGGAGGGAAATTGATGAGCGTTGGTGCGCGCCTGATCCAGTCGGCCGCGGCCAGGCAACTCGAATCGTTTTTCGACGCGTTTCGCTTCCACATTGAACAAGGCGCTCTGAGGGATTCATCGGTCGCCTGCGCGGCGCTTGACGGGGCGGTCGCATTCCGGGTGGCGTCGGACGTCGCCGCTGCCGTCGAACAACCACGAGCCGACACTACCGCTCACCCGGATTCGCGAATCGGCGTTGGGTCGCGTACGACAGGCACGCGCCGTACAGCGTGGGCGACTTACGTTGCGACGGGCGTGGCAGCTGGTGTGGCTGGTCTCGTAATCGGTTTCGTAATAGGACACGGGTTTTGAGCAGGTCGCGAGCGTGACGTGAACTCGCGCGATGTTGGCATGAAGCATCGGTCAGCCCGCTTGCGACTTTCAGGAGAAGAAAGGATGTTGGTTGAAATGCGCACATACCAGATTGTACCTGGCAAGGTCGCCGAATTTCTCACCTTTTATGAACGCAATGGACTTCACATCATTTCGTTATATGCGCGCTTGCAAGGGTGCTGGACGAAGGAGTCAGGCACGCTGAACTCGGTTGTGTTCTGCTGGGCTTACGACAGCTACGCGCATCGCGCCGAGCAACGTGCAAAGCTCGCATGCGATCCAGAGTGGCTGGCATTTACGCCGAGCATGTTGCCTTACCTCGTGCATCAAGAGTCGGTGTTTCTTACGCCGGCGCCGTTTAGCCCAGCCGTGTGAACAGGCGGGGACAAGATCGCCGCGCGGCGCGTAAAAGCAGTCAAATCGATTTAAGGATTACTGAATCAATGGAACATTTCACTTACCACAACCCAACGAGAATCATTTTTGGCGAAGGCCAGATTGCTGCGCTCGACGCGGAAATCGCGCGCGACGCAATCGTGCTGATTACGAGTGGTGGCGGCAGCATCAAACGCAACGGCGTCCTCGAGGAGGTCGAAGGCGCACTCGGTGAGCGCAAGTACTTCGTATTCGAAGGCATCGAGCCGAACCCCACGTACGAAACACTCATGAAAGCCGTCGCGCTCGCCCGCGAAAAGAAGGTCGATTTCCTGCTCGCGGTGGGCGGCGGCTCGGTGATCGACGGAACGAAGTTCATTGCGGCAGCGCTCAAGTTTGACGGCGAGCCTTGGGACATCCTTGCGAAGCAGGTACAGGTACGCGATGCGGTGCCGTTCGGCTGTGTCTTGACGCTGCCGGCCACCGGCTCCGAAATGAACAACGGAGGCGTGATCAGCTATCGCGAGAAAGGGGACAAGCTGCCGTTTCGCAGCGAGGCGACGTATCCGCGCTTTTCAGTGCTCGACCCGACGACGACCTTTTCGCTGCCCGCGAGGCAGATTGCGAACGGCGTGGTGGATGCGTTCGTCCACGTCGTCGAGCAATACCTCACCTATCCGGTTCAAGCGAAGGTGCAGGACCGCTTTGCCGAAGGGCTGCTGCTCACGCTGACGGAGGTGGGCCCCGAGGCGATGGCGAATCCTCACGACTACGACGTGCGCGCCAATGCCATGTGGGCGGCCACATTGGCACTGAATGGTCTGATCGGGGCGGGCGTACCGCAGGACTGGGCTACGCACATGCTGGGTCACGAAATCACGGCGCTTCACGGGCTCGACCACGCGCAAACGCTGGCGATCGTGCTGCCGGCCATGCTCGAAGTACGCAGGGAGGAGAAGCGGTACAAGCTGCTTCAGTATGCGGAGCGTGTCTGGAATATCAGGGACGGGAGTGAGGACGACCGCATCACCGCAGCGATTGAAGCGACACGGGAGTTCTTCGAACGCATGACCGTCAGGACGCACTTGAGCGACTACCAGATTGACGGCAGTTCGGTCGAGCCCCTGCTCGCCAAGCTAATGGAGCACGGCATGACGGCGCTCGGAGAACACGGAGATATCACACCGGACGTAAGCCGACGGGTCTACCAGCTCGCGGTGTAAAGGTGCCACCCATCGTTTAACCGATTACTGGAATTGTCATGAGAATTGGATTTATTGGCCTTGGATCGATGGGCTCCGCGCTTGCGAAGAACCTCCTCGAATCCGGGCATGAGGTGCACGTATATAACAGGAGTCCCGAACGCGCCGAGCCATTGCGTCAAGCCGGAGCCATCGTCGCGGCCTCGCCTGCGCAGGCGGCTTACTCGGCGGATGTCGTGTTTTCCATGGTGGCCGACGATGCGGCGCTCACCGCCGTCACTCGCGGCGAGACAGGCATTGTCTCGGGAATGCGGGCTGGTGCAGTGCATGTCTCGATGAGCACGATCAGCGTCGCAGCAGCGCGCGAGTCTGCCGATTTTCATCGCGAGGCAGGGTTCGGCTTCGTCTCGGCTCCTGTGTTCGGCCGGCCCGATGCGGCTGCGGCGCGAACGCTTTTTATCATGGCGGCGGGCGCCGACGAGCATCTGGAGGCCGTGGTGCCATTGCTCGATCAGCTCGGCCAGTCGGTGGGGATTGTCGGCACCGACCCGTCTCACGCGAATCTGGTGAAGCTGATTGGCAACTTCATGCTGTCGGGCGTGATTGAAATGCTTGGGGAGGCGTGTGCGGTTGCGGGCAAGGCTGGCATCGAACCGTCGCACCTCGTTGGGTTGCTGACCACGACGATCTTCAATTCGCCAGCGTTCAGGATTTACGGGTCGCTGATCGCGAAACGGCAATTTCAGCCAGCGGGTTTCGCGCTGCCACTCGGTCAGAAAGACAATCGTCTGATCATGGCTGCCGCGGAGGCACTCGGTGTCCCGATGCCCCTTGCCAACCTTGTTCACGATCGCTTCGTCACCTTGCGTGCGCAGGGCTATGGAGCGGAGCATGACTGGGCTGCGGTTGGACTCTGCGCACAGCTCGACGCTGGGCTCGGCCGTCTCCCCCAGGACGGCTGAGCGCACAACGGTCGTTGGCCCCGACAGGGCGGCGGCACCGCTGCCCTGCGTTTCGAGACGAACGGCTGCGATAATTCAGAGGAAATTTCAAATGATTGACCTGCGTAGTGATACCGTCACCCGTCCCGGCCCGGCCATGCTGGCTGCCATGAGTGCTGCCGAAACTGGCGACGACGTGTGGGGCGACGACCCGACTGTCCTGCGCCTGCAAACTGCTGTCGCTGAACGCTCCGGCAAGGAAGCGGGCCTGTTCTTTCCGAGCGGTACGCAGGCCAATCTCGCCGCGTTGATGGCGCATTGCGAGCGCGGCGATGAGTACATCGTCGGCCAACTGGCCCACACATACAAGTACGAAGGCGGCGGGGCGGCGGTGCTGGGCAGCATCCAGCCGCAGCCGATCGAAAATGCCGCCGATGGCACGCTGCCCATCGAGAAGATGGTCGCCGCGATCAAACCGATCGACAATCATTTCGCGCGAACGCGGCTGTTGGCGCTCGAGAACACGATTGGCGGCAAGGTGCTTGCGCAGGAATACGTGACGCAAGCCACTGCGCTTGCGAAGAGCAGGGGGCTCGCTACGCACCTCGACGGCGCGCGCTTGTTCAACGCGGTCGTCGCGTCGGGACGGCCTCTCGCGGAGTTGGGCGCGCCCTTCGATTCAATCTCGATCTGCTTCTCGAAAGGACTGGGAGCGCCGGTTGGCTCGGTGCTTGTGGGCAGCAATGCGCTAATCGAACGCGCGCGTCGCTGGCGCAAGATGCTCGGTGGCGGCATGCGCCAGTCGGGCGTGCTGGCGGCCGCCTGCCTTTATGCGCTGCAGCACAATGTCGAGCGCCTCGGCGAGGATCATAGTAACGCCGAGTATCTTGCGCGCAAGCTGGCGGAAGTCGAGGAGATGCGCGTGCAGTCGCAGGCGACTAACATGGTCTTCGTGCAAATCCCCGAGACGCACTGCGCGACACTCGAGATATGGCTCAAGGAGCGCGGGATCCTGACGCAGATGCTGTACGCATCGCGCTTTGCCACACACCTTGACGTCTCACGTGCCGATATCGACACGTTTGTCGACGCCGTGAAGGGCTATTTCGCGCGCTGAAGACCTCGCGTGCTGCCGGCGGCACAGTCCGGCAAGCACGCGTGTGTTTGCATGTTCAGGCCCAATTGAGCCGCCGTGGCGTTAAGTGAGACCTCTTTCAAGGCTGCTTGTATAGCGTGGCGTCAACAACGCGCTGCGCCCCGGCGTTTTCGAGCGCTGCGATGGTCGACGCGTTACCTTGCTGGACTGCGACCTGCAGCGCAGTTCTCCCGAGCGCGTCGACATGTTCGGGATTTGCTCCTCGGGCAACGAGTTGCGGCACGAGATTGGCCCGTCCGAACAGCGCCGCAAATGAAAGCGCCGTTTCGCCGGCATTGTTCGTCTCGTCGATCGGGCAGCGCGCTTTCATCAGGCGTTCAGACAGCGCGGTATCGCCCTTGAAGATCACGCCCATCAGTGCGGTGTTGCCGTGCTGGTCGCCGATGCACGGATTCGCTCCGGCGTGCAGCAGATAGTCGAGCGCGGCGCCTTGATGCCGGTAGGCCGCGAGAATGACCGCCGTATAGCCTTCGCGGGTCGTGGCGTCGATCGGATAGCCCGCCGCGACGAGACCCTGCAGAATGTCGACGCGGCCTGCGCGCGCCGCGTCGAACCAGTCGTCGTCGTAACGGCGCAGATCCTGCTGCGCCCCCGCATTGACGGCCAAAGTTGCGGGCAGCGCGCTCGACGCACAACCGGCAGCCGCGGCCGCCACGCCAGCCAGTGCAGTTACGCAAAGTGCGCGCCAGAGGACGGGGCGCAATCGTTTCATCGTCTCGCTCCTGCGCAAGAGTTTGCAGAACACGGCAAGCTGGCCCGGCGGCCGGATGGCCGCCATTGCCCGCTGCTCGTTAGTTATCCGAAAGTTTTGAGGCAAGCGATTTCACGCGGGACAAATCGGCATGCGTTGCACTTGCAAGACGTGTGCCGTAATCGGCATCGGCCTTATAGAAGTACGAGAGCATCGTGTACTTGTTCGCGTCGTTGGTCACGTGATCGAGGTCGCCGGACAGCGCAGTCACGAGGTCCTGCTTGTCCTGCTCGGACAGGGTACGGTAATACTCGCCCGCCTGGCGGAAATCGAGCGTCTTATGGATCGCCATTTGCTGAGTCGTGCCGGACAGGGGCGTCTGCACATATTTGTAGCGCGGATCCTGTGGGATTTCGCCCAGAGTAGACGGCTCATAGTTCACCTCGCCCTTGCGGTCGCCGAAATTCATCATGCCGTCCTGATTGTTATTCACAACCTGCACGCGCGGGCGATTGATCGGCAAGCTATTGAAATTCGGACCGAGCCGGTACATCTGCGTGTCGGCATAGGCGAACATGCGGCCCTGCAGCATGCGGTCTTCAGACGGTTCGATGCCCGGCACCAGGCGCGAAGGCGCGAACGCGGACTCTTCGGTGCTCTCGAAGTAGTTGTCCGGAACGCGGTTGAGCGTGAGCGTGCCGATCTTGCGTTCAGGCACGTTGTCCCAGACCTTCGTATCGTCGAGCGCGTCGTAGTCGAACTTGTACAGGTCCTGTGGATTCAGCACTTGGATATAGAGATCCCACTTAGGATCGTCGCCTGCTCTCAATGCTTTGTAGAGGTCGTCGGTCATGAGATTCCAGTCCGCGCCGATCGAGCCGGGAATATCCTGAGGACGAATGCCATGCACGCCCTGCTCACTCTTGAAGTGAAACTTCACGTAATTAACCTGGCCCTGCGCGTTGACGAATTTGAACGCATGCACACCAAAGCCGTCCATATGGCGGTACGAATCAGGCATGCCTTCATCCGTGTAGAGATGCGTGAGCATGTTGGTCGCTTCGGGCGTATGCGCGAAGAAGTCGAATGCGAGATTTGCATCCTGAACGCCCGTCACCGCGCCTGGTTTGTTCGCGTGGACGAAGTCGGGGAACTTGATGGCGTCGCGGATAAAGAAGATCGGCCAATTGATGCCCACGATGTCCCAGTTGCCCTGGGTCGTGTAGAACTTGATCGCGAAGCCACGTGGATCGCGCGCCTGCTCAGGCGAACCGCGATAGCCCATCACCGTAGAAAAACGGACAAAAACCGGTGTTTTCGAGCCAGGCTTGAACACTTGCGCCATCGTCAGGTCACTGATATCGGCAGTGCTCACGAAGTCGCCGAATGCGCCGGTGCCGCGCGCGTGCACGACGCGCTCGGGAATGCGTTCGCGATCGAAGCGCTGCAATTTCTCGATCAGCTGGGAGTCTTGCAGTAGCGTTGGACCTTCCGGGCCGGCAGTCTGTGAATTCTGATTGTCGCCGACCGGTGATCCGTTGTCGCGCGTCATATCCGCGGCGTAAGGAGTCGACATCATCGCGGCACACGTTGCTGCTATGAGGCCCTTTGCTATTTGCTTCGCTTTTACTGACATTTCGATTTCTCTCCGGCTTGAACGGTTGACTACTCAAAACGCAGATCGATTAGACGAAAGCTGCTAGTTCGAGTCCAATTGAAAATGGAAATGACAGCGATAGTTGTGAATGCATCTAATATGAAATGCACTCGAAAATGACGAATTTGTAATCCGTGAGACAGATTGCCGTCGGAAAAATAATTGCAGAATTCGATCATTGTGGCAGTCACGCCGGATGTCGACAAAAGGGGTTCTTATCATGCGCATTCTGATCGTCGAAGATGAGCCAAAGATGGCGTCCTACCTTCGCAAGGGCTTGCTGGAATCCAGCTTTCGCGTCGACGTCGCACTCGAAGGCAAAGAAGGTCTATTTCTCGCGTTGCACGAGGACTATGATGCGATCGTTCTGGATGTCATGTTGCCTGAGCTTAACGGCCTCGAAGTACTCAAACGCTTGCGCGAGCAAAAGCGCACGCCAGTGTTGTTGCTGACGGCGCGTGATGCCGTTGAAGACAAGGTTGTCGGATTCGAGTCAGGTGCCGATGACTATCTGTCAAAGCCATTCGCGTATGCGGAGCTCCTGGCCCGAATCCATGCGTTGCTGCGAAGGCCGGTGAAATCGGTCGGTACTGTCCTTACGATAGGCGACTTGGAGATCGATCTCGCGAAGCGTCGAGTTCGGCGCGGCAGTGCGCGCATCGAATTGACGGCGCAGGAGTTCTCGCTCTTGAAGCTCTTCGCCGAACGCAAAGGCGAGGTACTCACGCGCACTTTCGTCACTTCGCAAGTATGGGACATGAATTTCGACAGCGACACAAACGTTGTCGACGTCGCCATCAAACGCCTGCGCGCGAAGATCGACAATCCCTTCGGGAACAAACTCTTGCATACCGTGAGAGGCATGGGGTACGTAATGGAATGGCGGCCATGAGTGCCGAAACAAGGGCATACTCGCTGCTCCGGCGGCTAAGCTTCGCGTTCACCGCCGTTGCGATCGTCGTGCTATCGCTCGCAGGCGGGCTGCTTTACCACGCGTTGTCGCGCGATCTCAGGCGGCACGACGATAACGAGATTACGGTCAAACTTCGCGAATTGCTCATCGAGGCGCACGGGTTCGGTTCGACCTCGGCGGTGGCACGCATGAGTGATCTCTTTCGCGACGAAATGCGTTCGCACCCTGCCATGACGTTCGCGATACTGGATAGTCAAGGCGACGTACTAGCCGATTCCGGCCGCCCTTTGCAGCACCTGACGTCGCCCGGCCCCGGCGCGCCCGGGCAAGGGGAGCCCTGGTCGTGCAGTCCGCCATCCATAGGTGCCGCGCGTTGCGTATACGGCGACAGCGTGTTGCCTTCAGGCGAGAAGATCCGCGTGCTGCTCTCGCACGGCGCTTCGGAAAGGAATGACTTGCTTGGTCAGTATCAAGGCGACGTATGGGGCGTGTTGCTGGCGGGTTCCGTGCTGATGGGCCTGCTAGGCTATCTGATAGCCAGGCGAGGATTGAGGCCGGTGAAGACGATAGGCCGTCGCATCTCGCGCATCGAGACCCATAACCTCGGGGAGCGGCTCGATATAGATGGCGGTCCCGTTGAACTGCGCGACATTGCGGTGCCGGTGAACCGCATGCTCGACAGGCTCGAGCGCGCGTTCGCGCGTCTCTCGCAGTTTTCATCCGATCTCGCGCACGATATGCGAACGCCGCTAGCCAATATCATCAGCGCATCGCAGGTTACCTTGTCGCGCGAAAGAACGATCGAGGAATACGAAACACTCATCGACTCCAATATCGAAGAATGCGAGCGGCTACAGCGCATGATCGAGACGATGCTGTTCCTCGCGCGAGCCGAGCATGCGAAGGAATCGCTGAGACTCTCCGATCTCGATTGCGAAACTGAGTTTGCGAGGCTTACCTCGTTTTTCGAGGGTGTTGCCGACAACAAAGGCGTCCGCTTCGTTGCGCAGGGGGCACAAAGCGTGCGTGCCGATCCAACGTTGTTTTTACGTGCGCTCAGCAACCTGGTATCGAATGCGCTCAACTATGCGGAACCCGGGTCCGAAGTGGCGCTGCGCACTTATCGATCTGGAGATTGCATTGCGGTGGCCGTGACGAACGTGGGGCCTGGCATTGCGCCGGAGCATATCGGCAAGATCTTCGATCGCTTTTATCGCATCAACGCCGCGCGCAAGGGGTCTGCAAAGAACATGGGTCTTGGGCTCGCAATTGTCAAGTCGATCATGGAACAGCATCGAGGTGCGGTTGATGTCGTGAGTCGCGGTGGCATTACGACGTTTACGCTTCTTTTTCCTGTGCTATCGCACCACTAAGGCCTTCGGCGCCTTCACGTTGTTTCAGGCGGCGGGCGGTGGCTGATGGAATCGCGCAGATTCCATGGTTGCCGTAGACGTGTCCGATCCCCGCAAATGACTTTTGCTACCAGTAACAACCACTGCCATGAAACGACTCCTGCTTGCTCTGATGCTTTCAACTTCACTGAGCGCGTGTGCGAGCGAAGCCCACGCGCTGAGTGCCCGCTCGCGCAATGATTCGTCGAAGAGAGTCCTGGTCGATTACGCGGGAGAAGCCTGTGGGAATCAGAACTTGCATGTCAAAGCGCCTGTGTGCCTTTTCCCTCACTACGAGTGAGGGAGCAGATGACTGAATCGTAATCGGAAACTCAGTTGTCCGACATGACGCGCATCTATGATGGACATACCGGACTGCATTTCGAGAACAGATGTGATGAAATTTCCTAAGCAAATCGTGTCATTGATCGTATCTCCGTGCATCGCCCTCGGAATAGTGGGGCATGCATTTGCGGATCAGGACAATGGGGCACCGAATTCGCTATCCACCGCGATACAACGCAGCCCCGAGGAGTTGCAGCAGCTTGTCGCGCCCATAGCGCTCTATCCCGATACGCTGGTCGCACAGATCCTGGCAGCCGCAACTCACCTGGCGGAGGTGGTTTCGGCGAACCGCTGGATGCAAGCGCATGCGCAACTGAAAAGCGACGCGCTGGCCGCTCAGGTGGATCAGCAGTACTGGGATCCCAGCGTCAAGGCGCTCACCGAATTTCCGGCGGTGTTGAGCAATATGGACGAGAACGTGGTCTGGACATCGTCGCTTGGTGACGCGTACCTGAGCCAGCCTCAGCAGGTGATGGCCGCCATACAGGCGTTGCGTCAGCGGGCGCTGGCGGCGGGCAACCTTCAGGCCAATGCACAGCAAACGGTCACGTCCGAAGGCGACCTGATCAGCATCGCGCCGGCTGCACCCGACGTCGTGTACGTGCCCGAATACGACCCATCGCTCGTCTATGGTGCGCCGTTGGCAGCCTGGCCGGGCTGGTATCCGTACACGAGCCTCTACCTGGGCGGCCCGGGAATCGTGTTCGGCAGCGGATTCGCACTGGGTTACTTTGGCGGCTACGGATGGGGCTGGCATCACTGGAGGCCGGACTGGCATCGCCATACAGTGACGTACGATCACAGCCCATATGTATGGCACGATCGCAGTCTCGCGGACGCCGGGCATGAGTTGCATAGCCGCGACAGTTTCAATCGTCCCATGGATTCATTGCGTCAGCAGGGATCATTCGCGGAGCACGGCGCATATCCCCAGCATGGTCCTTTTGGCGAGCATGGCGCGTTCTCCCAGCGCGACTCCTTCGTGATGCCGGACACGCATGTTCGTTCGGCGCCATTGCAGGCAGGCGTCCAACCCCACGCGATGTTGGGGAGCGACCTCGGCCGCTTCGGGGGTGTCGGTCAGGCAGGCTTCGGCCACGCGGGATTCGGCGCGGCGCGCTCAGGCTTGAGCGCCATGGGACACTTCGCGGGCGGGCATGTGGGAGCGGCTGCGCATGGCGGAAGCGGGCGCGGATAGTGCCATCGTGAACGAGTCCGTGAGATCGTTGCGGTCACACCCGCGCGGGTAGTTCAACGCGCGGGCGAACCTTGCATCAAAGAGGACTACGATGCGAATCGTTGTCGAGCCTGCTCGAGTTCTTCCATGTGCGTTTCGACCCAGTCCCAGATTCCGCAGATCTCTTCCAGAAGACTCCCGCCAAGCGGAGTTAGCGTGTAGTCGACGTGTGGCGGTATGACCGGGTGAACGTAGCGTGAAAGGAGGCCGGCACTCTCGAGTTGGCGCAAGGTCTTTGTCAGCATTTTCGGGCTGACTCCGGGAATGCCGTCGCGCAGCTCTGAAAAGCGCATCTTGCCGCGCGTGCCCAATGCATCGATCACGAGAATGGTCCACTTGTCGGCAATCTGGCCAATCAGCGCACGCGCGAGATCGTCAGCTTTCCGCCGGGGATCGCTAGTCGCGAGAGGCGTGTCGTGGCCATGTGTTTCCGTGGCGTATCGCAAAGCTTTCAGCCCTTTATATGCATGGGTTCACTACGGCATGAACAACATGCTGGTACGAGAAATCTCCGCACCATTGCGTTTCGCCGGTTGTACGCGGCGTCGCGTTCTAGTCGCGAGGTACGATCTCAATCCAGTTCGCGCCACTTCCTCCGCGAGTGCGTGAGTGCAGTGTCAGCGCGCCAGACTTCGCATCGATGCCATAAAGCGAGACTTGCGTGGACTTCTCTCCGCATACGAGAAGAAAGCGGCCGGAAGGGTCGATGGAGAAGCCACGTGGTTGCGTCTCCGTTTCGAAGTCGCCAGCTTGCTCGAGTGCGCCATTGGGCGTGACATGCAAAGCAAAGATGCGGTTTGTCGTGCGCTCCGAAATGTAGACGTATTGTCCGTCGGGGCGTACGTGAATGTCGGCGGCCCAGATCAGCGACGTGAGCGTTGCGGGGTCGGGTTGGGAGTCGGTAGCTGGAGGGCGGACAAAGCCGTCGAACATGCCTGCGAGCGCATGCGGTCGCGCAGATACGCTGTGCAGCACCAGCTTTCCGCTATCGCCAATGCGCCGGAACACGGCCACAGTTGCGCGAAATTCGCTCAGGACATAGAGCCAGTTACCGTCCGGCGAAAGACGCATATGTCGCGGGCCGAAGCCTTGGTCGAGCGTGACTGTCTCGATCATGCCAAGCGGTTGTGCAGCGTTCTCATCGATCGAGCAGCACAGGATTTCGTCGTTTGCGAGCGACGTGACATAGGCGAAGCGATTATCGTCCGTCACGACTACCGAGTGTGCATTGCGCACGCCGCGTAGTGTTTGCACCGGCTTCGGATCGCCGCGATCGAGGCGTGCGACGCTATACACGACGACTTCATGGCTGCCGTATGCGGCGCCGAACAAGAAGCGGTCAGTGCGGTCGAGCGCGAGCGCAACGAGGCTCGCATCGATCGCGACCCGATAGTCCGTCGTGAGACGGCCGGCGAACGAGTCGAGCGTGCATTTCACGAGCGATGGCGCGGCGCCGCGCGTAGCCGCGAAAACGGTTTGCCGTCCGGCGCTTATCGCGAGCGGCATGACGTGAGCGCCGACCCGATGCCGCTCGCCGGCGCGCAAGGAGGGTGCTGAAGCGCCGAACCCGTAGGTCGCAATGTCGGCGTCTTCGGAGTTCGAGACTAGTGCGATGCAATTTTCCAGCATGTTCTTGACGCTCTATGTGTGGGTGGCCGCCTGCAGCCACCCGATAGCAGCAGATAGCGCGAATCCGTTCGTGCGCTATCAGTCGATCTCTTCTACCCGGCCAGCGAATTCCGCAAGACAGCCGAAGCCTCCGTGGAAGAGCGCTTCGCGCTCATCTTCCTTCGCGCCTGTCGAGACGATCTCGCTTGCATAGCGCTCTGCATCGTCCTGAGGCTGGTAGCCAAGCAAGCGCGCGTTCGAATTGTCCCAACGATTGCGCGCGTTGTCGGAGACACCGTAGGCGACAACGAAGTGATAGTCCGGGTGATCGATTGCGCGCTGCACCAGCTGGACCGTGTCGCGATGGCTGATCCAGGTGTAGAGGTGGCGCGGCGCGGTGGGTTTGTCGTCTGGGCGGAACGACCCAATGCGCAGACAGGCGACCGAAAGCCCGTACTTGTCCGCATAGAGTCGTCCGACCGCCTCGCCGAAAACCTTCGAGACGCCATACCGGCTGTCGGGTCGGGGCGTGACCTGATCGTCGATCATGCGGTCGCGACGGTGAAATCCCACTGCGTGATTCGAGCTTGCAAAGATGACGCGCTTCACGCCAGCAACGCGTGCCGCTTCGAAGACGTTGTAGCAGCCTTCAATATTCATCCGGTGGATACGCTCCCACGTGTCTTCATCGGCAATGCCGGCGAGGTGAACGACACACTCGATGCCTTCCATCGCATGCGCGAGCTGAGCGGGGTCGGTAATGTCAACCTTCACGACTTCCTCGCCGGCTTGCGCGGGCGCTTGTGCTGCGATGTCGGCGAGCCTGATGAGCGGGTAGCGGCGCTTCAGTCCCTCTCGCAACACGCGGCCGATGTGCCCGGCCGCACCGGTAATTAACACTCGCTTCATATCAACTCTCCTGATTCAATGGCGTTGCTGTGATTGCGTAGGTCTACTGTGCAACGCAAACTTGAAGATGGGTTGCCGCGAGGCCTATTGCTTCTCTTTCGCGCCGACGTTAGCGGCGTTGCGGCGGTGATAGGCCTCGAGGTAAGCGTCGCGCGCGGGGACCAGATGCTCACGGCAAAGCTCGACTAGCTTGAGCTGGTCCTGGCCTGCCAACGCTTCGAGCATTGCATGGTGCTCGGTGCGTGCCTTTTCGAGGTAGTGCGGAAAAAGCAGCGAAGCCGAACGAATGGGGTGCGTGCGCCGCTCGTACTCGCGTATCGCCTCGGTCAGCGCCTGATTGTCGGAAAGCGCAAACAGTGCGTGGTGAAAATCCATATTCGCGCGGAACACGGCGCGGAGGTTGCCGGCTTGTGCTGCCGCATCGTGCGCCTTCTGGATCTCGACAAGCTCGGCCAGTTGCTCAGGCGCGACCGGCAGCGCGATGCGTTGCGCCGCATTCGTCTCGAGTATTTCGCGAACCGAATACAGTTCCATCACTTCGCGCGGCGAGTACGACTTCACGAGCGCGCCCACGTTCTTGCGGCGTTCGATGAGACCGCGCTGCTCGAGCTCGGCGAGCACGAGGCGCGCAACGTGCCGCTTGAGCGCGAAGCGCTCGCACAGTTCGTCTTCCACGAGCCGTTCGCGCGGATGCAGCACGCCAAGCACGATTTCCTCTTCGAGCGTGTCGGAGACGCGCGCAACGTTCATGTCGATATCGCGGTCGCGCACGGCAGGCTGCGCTTGCACGGGGGTTTTCTGGGGAGTGGAGACGCTTTTCATGTCGGCAGATTCGGTTACGGAACCCGGGTGAACTCGCAGGAGGCGAGCAGTATATCGGCAATTCTGCCCGCGGATTCTCGCGTGCGGCGCACCCGCTGTGCGCGCCGCACCGCGCAATCCGTGGTGGAGCCGCATTGCGTCTTCAGCCCCGTGGTTTCGGTACTTTCGCCGTCATTTCCGCCGCCGCGAGGAAGTCGAAGTCGCAGCCCTGGTCCGCTTGCGTGATCGAGGTGAGGAACAGCTTGCGGTAGCCGCGCGCCGCCGGATCCTGCGTGCGGGGCGCCAGACTTTGCGCGCGCCGCGCGAGTTCCTCCTCGCTCACGAGCACATCTATCGAGCGATTCGCGACGCTCAGGCGGATCCGGTCGCCGCTCTGGACGAGTGCAAGCGGGCCGCCGATCGCGGACTCGGGCGTCACGTGCAGCACGATCGTGCCCGCCGCCGTACCGCTCATGCGGCCGTCCGACACGCGCACCATGTCCTTGACGCCAAGCTTCGCGAGCTTTTTCGGGATCGGAATGTAGCCCGCTTCCGGCATGCCCGGCGCGCCGATCGGGCCGATGCCCTTGAGCACGAGCACGTCGTCGGCCTCGACATCGAGTTCGGGATCGTCGATGCGCCGGGCGAGGTCCTCGGCGTTCTCGAATACCACGGCGCGCGCCTCGTGCTCCATCAACGCGGGATTGGCCGCCGACTGCTTGATGATCGCGCCGCCCGGCGCCAGGTTGCCGTGCAGCACGGCAACGCCGCCTTGCGGATAGATCGGCTTGTCGAACGGACGCACCACCTCCTGTGAGAAGCTTGCAGGCGCCGCATCGAGCTCTTCGCCGAGCGTTCTGCCAGTGACCGTGAGGGTGTCCAGGTGCAGGAGCGGCCTGATTTCGCGCAGCACCGTAGTGAGGCCGCCGGCCTTGTGCAGGTCCTCCATGTAGTGTTTGCCCGATGGCTTCAGATCCACAAGCACCGGTGTTTCGCGTGCCATGCGGTCGACTTCGCCGAGATCGATCTCCACACCTAGCCGTCCGGCAATCGCCGTGAGATGGATGATGCCGTTGGTCGAACCGCCGATGGCGAGCAGCACGCGCAACGCGTTTTCGAAGGCGTCGGGCGTGAGGATGCGCTCGGGTGTGAGCTGTTGCCCGATCATGGCGACCGCCGTCGCGCCCGTGCGCTCGGCGATGCGGATGCGATCCGCCGTGACGGCGGGCGCGCTTGCGCCGCCCGGCAGCATGATGCCAAGCGCCTCGGCAATGCAGGCCATCGTGCTCGCCGTGCCCATGACCGAGCAGGTGCCGACCGTCGGGACGAGCTGGTTGTTGACTTCGTCGATTTCGTGCGCGTCGATTTCCTCGCCGCGGAATCGCGCCCAGAACCGGCGGCAATCGGTGCAGGCGCCCACGCGCTCTCCGCGGTGGGAGCCGGTGAGCATGGCGCCCGTGACGAGCTGGATCGCTGGCACGCCGGCCGCCGCTGCGCCCATCAGCTGAGCAGGCACCGTCTTGTCGCAACCGCCGATGAGCACGACCGCGTCCATGGGCTGCGCGCGGATCATCTCTTCGGTGTCCATCGACATCAGATTGCGCAAATACATGCTCGTCGGATGCGAGAAGCTCTCCGCGATCGAGATCGTCGGAAACTCGATGGGCAGGCCACCCGCGAGCATCACGCCACGCTTGACCGCCTCGATCAGTTGCGGGGCGTTGCCGTGGCACGGGTTATAGCCGCTGCCCGTGTTCGCGATGCCGACGATAGGCCGCGACAGCGCGTCTTCCGTGTAGCCCGCCCCCTTGATGAAGGCCTTGCGCAAGAACAGCGAGAAGCCTTCGTCACCGTAGTTGGTGAGCCCTTTTTTCAGTCCGGATTGCACAGATTTCTTGTCCATAATGTCATCGATGAGATTATCAATAATCCTTGACGCCCATCTTATCTACTTTTATATTGGGCTGCAAGTCACCTGCCGGCACACGGTGCCGGAGCCAGTTCGAAAGGGAATGATTCATGATGAGAAAGCGTGTTGTGCTGTATCGGCCGGTGCCGGCGGACGTGCTCGAAAGTCTGCGTGCGCGCTTCGACGTGACCGCATTCGATGAGGTAAGCGAAGCGAATCGGCCGCAGTTCGTTCAGGCGCTGGGCTCGGCGCACGGCATCATGGGCAACACCCTGAAGATCACTGCGGCGCTGCTGGACGCGGCGCCCGAGCTGGAAGTGGCCTCGACGATTTCCGCGGGCTACGACGCATTCGACGTCGAAGCGCTCACGCGCCGGGGCGTCGTGCTCACGAACACGCCCGACGAGGTGACGGAAACCACGGCGGATCTCGTGTTCGCGCTGTTGCTTTCGAGCGCGCGCCGCGTGGTCGAACTCGCGAACTGGGCCCGCGCAGGCGAGTGGCGGGGCGGCGTGAGCGAGCATTACTTTGGCATGGACGTGCACGGACGCACGCTCGGCATCGTGGGGCTCGGCCGCATCGGCGCGGCGGTGGCCCGGCGGGCCGCGCAGGGCTTTGGCATGCGCATTCTCTTCACGAAGCGGCGGCCCGACCCGCATGCCGAGTCGGCCTGGGGAGCGCAACGCTGCGAACTCGACGCGCTGCTGGCGCAATCCGACTTCGTTTGCACGATGGTGCCGCTGTCGAGCGAAACCCATCATCTGATTGGCGCGCGCGAGCTCGGACTCATGAAGCCCGACGCGATCCTGATCAATGCATCGCGAGGGCCGGTTGTCGACGAAGCAGCGCTCATCGCTGCGCTGGAATCGGGGCAAATACGCGGCGCCGGGCTCGACGTGTTCGAGCGCGAGCCGCTGCCGGCAGACTCGCCGCTCTATTCGCTGCCGAACGTCGTTGCGCTCCCTCATATCGGCTCCGCAACCCGCGCCACACGCGAAGCCATGGCGCGCCGCGCCGCGGAGAATCTGATTGCGGCGCTCGAGGGGCGCCACGTGTCGACGATCGTCAATCCGCAGGTCATGGAATTACGGCGCGCACGAGGTGTTTGCATGTGATTAGCACCGCGTCGTGGCGATGCTCACGACCTCAGGCTGAAGCGTTAATGGCGCAATCAATTTGAAATTGAATATACAGGTTTTTGAAAAGTAGTTAGTAAACCGAATTAAATGGAGACGCAGATGCGTGGCAGGTATCGATACACCGTGGCGGGACTGTTGTTCGCCGCGGGCATGATCAACTACATGGACCGGGCGGCGCTGGGCGTGGTCGCACCGATCATCAGCAAGGACCTGAGCCTGTCGCCGTCGCAGCTTGGCGTGATCTTCAGCAGCTTCTTCTTCGGCTACTCGATCTTTTCGTTCGTCGGTGGCCATCTCGCGGACCGGTTTGGACCGACACGCGTGTTTTCGTGGGCGATGGGAGCGTGGTCGCTGCTGTGCGGCATGACCGTGGCCGCCACGGGTTTCGTCTCTCTGTTCATCCTGCGAGCGCTCTTCGGTTTTGGCGAGGGTCCGATGAATTCGACCACGAACCGCGCAATCACGAACTGGTTTCCGCGCGACGAGACCGCAACCATGATCGGCTTTACGTTCTCCGGGCAAACCTTCGGCAATGCGGTGGCGGGTCCGCTGGTCGGGCTCGTGGCGGTCGCCTTCGGCTGGCGCGTGTCGTTCGTGATCGTCGCGCTACTGGGCTTCCTGTGGATTGCCGTCTGGCGGTTGTTCGTCACCGACACGCCTGCGCAGAGCCGGCGTGTTGGCGTGCAGGAGCGCGAACTCATCGAGCGCAGCCGTAACGCGGCGCATCCCGCCGAAGAAGGCGACGACGGCTTGCCGCTGCGTGCCTACCTGGTTCGGCCAAGCACGCTCGCACTGGGCGTCGGTCTCTTCGCAGTGAACTACACGCTTTTCATCTTCATTTCGTGGCTGCCGAGCTACTTCACGAACGCGCTGCATCTCGACCTTACGCAGATGAGCTTGATGACGGCGATTCCCTGGGCGTGCGGCGCAATCGGCTATTTCGGCGGCGGCCTCGCTGCGGACGTGCTGTTCCGGCGCATGGACAACAAGTTGCTGGCGCGAAAGATCGCGGCGGTCTTGCCGCTTGCGCTTTCTGGCCTCGCGATGCTGGCGGTGAGCTTCGTCAGTTCCACCGCGCCGGCTGTCGCATTGGTCGCGGCTGCGGTGCTGTTTCTTACGGCTTCGTCACAGGCAGTGTGGGCGGTGGTCCACGAGCTTGTACCGAGCCGGCATCTCGGCGGCGTCAGTGGTTTCGTGCATCTGATGGCGAATATCTCAGGAATTATCGGTCCGACGGTCACAGGCCTCGCGGTCGAATATTTTGGCGGTTATAGCACCGGGTTCGCACTGGGCGCCACGATCGATCTGATCGGCGTGCTCGCCATGACGTTCGTGGTGCGCAGCCGCACCAGCGTGCGCTCGGCGACCTCGGGCGCAACGATGTAACGAATGAACGAAGCGGCGGTTGAGCCGCGCATCTGATCAACACTGAAATGGCTGTGAGGCCGGGAGTGAAGGATGGATTTGGGTTTGCGTAACAAGACCGCGCTGGTGATGGGCGCAGGCGGTGGATTGGGACAAGCGATTGCGGTATCGCTTGCGCGCGAGGGAGCGAACATCGTTCTCGCGGACGTCGACGAGGCCGCGCTGCAGCGCTCGGCACAGCGCGTAGAAGAAGCCGGTGCGCGCGCGTTCTCACTGCAATGGGATCTCGGCGACCTGGCTTCAATCGAGAAGCACGTCGCTTCGATCGAGGCCCAATTCGCAGGGGTCGATGTACTCGTGAACAATACGGGCGGCCCCCCGCCGACACCGGCGTCGGGGCAACCCGCCGATGCCTGGCAAAAATATTTCGGCTTGATGGTGCTCTCCGTGATTGCGATCACGGACAGAGTGCTTCCGGGCATGCGCGAGCGCAAATGGGGCCGCGTCATCACCAGCGCGTCATCGGGCGTCATTGCGCCGATCCCGAATCTCGGCATGTCCAATGCATTGCGGATGTCGCTCGTCGGCTGGTCGAAGACGCTGGCGCGTGAAGTTGCATGTGATGGCGTAACCGCGAATGTCGTCGTGCCCGGACGTGTGGCGACCGATCGCATTCGTTTCCTCGATGAATCGAAGGCTAAACGCGAAGGCCGGACGGTCGAGGCAGTAGCGGCTGAGAGCACATCGTCGATTCCCGCCGGGCGGTATGGCGAACCGAAGGAGTATGCGGACGTCGTTACGTTCCTTGCGAGCGAACGCGCGTCGTACATGACCGGGGGCGTCGTGCGTGTAGACGGCGGCCTGATCGCGAGTATCTGATTCGCCGGGCGACCAGTCTGGCAATTATCTTTGCATGAGAGACTTCCATGTCAGTTGATCAAGAAATTATCGATACCTTGTCGGGCGTCACGACGGCGACGCTGACCACGCTCCTGCTGAAAAAGGGCCTGCGCAACGTGTGGATTCGGGGCGCGCGGCCAATCAGGGAAGGCCTGCCGCGAATCGTCGGGCGCGCATTCACGCTGCGCTTCGTACCTGCCCGGGAGGATCTCGCCACGCCGGAATCCTGGTCTTCGCCGCGCTCGACTCGTGCGGCCATCGAAGCGATGCCCGAGGGGTGCGTGGCCGTGGTGGATGCGATGGGTGTGACGGACGCCGGTATCTTCGGCGACATTCTCTGCGCGCGCATGCAAAAGCGCGGCGTTGCGGCGCTCGTGACGGATGGCGTCGTGCGCGACATCGGGGGCGTGCTCGGCACTCAATTGCCCGTCTGGAGCAGAGGCGCTGCCGCACCCCCGTCAGTCGCGGGTCTGACTTTCGCCAACTGGCAGGAGCCCGTTGCCTGCGGCGGCGTAGCGGTTTTCCCCAATGACCTGATCGTCGTCGATGCGGACGGTGCGGTGGTGATTCCTGCGGCGCTCGTCGACGAGATCGTCGCCGCTGCACCGGAGCAGGAGCGGCTCGAAGCGTGGATCATGGAGCAAGTGGAGCAGGGCGCATCCTTGCCGGGGCTCTATCCGCCTAACGAGGAAAACAAGGCGCGTTACGAAGCGGCTAAACGACGTCAGCAATAAAGCGATTGCGTTTTGGCAAGAGGTCCGCCGCACGTTGCATGCGGCGGGCCTTTCATTTCTCCCACGCGACGCATTGATTCAACTTGGCGTCGAGATCCCTGCTTCGAGGTATTGTGAATAATCCATCCGACAAGGTGATTGATGGTCCGGTAATTCGTCTGCATCCCGACGACAATGTGGTGATTGCCCGCACAGACGTTGCGATCGGAACGAAGCTGGGAACCACACAACTGTTGTGCCGCAGTCAGGTGGCGGCCGGGTACAAGATTGCTTGCGCGCCGATTGCTGCTGGAGAGCCGATCCGCAAGTACAACGTCGTCGTCGGGTTCGCGGCAACGGACATCGCCCCGGGCACGCTCGTGCACACCCATAACACGACGTTCCGCGAGTTCGAGCGCGACTATGCCCATGCGAGCGAATATCGCGCGCTGGAGCGGGTGCCGGCAGCGCAACGTGCGAGCTTCGAAGGGTACGTGCGCGCAAACGGCCAGGTCGGCACGCGCAACTTCATCGGCATTCTTTCTACCGTCAATTGTTCTGCAACGGTCGCGCACAAGATAGCGGCCTGGTTCACCCCGGAGCGGCTAGCTGCGTACCCGAACATCGACGGCGTCGTCGCATTTACACACGGCTCAGGGTGCGGCATGGAAATGAGCGGCGAGCCGATGGCCTTGCTGCGGCGGACGATGGCCGGCTACGCGCGCCACGCCAATCTGGCGGCTGCGTTGATTGTGGGCCTCGGTTGCGAGCGCAACCAGCTTGCCGGGCTCATGGCTGATGAAGCGTTACAAGCGGACGAACGATTGCACACGTTCGTCATGCAGGAAAATGGCGGTACGCGCAAGACGATCGAGGCAGGCATCGAAGCGGTGCTAGCCCTGTTGCCTGAAGCGAACCGCGTGAAGCGTCAGACAGTGAGCGCAGAACATCTCAAGATCGGCTTGCAATGCGGCGGTTCAGACGGCTTTTCGTCGATCACCGCGAACCCGGCACTTGGTGCCGCAATGGACCTGCTGACACGTCATGGGGGCACCGCGATTCTCTCGGAGACGCCAGAGATCTACGGCGTCGAGCATACGCTCACACGCCGTGCGGCCAGCCGCGAAATCGGTGAAAAGCTGATCGAGCGCGTCCGCTGGTGGAAAGAGGAGTACTCGGTCGGTCGCGACGTGCAGATCAACGGCAACGTGAGTCCGGGCAATCAGATGGGCGGCCTCGCAAACATTTTCGAGAAGTCGCTGGGCTCGTCGATGAAGGGCGGCACAGGTCCTTTGATGGAGGTGTATCGTTATGCGGAGCCCGTGCTCGCGAAGGGCCTGGTCTTCATGGATACACCCGGATTCGATCCTGTCTCCGCGACAGGCCAGATCGCAGGCGGCGCGAATCTGATTGCGTTCACCACCGGCCGCGGATCGATGTTTGGCGCCAAGCCGGTGCCGTCGCTCAAGCTCGCAACGAATACGCCAATGTATCAGCGGCTCACTGAAGATATGGACCTGAATTGTGGCGCCATACTCGACGGCGATGCCACGATCGAGTCCATGGGGCAGACGATTTTTGACACACTGCTGCGCGTTGCTTCAGGCGAGCGCACGCGTAGCGAACTGCTGGGGCTCGGCGATCACGAATTCGTACCGTGGCAAATCGGCATCATGAGCTGACAGGCGCGGCGGCTGCAAGCGGGCGTTAGCATCCCGCCGCATACTCGATCATTCAGGAGTGGACTGTGACCAGGCTATTGGATGAAAGCGCGAAAGGCGTATATGTGCTTGCGGTGACGCCATTTACCGACGACGGCACGCTCGATCTGGCGAGCACGGACCGGATGGTGGACTTCTACCTGGAAGTGGGCGCAACGGGGCTCACGATTCTTGGCATTCTGGGCGAGGCGACGAAGCTCACGTCGCTCGAATCGCGCACATTCGTCAAGCGCGTATTGGAGAGGGTGGCAGGGCGGGTGCCCGTCGTGGTCGGCGCGTCGGCGCCGGGGTTTGCGCCCATGCGTGAACTGGCGTCAGAGGTCATGGACATGGGCGCCTCCGGCGTCATGGTCGCGCCGGCGTCGACCTTGCGCACCGACGAGCAGATCGTCGCTTACTTCGACATGGTGACTGCAACGCTTGGCGAGAGTTGTCCGTGGGTCCTCCAGGATCATCCCACGTCGACAGGCGTGCAGATGTCCACCTCGGTAGTACTGCGAATCATGAAGAATTCGCCAACCTGCGTGATGCTCAAGCATGAGGACTCGCCTGGACTGGCCAAGCTGTCCGCCATCCGCGCCGCAAGCGAAGATGGCGATGTCAGGCGGGTTTCGATATTGACCGGCAACGGAGGCGGATTATTTCTGCCGGAAGAGCTCTCACGCGGCGCAGACGGTGCGATGACGGGCTTCGCCTACCCCGAGATGATGGTAGGCGTGTGCGCGGCTCATGCGAGCGGCGACGTTGAGCGGGCCCACGACATTTTCGACGCTTATCTGCCGCTTGCGCGCTATGAGCAGCAGTCGAACATCGGTCTCGCCGTGAGGAAGTATCTCATGGCGCAACGCGGCGTGATCGCATCACCGACATTGCGTAAGCCCGGCCCCCGGCTGTCTTCCGCCGATGTCGCGGACATTGAGCGCCTGGTGACGCGTCAAACGAAGAGGCTGCGGGAGTTGAACTGAGGGATGGCTGGCGCGATTCAGTCGCGCCAGCGTTTGTTGAAAGTCACTTATTGACCAGCCTGGCGGGAATCAGCGCGAGAATCAGTATTGCGGACAGCACGAGCGAAGCCGCGACGACGAGCAGTCCTGACGTCAAGGTATGGGTAACGGTCTTCAGCCATCCGATAATGGCCGGGCTGATGAACCCCGCGAGATTGCCCGTGCAGTTGATCAGTGCGATACCGGCTGCCGCTCCCATGCCGCCAAGGAATGAGGTAGGCAGGGCCCAGAACATCGGCAGCGCCGTCACCACTCCGCCCGCGGCAAGCGTAAGACCGATCATCGACAGCAACGCATGGTCGCCGTTGAACGCGCAGATCACGAAGCCGAGCGCCGCAACAACGGCGGGTATGGCAACGTGCAGTCGCCGCTCGCGTGTGCGATCTGCGTTCCGGCCAACTGCGATCATCGCAACCAGCGCTGCCGAGTACGGGATCATCGTCAGCAGGCCGATCGTAAGCGGATCGCGGATACCGGTGCCGCGAATGATCGTGGGCTGCCAGAAGCCGATCGCGTAAGAACCCATCACAATGCCAAAAAGAATCAGGCATAGCAGCCAGACGCGCAACGAGGTGAACACCATCCGCACCGAACTATGCGTGTGCGTCGAGGCATCTGCATTGATCTCCTCCTGGATCAGGCGCTTGTCCTCGGGGTCGAGCCAGTGCGCGTCGGCGATACGGTCATCGAGAAAGAGAAAGATCACAATGCCAAGCGCGATTGCGGGCAAGGCTTCGATGATGAAGAGCCATTGCCATCCGCCCATGCCCAGCGTGCCGTGCATGGCGTGCATGATGTAGCCGGAAAGCGGACCTCCAAATAGCCCCGAGACCGGATTGCCAGCCATCAGTAGCGCGACCATCTTGCCCCGCCGGTGGGAGGGAAACCAGTAGGTCAGGTAAAGAACCATGCCGGGGAAGAAGCCAGCTTCCGCAATGCCGAGCATAAAGCGCATGACGTAAAACATCGTCGGCGTACGGACAAAAGCAGTGGCGATCGACAATGCACCCCACGTTACCATGATGCGCGCAATCCAGCGCCGGGCGCCCAGCCGGTGCATCAGCAAGTTGCTCGGCACCTCGAAAAAGAAGTAACCGATGAAGAAAAGCCCAGCGCCGAGTCCATACGCTGCTTCGCTGAAGTGCAGCGCGTTGACCATCTGCAGCTTTGCGAAACCCACGTTCACGCGATCGAGATAGGCAATCACGTAGCCGACGAACAGCAACGGCATGAATCGCCACGCGACGCGCCTGAAAAGCGAGTCAGATTCAGTGGCGCCGAACGTTTGGTCAATCGAGGTGCGGACGAACATGGTGTCTCCTTGTCCGCCCTGTTGTTCGAGGTAGTGCACAAGTGATCCGCAAGGGTCACGCAGTGGCGGCGAGCGCAGTATCGCGTGGCGTCTCTCATCGAGGAAGCGGTTGCTCGTTGCTTTAGACAACAGTTATTTTTGCGTCTCACCGGACGAAGGACCGGTTTGCGCTTCCCTGGCCTGCGCGCCACACAATTGTTCAACGGCCATCTCACGAAATGCATGGACGAGCCGAACGCGAGCAGACGATCGGTTCCACAACAGCCCAACGACTCGCTTGGGGAACGGATGTGGCAGCGGCCATTTTGTGAGCGAAAGGCCCGAAAACGGCGTCATGCGCCAATCGGGAACGAGCGTCACGCCAAGCCCGCGATCGGTCAGGACGGCGAGCGCGTCCAACCCGTCGAGTTCGCAGCGCTGACGCGGCAAGATGCCGTGCTGCCGCAAATAGGCGTCGGCGAGCTGACCTCCGACGACGTTTCGGTCGTAGCGCAAAAATGGCTCTGTTTGCAGCGTATGGTGGACATCGGTGACCTGCATCGAGGAGGGCGTCAACAGCACCAGCGGTTCCTCACGGAACGTGTGCCAGTCACAGTTTTTTGGAAGCTCGAAAAGCGGCCGCACGAGAACTGCGGCGTCGAGATGGCCATTCACGACCTTGCGGTACAGCTCCGTCGAAGTGCCAGGTTCCAGGTAGATGTCTATTTGCAGGTGACGAGTCAACAGGTTGGCGAGGACGTCAGGGATCAGACTCGTCATCATCGTGGGCGTACCGCCGAGGCGCAATTGGCCTGCCAGTGTCGATGAATCGTTCAGGTCGGACTTCAGGTCGCGTATCTCATGAAGCACGGTGCGTGCGCGGCCAAGAATACGCTCGCCGGCTTCGGTCGTTCCGACCGTGCGGCCGGAGCGGCGCACGAGTTTCATCCCCAGTTCATTTTCGAGCATCTTGACGCGCTGGGCCACGGCGGCCGGCGTTAGATCGAGCCGCCGCGCGGCTTCTGCGATCGATCCGAGTTCAACGACATAGACAAAGCTCTGAAGATAGCGCGAGTCCATCAATAAAAAGTTTTATCTTGTGAAGAAGGCAAAGGATACTGTTTTTTATAGTCTGGGACCAGCACACTCGATTGCGTATAGCGGTGAATTGGACAATACGTCTGCCTTTCAAAAAAGGAGTGCCGACATGCCACGAATCGAGTCGATTTCCATCTGTGCGGCCGTCGTTCCGCTGGACCGGGTGACGTCGTTCGCTACACGCACCGTGTCGAAGCGCGAGTACGGTCTGGTCAAGGTTCGCTCGAGCGATGGTGTCGAAGGCATCGGATTCTGCTATGTCGGCAGCGCAGCCGGCGAACTTCTGCGCGTGGCGGTCGAGCAATTGCTCGCTCCCGTACTGATCGGGCAGGACTCGTATGCCGTTGAAGGCCTGTGGCAGGCGATGTATCGCGAATCGCTCCTGCAAGGCCGCTCGGGCACGGTCATGCGCGCAATCAGCATTCTGGACACGGCGCTCTGGGATCTCAACGCTCGCACGCACGGCTTGCCACTTCACAAATACCTGGGCGCTGTGGAGCTCGATACAGTCCCCGCTTATGCAAGCGGCGGCTATTACCTCGACGCCAAGACGCCGCAGATGCTCGGCGACGAAATGGCGAGCTATGTCGAGATGGGGTTCAAGGCGGTGAAGATGAAGGCTGGGCGCCTGTCGCCCGCCGAGGAGGAAGCCCGTGTGCGTGCGGCACGCGAAGCGATCGGTCCGGACGTCGAGCTAATGATCGATATTAACAACGGATGGCGTGATGTCACGGAGGCACTGCAGTTCGTGCGCCGATTCGAACAATACGACCCGTACTTCATCGAAGAGCCATTCTCGCCCGACGACGTGGATAACCATGCGCGCCTCGCGAAGCGGACACGCGTTCCGATCGCAACGGGCGAGATCGGTTATGGCCGGTGGTATCACAAGGAGTTGCTGGACAAAGAGGCGGCGGCGATTCTTCAGACCGACGCGCTGGTATGCGGAGGCATCTCGGAGTGGCGGCGCATTGCCGCGACCGCGGCCAGCTACGGCGTCGCCGTGTGCCCGCATTGGTTTCATGATGTGCACGCGCCACTCGTTGCGGCAACGCCGAATGCGCGCTATGTCGAGTTCTTCTGGGATGACCAGGTGTTGAATTTTCGCCGCCTTATCGATCGCCAGCTGACGCAAAAGGGCGGCCGGATTGCACTGCATCAGGAACCTGGGCTGGGGTTCTCGTTCGATGATGATGCGGTGGCGAAGTATGGTAAGTGGACCGAAGCAAGATGAGACGCAGGGCGAGTCACCCGGCGCGGGAAATCGATGGGAATGAGGGAGGCGCGCATGCGGCGTGGTGAAGGCCGCCATGCGCCGTCACATGACAAGGTGGCTAGTCGGCCATTCCGTGAATCGCTGTTGGCGATGCTCGGGATCGGTCTCGTCAACATGCTCGTCGCGCTCGATCAGACCGTCGTCAGTACCGCGCTGCCTTCCATCGTCGCGGATCTCAAGGGCGCACAGTACTACGCCTGGATCGCAAGCATCTATTTGCTTGCATCGGTCGTCTCCGTACCCATCTTCGGTCGGCTCGGCGATTATTTCGGCCGCAAGAGGTTCGTGACCGCGTCGATCATCACGTTTACGGCCGCTTCCGCACTATGCGGGCTCGCGCCGAACGTAGGGGTCCTCGTATTCGCAAGGGCGCTGCAGGGGGTCGGGGGCGGCATGATGGTAGGCACGGCATTCGCGGCGATCCCCGATCTATTTCCCGATCCACGCGTTCGAATGCGCTGGCAGGTCGTAATGGCCGGCTCGTATGGCATTGCCACGGCTGCCGGGCCGTTTCTCGGTGGTTTCCTGAGTGATGCCTATGGCTGGCGCTCGACGTTTCTCGTCAATCTTCCGGTCGGGCTTGCGGGTCTCTACTGCGTCATTTGCTATTTGCCGAAAATCGAGCAGCATCGCGGCCAGCGTTCTACGATTGACTGGACAGGTGCAGCATTGCTATCGATCTTGCTCGCGTCGCTCCAGATGGGCATTGAACGCTTTCCCGTGCAGGGATTCACGCTTTCGACGCTGGCTCTCGCCGCGACGACGATCGTCTCGTGCGTGCTGACGTACAGATGGGAAAAGCGTCACGCGCATCCGATACTGCCGGTCGATCTCTTCAATGATCGCAATCTGATGTTTCTTCTTCTGCTTTCTTTTGCCGCCGGCTTCGCGATGTTCTCGCTGCTCTTTTATATGCCGCTTCTGCTGCAAACCGGTTTCGGCATGACACCGCAGGCAGCCGGCCTCGCTGTTACGCCGCTACCCGTTTGCCTCGCGCTTGGCAGTTTTGCAAATACGCAAATCGTGACGCGCGTTCGCTCACCGATGACGGTCGTCACAGTCGGTTTTGCATTGATTGGCATAGGATGCGTCGGCGCAGCGATGCTTGACGTCGCCAGCCAGAGCGCGTTGGGTGGTGCATCGATGGGTGCTGCTGGAGTCGGACTCGGCCTCATCTTCAACAACCTCAACGTCTTCGCCCAGGAGTTGTGCGGACCCGCGCGCTTCGGTATCACGACCGCGTTGATACAGTCGACGCGAATGGTTGGCGGGATGCTGGGCACGGCCACCGTCGGTACGCTGGTGTCGCGCGCGCTCGCGAGCGTGGTTGTTTTCACCGGTCATGGACAGCACGGCACTGAGCGGACTTCTGTCGTGCATGCGATCCATCTAGGCTTTACCATCGACGTTGCGGTGGTAGTCGCCGCCTTGATCTGTACACGGCGTATTGTCGGCGTTCAATTCGGAGCCTGGCCTGGGTCGTTGCAGCAATCCGAGTGAACGGTTGCGAGTGACGGCTGGATGCGCCGAAGCGTTTTCGACAACTTCAAGGCGCCCCAGCATCGCGCCCTGATTCGATATCTGCACGGAGGCCTTTCGATGAACCCTTTGTTCCATATGATTGCTGGCGCACCCGACCCGGTCGCGCCGTTCAGTCACGCGGTCGAATGCGAGGGCTGGGTATTTGTCACCGGACAGATGCCGTTTGCTGGAACTTCGATCGACAGTCCATACCCGGAGGGGATCGAAGCCCAGACGCACGCGGTCATGGCCAACCTGAAAACGGTGCTGGCGGGCTGCGGCCTTGATCAGTCGAATGTGATTTGTGCGCGCATCTTTCTCACGCATTTCAGTGAGGATTACGAGCGAATGAACGCGGTGTATCGCACCTACTTCCCGGCGGGGCGCTTTCCCGCGCGCACTTGTATCGGCGTCACCGGACTTGCGAAAGACGCGCGCGTTGAGATCGATTTCATCGCGCGGCGTTAGGCGCCAGTCGCTCTGGGGCGAGCCGGCGCCTGGCTGGCGTTGTCGGCGCGGCTTAGTGTCTACGGAGGAAGCGGCTGCGCGCAGGCTTGAGGACAAAGAGCGCGAGCAGGGCAGTCGTGATGTCGAAGGCGATTGCGCAACCGAAGACGGGAATCCAGCTGTTCGTGTGCTGATGCAGGAGGGCGGCAAGCGGGCCACCGAAGATGGAGCCGATACCAAACGAAAGATAAAGCCATCCGTAATTGGCCGTGGCGTGGCGGGTGCCGAACGTATCGGTGAGCGTGGAGGGGAACAGCGAGAAGATTTCGCCCCAACCGAAGAAGACCACACCGGAAAGGATGACGAACAGCACTGCGTCGTCGCGCGTGAGCAACCACAGGAGCATTGCAAGTCCTTCGAGAGCGAATGCGAACGCCATCGTATTTTCACGTCCAACCCGATCGGAGATCCACCCGAATAGCGGTCTCGTCAGCCCGTTTGTGAAGCGGTCGATCGTCAACGCCAGAGGCAACGCTGCGAGCCCCAATACGAGTACCTTGCTCACGCCGAAATCGGCGGAGAAAATCGCCATTTGCGAGGTCACCATCAAGCCCGAGGTAGCCATCAACGTCATCATGACGAACATCAGCCAGAACAGCGGTGTGCGCAACATTTGTGCGGGCCGGTAGTCGAGCGAGGGCCGCGTGCCGGCCGCTTCCGGTTGGTCGTGCAGGTCGGTGATTTCGCTGCGTGGCATCCTGAGCCCTTGCGAGGCGGCGAGTCCCACGACGGCGAAGAGGAGGCCATATCGTTCAAGCGTGCCGTCGATCCCCCGCGTGACGAGCGACGCGGAAATCGGGAACGTCGTGATGATCGCGCCCATGCCATACCCCGCGGCCGCGATGCCCGCGGCAAAGCCGCGGCGATCGGGGAACCACCGGACCATCAGGCCGAGGACGCCAACATAAACGATGCCGGTTCCGATGCCCCCCACGCCGCCATACGTCAGATAGAGGCCGAGCACACTCTGCGCGTGCGATGCGAGTAGCCAGCTCAGGCCGGTGAGCACCGTGCCAATCGAGATCAGCGTGCGCGGGCCGAACCGATCGATCAGTGCCCCCTGGACTGGCGAGAAGAACGCCTGCAGGAGCACGAGAATCGAAAACGTCACCTGCAGCTCGGGTAGCGCGACGCCGAGCTTGGTCATGAGAGGCTTCGTCATCAGCGTCCACACATACTGAGGACTCGAGATGGCCATCATGCAGACGAGACCGAGTGCGAGCTGCCCCCACCGGTGCCGTTCGGCTAGTCTTGTGTTGGGGAATGCCGATGTGTTCACTGTGTTCATTGCATCATTTCCAGGGTGCAGGGTATGTCACGGGCGGCTCGCTGTCCTTGCGAGCCAGAGGTCGGTTACGACTGGGTCGCGCCCGCCAGGCGATGGGATGAAAACTATGGGGTTCGTCGAACGACACTGTAGAAAGGTGCGGAACTCGTTGTTGCTGGCAGGCGAATCAGGCATACGTCATCGTTGACAAGAGCCAGAATCGTGCCAGTGCAAACAGGTGAGGCGACCAGGACCGTGCGGTCTCGCAGTGAGGTGGAGAAGGGATGGAAGCCACATGCCTGCAGTGATTTCCAATCGCCAACGATGCTCGCGGTTGGTGCGCAGCTGTGAGCATTGGTGCGTGGCGCATGCAGTCGGTGCAAGATCGGCTTTCAGATTTGATTCGCATTACTAACCGGAAGAACTAATTCACGAGACCGCGGCTTCAGCATCAACGACATTAATCGTCGTAGACCCGATCGAGCCAGCGCGTCATGCGAATGCAGCCCGGTCGAACGTCGGTACTCAGACACTTTGTATTTACGCTCTCTGAAGATAACCGCAACATGGCAGGCCGATTACAAATTCGTCATGTTTCCGATGGCATTGCGATGCGGGTCCGATACGCAAAAAAATGGACATCGTCCCGAGAAGGCGTGTGCTCACGGCGTTGCGCTTTGGGTGCGGCGATTGCGGCGGCGTCATAGTCAGGGCATATCACGACGATTCGAAGTGCCTATTTGCGAGGGATTCTGGTGCGCTCAATAATTTCCTCTCGTTGAAAACAGGTTGGCGCAAACCATGTCAAAGTCCTTCGCTTTGCAATCTCTGCAAGCACGAAAATCGCGTCTCGGGCAGCGTGAGATGTCCGCAGCGACGCGCAATCAACCGCATGGCCGAATAGCTGTCTCCTTCGACACGACCCATTTCACTGCACGGGTTGCGTATGTACTGGTATTGGCGATTGGCGCGCTCTTTAGTGTGACCCCAGCGATTGCCGATCCTGCAGCGACCACTCCGCGTGATGGGTTGATCGCTACCTGTGCCGCTTGTCACGGCGCCAGGGGCGAAGGTTCCATGGCGGTAGCGGCGCCCCGGCTCGCCGGGCAGGATGCAGAATACCTGGCCCACGCACTGTCCATGTTCAAGGCAGGCACGCGCGCAAGTTCGATCATGCAACCGGTTGCGCGCACGCTGTCCGACGCGGACATGCAAGCCGTGGCCGGTTACTTCGCGGCCCAGCATCCGCCCGTTGTTGCGCAGGAACAGCCACAAGGCGATGAAGCCCGTGCCGGCGCGCAGCTCGCGCAGTTCGGCGATGGAGCGGGCGTTGCGGCCTGCTTCAGTTGCCACGCAGCGGGGGGCAAGGGGAACGGCGCGCGTTTTCCGAGCATCGCGGGGCAGCCGGCCAGCTTCACGGTCGTCCGTCTCCACGAGTTCCAGGCACGCGCAGCGCAGGGCGGAGCGAAGCCAGGAACGATGACGGCTGTGGCTGCGCACATGTCCGAGGCACAAATCGCGGACGCTGCCGCGTATTTGTCGACGCTGCCACGTTAGCTAAAGCGATGCTTCGAGTGTGGTTTCGGTGAAGTACACGTATTCGTAATGATCTAGATGTATAAACATCTGGTCATCAGTATGAATATTACCTTCGCGACAGGAAACGTTCACAAATTCATCACTTGTACCCTCCTACAATGATCGTTACGCAAGCACGACAATCCAGGTGTTTCGTACTCAGAGGTTCACGATGGTACGAACCCGATCGACATACATCATGTAGTGATACGAATGACTTACTCGAGGCGTGTAATGAAAATTGATCACGGTGCTGGCGTCGATCCGTGGACACTCGGCCAGGATTTGACCGAGAATCCGGAGATTCATCCTACGTCAGTGGTTCGTAGAAGCGAGTTCGGCAGCTACACCTATCTTGGCCCTCGTAGCAACGTGACTGATTCGGTGATCGGCGACTACGGCTACGCAATGGGTGACAATCAGATCGCGCATGCGCAAATTGGTAAATTCGTGAATGTCGCGACGGGTGTGCGGATCAATCCGTCTAACCACCCAACATGGCGGGCGACCCTTCACCATTTCACTTATCGCTCGCGTTCGTACGGATTCTCTCTTGAGGACGATGCCGGCATTTTCGAATGGCGCGCCAAGGACCGGATTGCAATTGGTCATGACGTGTGGATTGGGCACGGTGCGATCGTGATGCCTGGTGTGACAATTGGAACGGGGGCCGCGATCGGTTCCGCGGCCGTCGTGACGAAGGACGTGCCGCCTTATGCGATCGTTGTTGGCGTGCCTGCGCGCGTCCTGCGCCCGCGCTTCGACGCCCGTACGGCGGAGCGACTTCAAGGCATCGCATGGTGGGACTGGAGTCATGATCGGATCGACGCGGCGCTAGCCGACTTCCGTAGCCTCACTGCAGAAGCGTTCGTCGAGAAGTACGAGCGGTGAGCCGGTTTGCCATACGGCGCACGCATGGGCGGAGGCCGCCCATGATGTCATGCGCCATGGCTTCGTTTAGCGGACAGCAACTCCACGAATTATTGTCCGGTCCTCAAGGGCGGATTCGCCGGCTGGGGACTGGGAGGTATTGAATTTCGGGAAGGCAATCAATGATGGAATATCGACAGCTTGGCCGTAGCGGCATCAAGGTGTCTGCGCTGACGTTGGGCACGATGATGTTCGGCGAGTCCACCGACGACGTGACCGCAGCGCGCATCGTAGACAAGGCATTTGAGCAGGGTGTGAACTCGATAGATACCGCCGACGCCTATTCGCGCGGGGAATCGGAGCGTGTGGTGGGTCGCTCCATCGCCAGCCGCCGCGACCGATGGGTGCTTGCAACAAAGTTCGTCAATCCAGTCGGCGACGGTGACGTCAATGGCAGGGGCGCTTCGCGCAAGCACGTCGTGCGGTCCGTCGAAGCCAGCCTGAAGCGCTTGAATACCGACTATATCGACCTTCTCTACTTGCATGCGGAAGACCCGCAAACGCCGGTCGACGAGACTGTGCGTGCACTGAACGATCTCGTGGCCGCAGGCAAGCTCCGGTATTACGGCCTCTCGAATCATCGCGGCTGGAGGATCGCCGAGTTTGTACATACCGCACAGGCGCTCGGTCTGGAAGCGCCAGTCGCCAGCCAGCCGCTCTATAACATCGCGAATCGGCAGGCCGAAGCCGAACAGCTGACCGCGGCTCACCGGTATGGCCTCGGCGTGATCGCGTACAGCCCGCTTGCCCGCGGGGTGCTGACCGGCAAGTATGGTGCGGACGCCCAACCCGCACCCGAGAGCCGTGCTGGTCGAGGCGACGTACGCCTTCACCAGACCGAATGGCGGCGCGAGTCGCTCGATCTCGCGCGGCGCGTGCACGAGCATGCATTGACGCGCGGGCTGAGCGCCGGACAGTTTGCTGTTGCATGGGTGCTGAACAGTCGCTATGTGAGCTCCACGATCGCGGGGCCGCGCACCGAGGCGCAATGGGACGATTATTTGCCCGCGCTGGAATACCGGCTGAGCGCGGACGACGAGGCGTTCATCGATTCGCTCGTGGTGAGTGGCCACCCGTCCACCCCCGGCTTCAACGATCCGAAACACCCGTTTTTTGGCCGCATTCCGCGGCACGGCTCGCAAGACTAGCGAGGCCGCTTCAACGTGGGCTGACGCCTGTCTCGTCGAGATTGCGTACGCAGGCAGTTAACGCCCCGCCGCAGATTCGATCGGGTGCCGCTGACGACGCACGATGAGCCACAGTGCGATTAGCACAGTCAGTGTCGTCAGAATCGCGAATAGCAAAGTGGCGTGCGCAATGCCGATTCGCTGTACGGCGAAACCGAGCCCGATAACCGGCAGGGAGATCGCGATATAGAGCACCACGAAGAAGCTCGAGGTCACTTCCGCGCGGCGATTCGACGGACATTTCGCAGCCAGATCGCCGAGACTCGCTCTGAAGCTCACACCTTGGCCGATGCCTGCGATCGTCGTGCCGACGACAAGCGTCGTCAGCGAGCGGTCCAGGACGCAGAGTGCGATCGCGGTCAGCCCCACCGCGAGACCGATGCAGCCAGCTGTGAGGCGATGCTGCGTGGCGATGCGGGCCTGAATGATCTGACCGATGGCCGAGCAGGCGAAAAGCAGGAAAACGAGTGCGCCGATCAGCACACTGCTGTGATATCCGAGCAGCACACTGATCAATTGCGGAACCACGGCAGCGAAGAAGCCGACCACGACGAATCCTGCAAAGCCGGCGAGCGCAGCGGGAATAAATGCGTCGCGCACCTCCACGGGCAGTGAAATGCGCTGAAACTGCAGCTTCGTGCGCTCAGCAGGGCGCGCAGTTTCTGGCACGCGCCAGACGGCGATGAGCGCGAGAGACACCAGTGCGAGATGGACGGCGTAAGGGACGATGGTCGGACGCGGGAGCAGGGCGACGAGTATGCCGCTCAGCAGTGGACCGAATCCAAGTCCCAGCATGTTAGAGGCGGTTGCTGCCAGCGTTGCCTGCGGTTGCCATGCGGGGGGCGCGAGTTCGATCACGGCGACGGTGGCCGTGCTGGTGAAAATGCCTGCGGAAAGCCCGGACAGCAAACGTCCCACCATCAAACCGGTTGCCCCGTGGCTGGTGATGAATGCGATGGCAGAAGCAGCGGAGGCACACAGTCCCACAAACAACATACGCCGGCGACCGAGTTGATCCGACCAGTTCCCGACCGTGAGCAGTGCGCCCAGAACACCAACGGCATAGCACGCGTAAATTACGGTAATCAACGTCGGTGTAAAGCCGTACTGCTGCTGGTAAAACCGATAAATGGGCGTCGGAAGTGTCGTGCCCATCATATTGATCATGAAAGCGACCGCGATTGAAATGAAAGCGGAAGCAGAACGACGGGTACCCAATAACCGTTTCATCAAAATTACCGACAAGCCAACAAGCATTTCAGGGAGATGGCCGGCGGCGACACGAGACTACGTTGCCGCGACACCGGAGCCGCCATCATACAAGCCGCGAGAAAATGCTGCAGGCGTGGCACGTGAGCGTTGGATTGCCTGTTCGCTCATCAATCTGCATGACGAAATGGTGGCTGAGACGAGGTCGCGATTTCATGACGGGCTGCCGGAAGGCCGCGTATCAAGCGTCGAGGCCGTGCGAGCCGAGCGTTCGATGAGCACCACCACGATCGCGGAGATGCACATCAGTGCTGCGACGAGCAGCATAGGCGCCTGATACGATCCGGTGGCGTCGCGCAGCCAACCCGTTGCATAGGGCCCAAGGAATCCGGCAAGCGTGCCGATCGTATTGATGAGCCCGATTCCCGCGGCCGCCGCTTCCCCGCTCAGATAGCGCGGCGGCAACTGCCAGAACGACGCGTGCGGCGTATAGATGCCAACTGCGCCAAGCGTAAAGGCAATCATGACTTCGTAGGGCGACGAAAGAAAGAGCGCGGCGGCGAACGACAGGCCGCCGATCGCGGCGGGTATCGCGACATGCCACGCGCTGACTGTCGTGCGGCGCGCATATTGCCCCCAGGAGACGATCGTGACGGCGGAAACGGCAAACGGAATCGCGGTGATGAGACCGATCTGTGAGACCGAGTACTTGACCGCGAACATTTGCGAAAATCCGGCGATGATCTGGGGCAGGAAGAATGCAAGGGCAACCACGCCGCTATTGATGCCGAAGAACACGAGCCCGAAAGTCAAAACACGGCGATCCGCGAGGGCACGCCATACGCCCTTGGGCGAATGGCGTTGCGCTTCAGCGCGCTCGACGGCAAGCGCCCGGTTGAGTTGATCGCGCTCCGCCGCCGTCAGCCAGGTGGCTTCATCGGGCCGGTTCTTCATCATGGTCGCGGTCACGACGCCCAGCGCAATCGCCGGCAAGCCTTCGAGAAATAACATTGCGCGCCAGCCCGACCAGCCGAAAAGCCGCACATGCTCCATCACGTAGGTCGAAATTGGCGCACCGAGCATATTCGAGAGCGGAATGGACAGGAACAGCAGCGACATCAACCACACGCGTTCCTGACGCGGCAGCCAGAACGTCACGTACAGCACGATGCCGGGAAAGAAGCCCGATTCTGCGATGCCAAGAAGAAAGCGCAGCAGATACAGCGTATGCGCGCTGTCGACGAATGCAGTGAGCGAAGCAATCACACCCCAGGTCACGAGAATACGCGTCATCCACACACGTGCGCCGAAGCGTGCCAGCATCAGATTGCTTGGCACTGCCACGAGTATGTATCCTGCGTAAAAGAGGCCCGCCGCCAGACCGAATTGAGAGGCCGAAAGACCGAGTTCGCGATTCATCGTCAAGGCGGCATAGCCGACGTTCGCCCGGTCCATTTGATTGACGACGTAAAGCAGGATCAGCAGGGGTGCGAGACGCCATACCACTTTGCGGGCGATCTTCGGACTCAGGGGCACGGTAGCATCCGCGGTCGCATTCATACCGGTTTCTCCTCAGGTCAAGACTCGAGATCGGCGCACACGTCGCGTCGGTCGGGAGGGATTGCCACGCAGGCGCGCGGCGCAGTCTCTGTGCTCACCGGCACAGGGCGAATCGTTCGAGCCAAGTGCCGGACGGCAGCGCCTACCAGCCGCTAAAGCGCTGCCAGCGTGCGACGACTGCTGGGCTGCCGGGTCTCACCACCTCGTAGGTGTCGTGTTGGGCGCCCGTTGCACACGCATGGTTCGGCAGCAGACGTACCTGGGCGCCGATCTGCAGGTCGGGCAGCGTCGCGGTGCTACCTGGGCGTAGGGCGAGGATGCCTTGTTCCTGATTGGCTTCGACCATGATCAGATCCGGGTACAAGCGCCCATCGATGTCACAGGCCACGCCATAGCCCTGATCGACACGCTGCTTTGCTGTTCCGCGGTCGCGCGACATCGCCATCCAGCCAGCGTCGACGAGTATCCAGCCCTTCTCCCTCTGATGGCCGATAACCGTTGCCAGTACGCTCAGCGCGACATCGTCGGTCGAGCAAACGCCGAGGCCTGCCATGACCAGGTCGAAAAACACGAATACGCCGGCGCGCACCTCGGTGACGCCGGTGAGGTCTCGCGCGTACAAAGCGGTCGGCGTCGACCCGACGCTGACGACGGGCGACGGCAGGCCGGCCGCGCGCAATGCCTGTGCGCCCGCCACGGCGGCGGCCCGTTCTCGCTCTGCCATTGCTGCTATCGCGTCGACGCTTGTGCAGTTATAGGACTCGCCAGCATGCGTGAGCACCCCACGCAATTGCGCGCCACCGTCGTGCAGTTCGCGGCCGATTGCAATGAGCGCTTCAGTATGTTCGACGGATACGCCCGCGCGATGACCGTCGCTGTCGATCTCGATGAGCGTCGGAATGGGAGCGCGCGCTTCACGCGACTTCGCGGCAACGGCGCGCGCAGCGTCCACGCTATCCACGATTACGGACAGGTTCGCGCCGCTGCGTCTGAGCCCCGCTACGCGATCGAGCTTGCCAGGCGTTACGCCCACGCAGTACAGGATGTCGCGCACGCCAGCCTCGAAAAAAAGCTCGGCTTCCTTGAGCGTCGAGACTGCGGCGCATTGACGGCCACCGTTCAGAATGCGCTGTGCGACCTCGATGGATTTCGGCGTCTTCAAATGGGGACGAAGATCAACACCCAGCGAGTCGAGATGGTCGCGCAGACGCTTGATGTTGCGCTCCATGCGCACCTCATCGAGCAGCAGGCAGGGCGTTTCAAGCGTCTGAAGCGCTTTCGGCAACACGCCGTCGAGTGGAATTTCTCGATTCATACGGACTCCCGTGGAATGACCGTGCGAGCATTGGCATGCCACTCCAGGTCCGTGTCCAGTGGCACGACCGGACGCGGCAGCTTCCTGAAGCCAAACCGTGACAGCATAGGCGAGGTGAGCCCCGGTGCGTCGACGCTGATGATTCGATCGTTCGAAAAGAACTCGTCGAATGCAGCGCGGAAATGGCCGCGTGACTTCAGCACGACGACGCGCGCGCTTGCAATGTCGATGTCGAACATCTCGAAGAACATCGGTTCGTGGCACTGATGCCGTTTGGTGATGACGATGACGGTCACTCCGCCTACCTGCAGCGCAGCCGACGGACCGAGGTCGAACCGGCATCCTGCAAGCTGTCCGCGCCGCCCCACGCCCTTTCCGCTGTGTAGCCGCAACACGCGGGCGGGAGCCTCGAACGGCTCGGAATGCACCGTGGTTTCGCTGCGATTGAAGCGGGCGAGCAGCGTTGCGCCGGCGCCTGCGCTTACGGCGTCTACTACGAGTTCGGGATCGGTCACGACACCGAGAATCACGCCGCGAATGTCGGCCTCGAGTAAGGCGCGCAAGATGAACGGTGTGTTGCCGCGTCCGCCACCGCCCGGATTGTCGGCTACGTCGGCGAGAAGTACCGGCGCACGGGTTGCTTCGTCGGCAATGGCTTTGGCGAGGTGGATGGCGTCGTCGAGCTGCGTCAGTTGCGGTACGAATGCCGCGCGCTCCTGCCAGCCGAACGTTGCGAGTTCGTTCGCAATATGGGCTGCGAGCGGTGCGTCGTTGCGAGTGGTCACGAGCACGGTGAGCCCGTTCTTTGGGGTGTCCGCGAATGCAAAACCGCCGACTACGGAAATGTTGACGACGCGCGGGTCGTCGATTGCCTCGGCACGCCGGATCATCTCCGCGTAGGGGCCGGTGCCGGGGGCTGTTAGCAGCTGGGTCGGCGGGGAGCAGACGGGGAGCCTGACATGGGCAACGGAGGTGCGCATGCCGTTCGCGAGTTCGTTGAGTATGCGCGCCGCGTCTGCGCCGCGCTCGGCCATATCGGTGTGGGGATTGCGTCGATAGGAGATCAACGCGTCCACGGAATCGACCATTCGATCGGAGACGTTCGCATGGAGATCCACGGTGGCGACAATCGGCACGCCGGGCCCGACGATGCTGCGCACGAGCGCGAAGACGGCACCATCGGGATCGTCCTCTTCGGTCGTGATCGCCGCGCCGTGCTCGCAGATGTATACGGCGTCGAGCGGCAGCGCCTCGCGCAAGCCATGCTCGATCTCGGCCAGCGTTTCAGAGAAGAACGCGTGCTCGACTGCGCCGCCCGATTCCGCGTTGGCAAAGAGGACGGGCACGGGCGTCCACGGCCCGATGCTGTCGAGTGTGCGGATAAAAGCGGGGATTTCGGGTGTCATGGCTGGCGCGTCACGTTTGGCGTCGGCGACCAGGTCCGCTCCCTTCAAATACGCGCGCGAGACAAAATCCGCGCGCGTGGAGACGGGAGCGAAACGGTTGGACTCGATCGCAAAGCCAAGCATGGCAATGCGTGGAGATTTCATCGGGTAGCTCCTGAGTTGGACGTCGTGAAAAAATTATTGGCAGCCAATAAGCACTCAGGGTTAACATGCGGTGATTCCTACATTAACTCTGCCTTAATGCTTTCGACTGAAGATTTGCGTTTCTTCGTTGTCCTTGCATCTTCAGCGTCGCTGGCCGACGCGTCGCGCAAGCTGGATGTCACGCCACCCGCCGTGACACAGCGCTTGAAGCAACTCGAATTGCGGCTGCATACGCGCTTGCTCGATCGATCTGGGCGGCGTCTCGTTCTGACCGACGAAGGTGAGTTGCTTGCGGCCCATGCGCGCAGGATTTGCGGGGAGATCGACGATCTGAGCGACATGCTGTCGTCGAGGCGAAGTACGGTGGCTGGCGCATTGCGTGTGATCGCGCCGCTGGGTTTCGGGCAGCGTTATGTCGCCCCCGTAATTGCCGGGTTTCGTCGTGAGTACCCGGAGGTAACGATCAGCCTCACGCTCTCCGATCGACCCACGCGCATTTCGGATGACATGTGGGAACTCATGATCCACATTGGCGAGATGCGCGACTCGTCACTCGTCAGTAAGTATCTCGCTCCAAACCGTCGCGTGCTTTGCGCCGCACCGCAGTATCTCGCCCGGCACGGTGCGCCGAAGCACCCGGATGACCTGCGCGCGCACGACTGCATCGCGCTGCGCGAAAACGACGAAGACGTGACGATGTGGCGTTTCAGCCCGAGCGGTCGTGGCGCGGCGGCGAACGTCAGGATCGAACCGGCGCTGTCGAGCAATGACGGTGGCACGGTGCGAGACTGGGCGCTCGCGGGCCTCGGCATCATCGTGCGTTCAGAATGGGATGTGGCCGGGCATCTGCAGGCGGGTACGCTTGTGCGCCTGCTCGAGGGCTGGAAGCTGCCCGACGCGGATATCGTGGCGCTGATCAACTCGAGGCATGGGCGCTCGCTGCGGGCGACGCGCTTTTTCGAGTATTTGCGCGCGTCGATGTCGCCGCCGCCGTGGCTCCCTTCGAGTGGCGGCGAGGACAAGCGCGCACGTGCACTGCAAGTGCCACGCGCGACACGCGGCTAAACGCAATCGGGATGCGCGGTGGGGAGCGGGGCTACCACGGCCACGGAACCGACGTGCCCATGTTCGTTTGAACGGCGCGCTCGCGCAATAACCTGGCGAGAGTCAGGTCCTGCAAGGCAAGACCCGTCATATCGAACACGGTAATGTCATCACGCTGGCGCTCGAAGCGGACATTGCCGTTCAACACATCGCCAAGCTCGACTGCTTCGACTTCCTGTGCCCATTGCGCTTCGCCAATTTCCGACGCCTGGCCGGCGTCGTCGACGAAAAGGCGCGCGCGCTTCAGAAGACCGTCCGGCAATTCTCGTTTGCCCTTAGTGTCCGCGCCCACGCAGGTGAGATGAGTGCCGGGCCGCACGGCGTCGGCGTCGAACAATGGACCTTTGCCCGGTGTTGCGGTGATGACGATATCGCTTTGCTCAACGGCGTCGTTACTGTCCTTCACGTGTGAGATATCGCAGTGCTCGCGGAATTGTGATTCGAATGAATCGTTAACCTCCCCATTCGAAGTAACGTAGCGAACCCGGTCGATTGAGGGGAAGAGGCGCAACGCGAACGTCAACTGAATGCGCGCCTGCACGCCGGTGCCGAACACGCACACGCTCGTGCTGTCGGGACGGGCGAGTTGCTCGAGCCCCAAACCGCCCGCTGCGCCCGTGCGCATTGTCGTAATGGCATTCCCGTCGATCACGCAGGTGGGACGCCCCGTGAGCGGATCAATCAGCATGATCGTGGCCTGATGAGGCTCGCCGCCAATCTTCCGGTTGTCTGGCCAGAAGCCCGCGGCCTTGAAACCGAGCAGCGCTTGCGTCTCGACATCGCCGGATTTGATCCCGAAGATGCCGCTACGAAGCCGTTCGCGCACGACCTGGAAAACCCGGCCTTCCCGCTGGCTGTGCAGGACGAATGCTTCGCGCGTTGCGGCAAGTGCGTCTTGCTGGGTCAGCAGGGACTCGACGGCATGCTTGTCGAGAAGCAACAGGGTTTGATGTCGCGTGGTCTTGCTCATAGGGGACTCGGGTTGCGTCGCGAGGGGGCGAACCCGAGTATCGCGGCTCCGCGCGGCAATCGGGTTAACCGCTTCTAAGTTTGCGGTTAACGTCGACGTTAATGCCGTTTTGCGCGGTCAAGGGTAGGCTCGCAATACAGAGAGCAAGTTTTTGCATTGGATTTTCACACACTCGCTGGTTGCGCTGGGCGTGTTCTTTAAAAAGAAATGTGCAAAATTTCATGCAATATCCCTTGGTATTCATTTACCTGTCGCTTTCCTAAGTAAAAGCCACCATTTTCTGCCTTCCCTGTTTTTCCAGAGCGGTGCGCGGTGGACGTCACGTCGTCTGAAGTATCGTTCCGCTTAATTCATTCTCAAGGCGGCATTGGCAATGTCTCGTTCTCAATGAAGCGCGGCGCATCAAGACCCAACTGCCAGGTTCGTTATGCTGCACACAAAAATTATCAGACGATTTGCGCATGGCTGTCCCGGGACAGCAAATAAACAACAATCGGTAACGAATCTCTGTGCCTCAATGCAATGACACGCTACGCTCCCGTTCACGGTCTTGTTGTTCGAGCGTGGGAAAATTTTCCCAGTTTGCTTACCAACTACTTTGGACTGCTAATGAAAAAAATACTTATTTCCGGCACCGCTGGCGCACTTTTCGCTGCCGCGGCGTCGTCGGTATTCGCGCAAAGCTCGGTCACGCTGTACGGCATCGTCGATGAAGCCATCCGTTATCAGACGAATGCCGGCCCGGGTGGCGACGACCAGGTTGCCATGACGTCCGGCCCGGAAACCCACAGCCGCTGGGGCTTAAGGGGCAGTGAGGATCTGGGGGATGGCTGGTCCGCAATCTTCCGCCTCGAAAACGGCTTCGAAGCCTTCAATGGGCAACTACACGTCCCCGGTACATTGTTCAGTCGGCAAGCTTTCGTGGGCCTTTCGAACAAAACGTGGGGCTCTCTGACCTTTGGCAGGCAATATGCGCCGGCCTACGACACCCTGGGCGATATCTTCGACCCGCTGACCGTTGGCAACTATTGGCAAAACAGCTGGATGTATAACGGCATCGGCCCTTATCTCGAAGTCAACAACTCGGTGAAGTACAAGGGCAGCTTTTCGGGCCTGGATATCAATGCCCTTTACGGCTTTGGCAATCAGCCGGGAGCGCTCGGTCTCGGCGCCACCTATGCCGTGGAACTGACGTATACCTACGGCCCTGCCATGCTCAACGCAGGCTTCCAGCAGGTCTCCGTTCCGACATCTGCGACTGGCTCTTCGGTTGGCACGAGTGTCGGCAGCTCAATCAATGGCGCCAAGAGCAACTTCATGCACGTCAGCGGCGCGTTTCAGGTCAACCACGAAATCCGCCTCCTGGCCGGCTGGCTGCGGGGGCAGGACCGGACGGGTTTGACTGACCTCTACATGCAGCAATCTGGCGCGCCGACGTTGAACGGTCCAGGTAGCCCCAACCGTATCGACGACACCTGGTACGCAGGTGTGAACTGGCACGCCATGCCTTCGCTGCTGTTCACGTTCGCCTACTACTACGGGCAGACGCGCAATGCTGAACTGCTCGACGGCACGCTCGGCAGGGGTGTGAATCAATCGGCTACCGTTCTCGCCGAATACTCGTTCACGAAGCGCACGGAAGTCTACGGGATCACGGACTTTGCGCGTGGCACAGGTGCGTTCTCTGCCGACTACCCGGGCGGTGTCAACGGCGAGGGCGTTCCGACCAACACCATTGGCCGGACCAATCAGTTGGGGGTAGCGGTCGGACTTCGCACGATGTTCTAAAGACGCGTTCATACCCGCCGACGCGGATGTCGCGTCCGGTGCGCGGGCCAGCGTAACAGCGTCGGCCCGCGCTCCCTTTTTCTTCGACGAGGCGGGTTTCTCGCTTCGATGCTGCCTCTCAGGCCATTTCCACGAGTGTCGCAGTCACGTCCAAAAGCGGCCGTTCTAATTTAAGCCAAGCGCTTTCAGGCGACGGTAGAGCGTCCGCTCGCTCCACCCTAGATGCAATGCGAGCGCCTTGCGAGTGCCGGAGAACGCTCTTGCAACGTCCACCAGGTCTGCATCGGACAGTGCGGGCGATGAACGTGCTCGCGTGCGCCGCTCGACCGCATCGGCGTGTTCCATCGTGCCTTTCAGTATGTTTTCCGGCAAATGCTCGGGGCGAATGACCCCATCATCGGAAAAGAGGCACGCGCGCTCGAGCACGTTGCGCATTTCACGAATATTGCCCGGCCATGGGTAAGCTTCTAGCGTCGCGATGGCCTCGCGACTGGCCGTGAGCTTGTGGCCCCGTGCGCGGCCGACGCCATCGCCTGCGTTGCCGATGCGCTGGAGAATCGAATCGACGAGAAGCGCGATGTCGTCACGACGCTCGCGCAATGCGGGCAACTGGATTGGGAACGCGCTGATCCGATAGTACAAGTCCTGCCGGAATCGCCCATCGTGCGTCATGTCGAGCAAAGGCTTGTGGGTTGCCGCAACAAGACGGAAGTCCGAGTGCAAGGTCTCGGTGCTGCCTACCCGGCGAAACGTGCCCGTTTCGATCAGGCGCAAGAGCTTCACCTGCATCGAGAGCGGCACATCGCCGATTTCATCCAGAAACAGCGTGCCGCCCTGTGCCGTCTCGACCAGCCCGGGCTTTCTCGTCATCGCGCCCGTAAATGCGCCTTTCTCGTAGCCGAAGAACTCGCTCTCGAACAGCGACTCCGCGATGCCTGAGCAATCGACGACGACAAGCGGACCCTGCGCACGCGGGCTCGCCTCATGGAGTGCCGCGGCAAAGAGCTCTTTGCCTGTTCCGGATTCGCCTAGCAGCAGCACCGGCAGCTTTGACGGCGCAACGCGCTGAAGCGCGGCGATCGCGTTGTTGAACGCGACCGAGCGTCCGACGAGCCCGTCCGCACTCGGTTTTGCCGACGCGCTGCGAACCGTCACGAGCCGCTCGACGTACGCAATAACTTCCTGCTGCGCGCCGAAGATCGGACGCAGTTCGACATCGACATGCTCGGGGCCACGCGGCGTGTGGTGAATGTGCAGCACGCGATCCGGGCCGCGCTGCTCCAGCGCGCGCTTCATCGGACAGTGCTCCCCCGCCTGGTCACAGGGAACGTCGTAATGGTGCGAAATCTGATAGCACTTGTGGCCCAGATGCGGCGCACCGGCAACGCCAAACTGACGCTGGTAGGCCGTATTCGCCGCAAGAATCCGGTATTGCGGATCCAGCACGATCATCGGCTGAGGGTCGTGCTCGAGGTATCCGACGAGCGCGGCCACGTCCGGCGCCGGTTCGTCGCCCGAGACCGTCGATAACGAGTCTGTGCCGAGGATGGGGATGTGCGATTTCATGCGAAAGCATTCGGAAGAGGTTCTCACTATAGCCGATCACTGCCAACTCTGCCAGATCACTGCCAAATGTGGCAGTGGCAGCCATGCAGCAGACCAATCGTCGTCCGCGATGTCTCGACGATGATCAATCAATATCCTTTAGCGTCAGTGACTTGCGATCAATTCGCCGACACACATGAGCAGATGGCATGGAGCTTGTATAAGGGCTGGCTCCCATTGATCTGCACCGAGGATACGGCGATGACGACTGCGAGCCCATTGTCCATCGAGGGCTTCTTCGACCCGAAGACGTCCACGGTCAGCTATGTGCTGACCGATACTGACACGCGCGAGTGCGCATTGATCGACAGCGTGCTGGATTTCGATCCGAAGTCCGGGCGCACCTGCACGGCAAGCGCAGACAAGCTTGTTGCGCGCGTTCGCGAGCTAGGCCTGAACGTACGATGGCTGCTCGAGACCCATGTGCATGCCGACCACCTGTCTGCCGCGCCTTATCTGAAGGAAAAGGTCGGCGGCGAGATCGCAATTGGCGCCGAAGTGATCCGTGTGCAAGAGGTCTTCGGCAAGCTCTTTAACGCCGGCCTCGATTTCAAACGCGACGGCAAGCAGTTCGACCGGCTGCTCGCCGATGGCGATGAGTTCGAAATCGGCGGCCTGAAAGCGCGGGCGATGCATACGCCCGGCCACACGCCCGCCTGCATGACCTACGTGGTGGGCGACGGCCAGGAGACAGCCGCATTTGTGGGCGACACGCTGTTCATGCCCGACTACGGCACCGCGCGCTGCGACTTTCCCGGCGGCGATGCGCGGGCGCTCTTTCGCTCGATCAACCGGGTCCTGAGCTTGCCCCGCGAAACGAAACTCTATATGTGCCACGACTATCAGCCAGGCGGGCGCGAACTGCAATTCGTCAGCACGGTCGACGAGCAGCGCGAGCGCAACATCCACGTTCGCGACGGTACGAGCGAAGCGCATTTCGTTGCGATGCGCACGGCGCGCGACGCGAAGCTCGACATGCCTCAGCTGATTCTGCCGTCGGTGCAGGTCAACATGCGCGCCGGACAGCTGCCCGAGGCCGAGGAAAACGGCGTTTCGTATATCAAGATTCCGGTGAACGGCCTTTGAGGCGTTGCATCGGGAAATCGGAATTCGTGGAGAAAAGCATGGAATTCAGAAGGCTGACGGACGACCTGTCCGTATCGCCGCAAATTACGGTGAAGGATCTGGCGGCGGTTCGCGCGGCGGGGTACCGCGCGATCATTTGCAATCGCCCCGACGGGGAAGGCGCGGACCAGCCGACCTTCGTCGAAATCGAGCGAGCTGCGCGCGAACGCGGGATAGCGGCCTTTTACCTGCCCGTCGAATCGGGCAAGGTAAGCGACGACGACTCCGTGAAATTCGGCGACCTCATGCGAAAGCTCGACAAACCCGTGCTCGCCTATTGCCGCACGGGGATGCGCGCTGCGACGCTGTGGGGACTGTCGGAGGCACCGTCGAAACCCCTGCCGGACATTCTCGGCGCCGCGCAGGCGGCCGGTTATGAACTGGGCGCGCTGACTCGCCGCATCGTCAATGGCGGCAAGGTACCGGTGCAAGTGGCGACTGCAAGCCACGACATCGTCATTGTCGGCGCGGGTGCCGCAGGCCTCGCCACCGCCGCCAGCCTCCTTGCGCGCGACAAATCGCTCGACATTGCGATCATCGATCCCGCTGGCACGCATTACTACCAGCCCGGCTGGACGATGGTGGGCGGCGGCATATTCAAACCGCAGGCAACGACACGTGAGATGGCGGCCGTCCTGCCGGGCAAGGTTCACTGGATCAAGGCAGGCGTCGCAGCATTCGAACCCGACAATCACGCTGTGATTCTTGAAGGATGCCGCGTGGTGCGGTATCGAAAACTGGTCGTGTGCCCTGGGCTCAAGCTTGATTGGGGCGCGATTCCCGGTCTTCCGGAAACGCTTGGGCGCAACGGCGTGACGTCCAACTATCGCTACGACCTCGCACCTTATACGTGGCAACTCGTGCGCGAGATGAAGCGCGGCCGTGCCATCTTCACGCAGCCGCCGATGCCGATCAAGTGCGCGGGCGCACCGCAAAAGGCGATGTACCTGTCGTCGGATTACTGGCAGCGCTCAGGCCGGCTGCAAGAGATCGAGGTTCAGATGTTCAATGCGGGCGCCGTTCTGTTCGGCGTCGCCGACTACGTGCCGGCCTTGATGGAGTACGTCGAGCGATACGGCATCGATCTCAACTTCGGTTACAACCTCATCGAGATAGATGGTCCGCGCAAGCGTGCCACCTTCCGCCGTGCGTTGCAGGACGGCACGGTCGAAGCGGTCACCCATGACTTCGACATGATCCACGTCGTTCCTCCGCAGAAGGCGCCCGATTTCATTCGCGTGAGCCCGCTGGCGGATCAAGCCGGCTGGGTCGACGTCGATCAGAACACGCTGCGCCACAAGAAGTTCGCCGACGTCTTCGCGCTAGGCGATGTGACCAATGCACCCAATGCAAAAACAGCAGCGGCTGCGCGCAAGCAGGCCCCCGTCGTCGCCCACAACGTGCTCGCGAGTCTCGGCAAGGCACAGGGGCAAGCCGCTTATGACGGCTACGGCTCGTGCCCGCTCACGGTCGCGCGCGGCAAGATCGTGCTCGCGGAGTTTGTGTACGGCGGCAAGCTTGCACCGTCGTTCCCGGCCTGGCTGATCGATGGAAAGCGCCCGTCACGACTGGCGTGGCTGCTGAAGGAGCGCGTGTTGCCTCCGCTCTACTGGCGCGCCATGCTCAAGGGCCGTGAGTGGCTGGCCAGGCCGGAAATAGTCGGCTGAGTACTGAGCAAGCATCCCGAGCGTGCCGAATAACGCCGGCTGCGGCCGGTGTTGCGACCTAATCCTCTTTTCAAGCACTCATGCTCACTTCACTGATACTTGGCGCCCTCGTCGGCGCTGTACTTGGCCTGACCGGTGCAGGCGGCGGTATTCTCGCGGTTCCCGCACTGGTAGTGGGAATGGGCTGGCCGATGCAGCAAGCATCGCCGGTCGCACTGATCGCGGTTGCTGGAAGTGCGGCGATTGGCGCCGTCGAGGCTTTCCGGCGCGGTCTCGTGCGCTATCGTGCGGCACTGCTGATGACGTTCGCCGGCGTGCCGTTGACCACGCTTGGCGCCAACCTCGCGCACAAGCTGCCGCAACAATTGCTGATCGAACTCTTTGCGGGCGTGATGCTGCTCGTTGCGATTCGCCTGCTCACTCAGGCGTTACGCCGCAGGCCAACGGAGCAGGCGATGCCGCCGTCCAGAATCGGCCAGGTGGACCCACGCACGGGGCGCCTCCTGTGGAACTGGACAACCGGCGCCGCGCTCGCGGGAACGGGTGCACTGACAGGCTTGATGACGGGTCTACTGGGGGTGGGTGGCGGTTTCGTCATCGTGCCGATGTTGCGAAAGTTCACGAATGTGTCGATGCACGGCATCGTTGCCACGTCGCTGATGGTCATCGCCATGGTCGGCAGCGGCGGCGTTGTGTCGACGATACGAGCCGGCGTGTCGCCGCCGCTTATGCTCACGCTGCTGTTCAGCGTCACGACGGCGCTCGGGATGATCGTGGGGCGCGGCGCATCGCGTTATCTGGCCGCGCGGCATGTGCAGATCGGCTTTGCCGGCGTGCTGGTCTGCGTTTCACTGGGGATGATGATGAAAGCCTGGATTAACCCATGAGCAACCGGGCTGCTCAGGTCGGTGTGGGCTGCGACGCGGAATTCCGTTGCTCGACCCAGTCAACCGGGAGTCGTCCGCGACAAGCCGTGATGCGCACATGGTTGCATCGGCGCATCACCTCGTCCGCCTCAGTTTTGCTGTGTTTGCGTCAAATCCCGTGCGTGGCGAGACTGTTGCGACCAACGAAGGTTGCGCTCGGGCCGCAAAAGGGAACCATTAAAGTCCAAAGTTAAAGTTTTATGGTTCCCGCACCACTAGACGCCGCGCCGCCTGACCGGCCTATTGGCGAAGCAAGGCCATCATCGCGCCGAAGCCAACGAACACCCCGCCCGTCACACGATTGAAGGCTTTCGCCACGCGCCGGCTTTTGAGCGTCGCGCCGATGCGCGTGCCGAAACCCGCATAAACGAGATACCAGCTCACTTCGCACACGGCGAAAGTCGCAACGAGCACGCCGAACTGCGGCAGCACGGGGCGGGTCGCGTCGATGAACTGCGGCAGGAGCGCCGCCGCGAAAAGGATCGCCTTCGGGTTGCTGCCGCCGACGAAAAAGCCGTTGCGGTAGAGCGCAAGCGGCGAGCGCACGGGGCGCGCGGCCACACGCTCGGCAATGTCGGCGGCGGCCTCGGGCACGGGCGCGCCCCAAGCCTTGATGCCCAGATAAACGAGGTACGCGGCGCCGATGAATCGAAGCGCGTTGAACATGGTCGGCCACGCCTGCAGGAACACGCCGAGTCCGGCTGCGGAGACGGCCAGCATCAGGACCAGTGCGGAAAGGCAGCCGGCCATGGTTGCGCTCGTGCGGCGCAATCCGTACTGCGCGCCGTGCGACATGATGAGCAACATGTTGGGACCAGGAATGGCGCAGACGACGAAGACGGTGACGAGGAACAGCCACCAGGTATGCAGATTCATTGCAGCGGCGAAGTGTAAGAGGGCTGGAAAACGGCGAAGGGTGAATTATGCCAGCGGACGCCGCGTGCCTGGTTGCGGCCCCCAGGCTGGAGCAAGGCGAGCAGCGGACCAAAGCGCGGGCCAAAGTGCAACGCGGGAAAAAGAAAAGCCCGCAGCGATTGCGGGCTGAATCCATATCAGGAGGAGACATGGAGGAGACAATTTCACTATAGTCAAACTATTGACTCGTCGCAATATACGTTCGTATATGGAATCGTTAATCATTGTCAGATTAATGAGTTAGTGATTGATGCGGCCATTCACCAGGCACACAATGAAGCGGCGCGCTCGCTGGATGGAAGGTGCGGCGCACGGGAGGCGAGACATCGCCTCGTCAGCCCGGAGCGGGTTTCAACTGGAGGGGTGATATGGGCATTCTGGACAAGGTCGGAGAAATTGCCGGTGCGGTGGCCGCAGTGGAAGGCGCCGAGAAGCTCGATCCAAATGCGGGCTTTCTGACCAAGGCGGCAGCGGCGGTTGCCGGTTTCGAGGGCGCCAAGGAAGTCGAGCAGCTAGTCGAAAAGAAGGAAGAGGAAAAGCCTGCCGACGACAACACCGCGCAGTCCGCGGACGGGTCGGATCAGCAGGCGTGAGCGCTTTGCCGCGCGCGTGACGGATCGACCGGGGAGTGGCTACGCGAGTGGCAATTCAGATACAGGAAAGCCGCGGCTGAAGAGCCGCGGCTTTTTCATTGGCGCGCCGGGGGCGCGCTAGCGGGTAGAGGCCGGCGATGCACGATAAACGAAGCCGAGCGCGATAACCGCTACCGTGAAGCCGAGTGCGACGAAACACACGCCGCTCCAGCGCGCCGAGGCCCACGCCGCGCCGGCCATGAGCGCGCCGCCCGCGCCGCCGATAAAGAACATTCCCACGAAAATCGCGTTGAGCCGCCCGCGCGCGACGGGGTTTAGGAGGTTGATGGCGCGCCGCCCTAGTGTCTGGTCGGCGATCACGCCCGCATCGAGCGAGGCTGCGCCCGCAACGAGCAGACCCAGCGCCAGCACGGGGTGCGCGGCGGGCGAAAAGCCACCCCAGCCCGCGCCCGCCACACCCAGCAGCACGACCGCGCCGAGCATCGTCGCGTGCGCCGCGAATTGGACCGCGCGCCCCGCGCCACGGTCGCCCAGCCGGCCCGCGAGCGGTGTGACGATCGCGCCGCTCGCGCCGGCCAGCGCAAATGCGGCAATGCCGTTCATGCCCAGCGAAAACGGCGGCTGCGACAGCAGCAGCGCAACGGCGGTCCAGAACGCCGAGAACGCCCCCAACGCGAGCGACGCGAGGAAAGCGCTGCGCCGCAGAACGCGTTCGGTGCGCAGCAACGTCCAGAGCGAATAGAGCAGATCGACGTAGCGTGCGGTCACGGCCGGCATGCGGCGAGGCGTGCGCAGGAAGAGAACCACGGCGAGCACGCCATCCGCTGCCGCTTCGATCCCGTAGAACGCACGCCAGCCCAACGTTCCCGCTATCAGGCTGGCAAGCGGCCGCGACAGCAGAATGCCCAGCATCAGGCCGCTCATCACATTGCCTACCGCCTGCCCGCGATGACTTTCGGGCGCCATCGAGGCGGCCATCGGTACGAGCATCTGGATCACGCTGGAGGTCGCTCCCGCGAGGAACGCAGCGGCGAGAAAGAGTGGGCCCGAGCGCGCCAGCGCCGCGAGGGCGAGAAAGGCGGAGCAGGCAAGCAGTGTGCGGAAAATCAGGCGCCGGTTTTCGAGCAGATCACAAAGCGGCACGAGCAGCAGCAGGCCGGCGGCGTAGCCAAGCTGCGGCAGCATGGCGACCGCGCCGACGAACGCCGGGCGCAGATGCAGCGAATGGCTCACGAGCCCGGCGAGCGGCTGAGCCGCCGAGAGATTGACGACGATCACGCCGACAGCGGCGGCGAAGAACAGTGTCATCGGCAGCGTGAGCGTGGCGTGACTCGCGGGGGTGGCTTCGCGCGCCATCACGCGCGTACAGGTTTCAGCGGGGTGCTCCATCGATTGGCTCCGCAACGTGGCAGGTCCAGGTATCGTAGGGAGCCTCACGTTATGCGACAATTGAATTATCGCGATAATCTTTATGCGGAGTCGTTGTGAACACGCGAGATCTGGAAGCCTTCGTGGCGGTGGTCGAAAGCGGCTCGCTCGTGCGGGCTTCGGAGCGGCTCTTCCTCACGCAGCCGGGCCTTACGCGCCGCGTGCAGAACCTGGAGACGACGCTCGGCGTCGAGTTGCTCGACCGCCAGAGCAAGCCCCTCAAACCCACGGCTGCTGGCAACGAGGTGTACAGCCTCGCGCGCTCGGTCCTGAGAGCGGTCGACGACCTGATGTCGGTCGCTTCGCCGGAGACCGAACCCACTGGCGAGCTCAAGCTCGGTGTGCCGCCGTTTCTCTCGGAGCTGGCGCTCGAGCAGCCCGTTGATCAATTGCGTGGCGAGTTTCCGAAGCTGACGCTGCGGGTGAGGGCGGGCTGGTCGCCGGGGCTGCTCGACGAAGTCGAGCGCGCACGGCTCGATGCGGCGGTCATCCTGCTGCCCGCCGCCGTTGCGCCGCCGGAGAGTGTCGTCGCGACCCAGCTTGGCTATACGCCGACCCTCGTCGTCGCGGCGCGCTCGTTCGGCTTGCCCGACGAGCCCACCACGCTCGCCGCGCTCGCGCATCACCCGTGGGTGCTGAACCAGGACGGCTGCGGGATGCGCTCGGCGCTGAGCCGCGCCATGGGCATGGCGGGTTTGCCGTTCAACGTGGCGGTCGAGGCGTTCGGCTCGGAGCTGCAGCTTTCGCTGGTCGCACGCGGTATGGGCGTCGGGCTCGCCGCGCCGCAGGCGCTCGCGCGCAGTCCGCTGCGCGACCAGCTGCAGGTCATCGACGCGACCGACTTCCGCTCGGGCCTGAACGTGTGGCTCGTGCACGGGGCGCTGCCGGGGCGCCTCGTGCGGCCGGTCGCGCTCATTCGCGAAGCGCTGGCAAACAAGCTGGAGACGGCCGACATGGCGTGACGGCCTGGCGCTCAGGCGTGCGCGGCTGCGCCGCCGCTGCTGCCGATCGCGTCGAGTTCCGTGAGCACTTCGTCGTCCAGATCGATCTGCGCCGCCGCCACGTTTTCACGCAGATGCGAAAGCGTGGACGTGCCCGGAATCAGCAGAATATTGGGCGAGCGCCGCAGGAGCCACGCGAGCGCGAGCGCCATCGGCGTGACGTCGAGGCGAGCGGCGATCGACGCAAGCGCCGACGACTGGATCGGCGTAAAGCCGCCGAGCGGAAAGAACGGCACGTAGGCAATGCCCTGCGCGGCCAGTGCGTCGATCAGCGCGTCGTCGTCGCGGTGCACGAGGTTGTAGTGGTTCTGCACGCACACAATGGGCGCGAGCCGTTGCGCCGCCGCGATCTGCGCAGCGGTGGCGTTGGACATGCCCACGTTGCGCACGAGGCCGCGCTCGCGCAACCGGGCAAGCGTTTCGACCTGCTTTTCCACGGGCCCTTCGGAGGGCTTGTGAACATCGCCCATGATGCGCAGGTTGACCACGTCGAGTGCTTCGAGGCCCAGATTGCGCAAGTTGTCGTGCACGGCGCGCTCGATGTCGGCGGGCTCGAGAGCCGGTAGCCAGGCACCCTTGTCGTCGCGCACGGCGCCCACCTTGGTGACGATCGTGAGGTTTTGCGCATAAGGGTGCAGCGCTTCACGGATGATCTGGTTCGTCACGTGCGGGCCGTAGAAGTCGCTCGTGTCGATGTGATCGACGCCCAGCGCCAGCGCCTCGCGCAGCACCGCGACGGCCTGCGCCCGGTCCTTCGGGGGCCCGAACACGCCGGGCCCGGCCAGTTGCATGGCGCCATAGCCCATGCGGTTCACCTGACGGCCGGCCAGTTCATACGTGCTTGCGGGTTTGCGGTTCGGCATTGCGCACTCCTCGGTTGACGAATGCCCGCAGTATGGGCGCGCTCGAATTGTCCGATAATCCCGTCTGATCAGAACAGGCTGTACATAATTTCGAACAGTGCGTTCGAGCAGTGCGAGGTGAACGATGCCGATGGAAATGAACGATCTGGCCGCTTTCGTTTCAGTGGCGCGCGCGGGTGGCTTTCGCGATGCCGCGCGCGTGGGCGGCGTCTCGGCGTCGAGCCTGAGCGCCGCAGTGCGCAGGCTGGAGGCGAAGCTCGGACTGCGCCTTTTGAACCGCACCACGCGTAGCGTCGCGCCGACCGAGGCGGGCCAGCGGCTGCTCGAATCGATCACGCCGCTCTTCAGCGAGATGGAAGCGGCGCTCGACGTGCTCAACGGCTACCGCGAAAAGCCCGCGGGCACGCTCAAGCTGAACGTGCCCGCAAGCGCGGCGCGGACCATCTTGCCCGGCGTGCTCGCGCCGTTTCATCGCGCGTATCCCGAGATCCGCGTGGAAGTGGTGGTGGAGGACGGCTTCGTCGACGTGCTGCAGATCGGCTGCGACGCCGGTATCCGCTATGACGAGCGGCTCGAGCAGGACATGATCGCGATTCCCATCGGCCCACGCGTGGAGCGCTTCGCGACGGCCGCTTCGCCCGCGTATCTCGCGGCGCGCGGGCAGCCCGAACATCCGCGCGAGCTGCTCGGGCACGCCTGCCTGCGCGTGCAGTTCGCGGGCGGCGCGCTGCCGCTCTGGCATTTCGAGCGCAATGGCGAAGTGTTGCGCCTCGACCCGCCCACGCCGCTCGTCGTGCGTCCCGGCGCCGCGCTCGACTTGCTGATCAACATGGCGCTCGACGGCGTCGGCGTGGTGTATCTGTTCGAGGAGATGCTGCTGCCGCATATCCGAAGCGGCGCGCTCGTGCGCTTGCTCGACGACTGGGACGTCTCGTTTCCAGGGCCCTTTCTCTACTATCCGGGAAGGCGGCACCTGCCGGCGCCGTTGCGCGCGTTCGTCGACTTCGTTAAGGCGCACGCGCAAGACGATTCGGCCTCCTGAGCATGTGCCGAGGCGCTCACGTCGCTCACGTGGCCCACTCGGGATGATGCGGCGTTTCGCCGTCATCGGTGAGCCAGGGCACGTCGCGCGAGGTCCAGATATCGAACTCGGGGCGTGCACCGGGGTCGTCATCGAGCGTGGCGACGCGCAAGATCACATGCGGCTGCACGGGACGCTCGGCCAGGATCGGACAGGGCGCCGCGCGCAACGGTGGCGCGGCGCGCAGCCAGTATAAGGGCGCGATTGGGCCCGAAATCGCATTTTCGGACTTTGCCAATGTTCATGACGATGAGACGTCCATAGATTGAGCGATGTCGCGCCGCAAGCGCTTTGCCTTTCATGAGATCGCCGATGAACCTGTCCCTAGCTCGCACACCGTCCGCAGACGCCGCCTGGCATGACGCCTTGTCGGCGCACACGGCGGGCCGGCACGAGAGCGCGCTCGGCGCGCTCGAACGCGTGCTGGACGCCGAGCCCGCCGACGCAAGGGCCCTGGAGCTGGCAGCCCGCACGCTCGCCGGCGACGCCCGGCACCGCGCGTCGCCACCGTTTGCCACGCCCGAGGCGCAGGCCGACGCGTACGTCGCACTCGGCGCGTGGTTGTACCGTCGCGGACATTTCGCGGCCGCCTGCCACGCGTACCGGCGCGTACTGTCGATCCGCCCCGGCGACCTGCCCGCGCGCGCCAACCTCGCCCTCGCGCTGATGAACGACGCCCGCGCCGATGAAGCCGAAGCCGAGCTTTCACGCGCGCTGGAGATCGATCCGCATCATGCCGCGGCGCTGCTCAATCAGGGCGTGCTGATGTGGCGTCTGGGCCGCCTCAAGCAAGCCGAAGCCGCGTATCTTGCGGTGCTCGGGCAGCATCCGGATCACGTCGCGGCATGGAACAATCTGGGCCTGCTGTACAAGGAGATGAACCGCCTGCCCGACTCGGAGGCCGCATGCCGCCGGGCGCTCGCGCTTGACGACAGCCATGCCGAAGTCCACAACAACCTGGGTAACGCGCTCTGGCAACTCGGCCAGGTCGAGGCGTCGATCGAGCCGTATCAGCGCGCACTCGCGCTGCGTCCCGACTACGCGGCGGCGCGCGTGAACCTGGCGTTGCCGCTGCTGCGTCTGGGCGCGTACGAGGCGGCGTGGCCGTTGTACGAAGCGCGCCACGATCCGTCGATCGGCGAGGGCGGCGTCGGCCGGCCGCCCGTGCCGTATCCGCAGTGGCAAGGCGAACCGCTCGCGGGCAAGTCGATTCTCGTGTGGCCCGAACAGGGGCTCGGCGACTGCCTGCAATTCTGCCGCTATGTGCCGATGCTCAAGGCCCTGGGCGCGGCGCACGTGAGCATTGCCTGCGCGCCGGCGCTCACGCGGTTGTTCGAAACGCTCGCGGGCGCCGACCGCGTGATCCCGTTGAACGGCCAGGGGCGTATCGAGCGCCACGACTTCTGGTGCCTGACGATGAGCCTGCCGCTGCGCTTTGGCACCGCGGTCGCGTCGATTCCGGCGCGCGTGCCGTATCTGCATGCGCACGCGCCGCAGGCGCAGGCGTGGCGCGCCCGGCTGCCCGCGGGCGCCCTGAAGGTCGGGCTCGTGTGGGCCGGCAATCCGCGCGAGGGCGAGGCGAGTTCAAACGCCATCGACCAGCGCCGCTCGCTCGACGCGCGCGCGTTCATGCCGCTGCTGGGCACGCCGGGCGTGACGTTCGTGAGCCTGCAACTCGGCGCGACGACGCGGCCACAACTCGCCGGGATTCCCACTGACTTGCGTCCGTTCGACCCGATGGACGGCGTGCGCGATTTCGCCGATACCGCCGCGATCGTCGCGAATCTCGATCTCGTGATTACCGTGGACACCTCGATGGCGCACCTGGCCGGAGCGCTCGGCAAGCCGGTGTGGGTGCTGTCGCGCTATGCGGCGTGCTGGCGCTGGCTCGGAGACCGGGAAGATTCGCCGTGGTATCCAACGGCGCGGATTTATCGCCAGGGCGAGAACGGCGCCTGGGGCGATGTCCTGCAGCGTGTGGAAAAAGCGCTCGCCGCGCTGGCGGAGCAGCACGCGCAAGCATAGGTTGGCCAGGTTCTGGCGTGGGCTGTCGCGCCGCTGGCTGGCAACCTCTTAGCGGCTCCTGGACCTTTCTCGGTGTGCTGGCATTGCTGCACTGGCACCACCACGGCGCGTTGCCGCAGACCTCGCGCAACGCGCTTGAGCGTGGTGTTTGAGCGCGTTTAAGCGCGCTTCATGCCGTACTCGACGAACGTGCGGCACAGCAACTCCATGCCTTTCGCGTCCTCTTCGTCGAAGCGCGCGAGATGCGGGCTGTCCACGTCCCAGACGCCGATCAGCTCGCCGTCCGGCGTGACGAGGGGCACGACGATTTCCGACTGCGAAGCCGAATCGCACGCAATATGTCCCGCGAACGCGTGCACGTCGGGCACCACCTGGGTTTGCCGCGTGGCCGCTGCGGTGCCGCACACGCCCTTGCCGATGGGAATGCGCACGCACGCCGGCTTGCCCTGGAACGGACCGACCACGAGCTCGGTGCCGTCGAACGAATAGAAGCCCGCCCAATTCAGCCCTTCGAGCGAATGAAACACGAGCGAAGCGAAGTTTGCCGCGTTCGCAATGACGTCGGTTTCGCCTTCGATCAGCGAGCGCGCCTGCGCAGCGAGCGATTCGTAGAGGGCGGGTTTGTCGGAGGGAAGGGTGTCGGAAAGCGAGAACATAAGTCGGTCGATCAGGATATGCGCCGGTCCAGCGAAAGGCGCGGTGGAGCCAAACGAGAGTGTAGGCGAGATCGGGCATCGGCAGGAAATCGCCGGACGCTGAATTCAGGCTCGTGCATGGACCGTGGCGCGCACTCGTGCGATTATTCACGTTTCGTGTTGAATCTATCCACGCCTGCGGGGCTGGTCGCGCGCCGTTTTTCAGGCATGCTGGCGCATCGCGACAGACAGAAACGGAGAACGCAGCATGAGCAAGACATTCAAAATCGCCGCCATTGCCGGTGACGGCATTGGCCAGGAAGTGATGCCCGAGGGCGTGCGCGTTGTCGAGGCGGCGGCCGCGAAGTTCGGCCTGAAGCTCGAATTCACGCATTTCGACTGGGCAAGCTGCGACTACTATCTGCAGCACGGCAAGATGATGCCCGACGACTGGTTCGCCACGCTCAAGGGCTTCGATGCGATCTATTTCGGCGCGGTCGGCTGGCCCGACAAGGTGCCCGATCACATTTCGCTGTGGGGCTCGCTGCTGAAGTTCCGCCGTGAGTTCGACCAGTACGTGAACCTGCGCCCGGTGCGTCTGTTGCCGGGCGTGCCGTGTCCGCTCGCCAACCGCAAGCCTGGCGACATCGATTTTCTCGTGGTGCGCGAGAACACCGAGGGCGAGTACAGCTCGGTGGGCGGCAGGATGTTCGAAGGCACCGAGCGTGAGTTCGTGTTGCAGGAGTCGGTGTTCACGCGCCACGGCGTGGACCGCATTCTCAAGTACGCGTTCGAGCTTGCGAACCAGCGCAAGCGCAAGCAGCTCACGGCGGCCACGAAGTCCAACGGCATCTCGATCAGCATGCCCTACTGGGACGAGCGCGTGGCGGCCATGGCGCAGACGTATCCCGACGTGAAGTGGGACAAGCAGCACATCGATATTCTGTGCGCGCGTTTTGTACTGCAGCCGGATCGCTTCGACGTGGTTGTCGCATCGAACCTCTTCGGCGACATTCTTTCGGACCTCGGCCCGGCATGCACGGGCACGATCGGTCTGGCGGCATCGGCGAACCTGAACCCCGAGCGCAAGTTTCCCTCGCTGTTCGAGCCGGTGCACGGTTCCGCTCCCGACATCTTCGGCAAGAAGATCGCGAACCCCATCGCGATGATCTGGTCGGGCGCGATGATGCTCGACTTCCTCGGCAACGGCGACGCGCAATACAAGGCCGCGCACGACGCGATCATGCAGGCGATCGAGAAGGTGCTGGTGGAAGGCCCGCGCACGCCCGACATGGGTGGCACGGCGAACACGACTGTGCTGGGCGAAGCGGTAGCCGCCGCGCTGTGACGCACATGCCGGACGCACCGAAAGCGCCGAAGTCCGTAGCGTCGCCCGAACTCGACGACTTGCGCGTGTTCTGCATGGTCGCGCGCAAGGCGAGTTTCAGTGCGGCGGCCGAAGCGCTTTCGGCGTCGCCGGCTTATGTGAGCAAGCGCGTGGGCGTGCTCGAGGCGCGTCTCGGCACGCGTTTGTTGCACCGCTCGACGCGGCGCGTCGCGATGACCGAGGCGGGCGAGCGCGTGTATGCATCGGCCGGCAAGATCCTCGACGACGTCGAGCGGCTCGTGGACGACGTCTCCACCGCGCGGCGCATTCCGCGCGGCACATTGCGCGTGTCGAGCAGCTTCGGCTTTGGCCGCAATTTCGTCGCGCCTGCGCTCGCGAGTCTTTCCGAGCGGTATGCGCAACTGAGCGTGCGGCTCGAACTGTTCGACCGGCTCGTCGACGTGGCGGGCGAGGGCTTCGACCTCGACGTGCGTATCGGCGACGAGATCGCCGGCCATCTGATCGCGCGGCGTCTTGCCACGAACTATCGCGTGCTATGCGCGGCGCCCGCGTATCTCGCGCGGCGCGGCGCGCCCCGGGAAGTCGCCGATCTTGCAGAGCATGCGTGTCTCGCGATCAAGGAACGCGATCATCCGTTCGGCGTATGGCGCTTGAACGTGCATGGCGAAACGGTTTCGGTGAAGGTGGCCGGGCCGCTCTCCACCAATCACGGCGAGGTGGCCGTGCAGTGGGCGCTGGCGGGACGCGGCATCGTGCTGCGCTCGATGTGGGATGTCGCGCCATTGCTGGAAAGCGGGCGCTTGCAGCGCGTGCTGCCCGGCGTCACGCAGCCGGCCAACGTCTGGGCCGTGTACCCGGCGCGGCTCGCGCAGTCTGCGAAAGTGCGCGTGTGCGTGAATCATCTGGAGGAAACGTTCGCGCGCATCGGCATTTCCGTGCCTGCGAGCGAGGATGAGAGCGGGGGCTAGCGAGTGTTAGAGCGTGTTGGGCACCAGGCTCCTGGTGTCCGGGTCATAGTAGCAGGCGAAATGTTCAATCATGGATAGGCTCTGCATATCGACCGGTTGAATCCACAATCCCCATAGGCCATTCGTGGCTGTGTTTGCCGCCTATTCTCCAATTTCTGGGTCAATTTTATATAACGTCCAATCCGATACGACGGTAGTTTGTTTGAGTCGCTCAATTTACGAGACGTCGAGCGTGAAGATTTCAAATTTTCTCGTCCGATCTCGTGCCATCAGTATGCCGCTGTGCGTTTCCCCATATCGCGCTCATGATGATCTAGATATGCCGTATGCTGCATTCGTCAATCATCCGACGGTGGAGTCAGGCATTACATCGAAAGTATCGAATTCGACAAGTATTTCAGCGCCTAGCGTTGCGGTGAACATTGCTATTGGCTTTGGGTTGTGATTTTCTTTGCCGAAGTATGACTTTTCGAGCATGCCGAGTGCTCGCGCGTATTCTTCGACACTGTAGTCTGTCAGTATCTTTGCATTGTAGATGATGTTCTGAATCAGAAAATCGTTCATAAGACACCGGGATACGCCTTTGAAAAGCACACGGGCGCGTGTTTTTCTGTCATCGAACATCAACGTCAGTTCCACAATTCCGGCATTCATATCTGCTGAGACGCCCCTCAAATACCAATCGTGGAAATGGTTCCATGCCGTCAGTATGGTGTCTGTCATGTCGCTGCCGTTCATGAGGATGGGCGGACATAGGGCTGCAGGTCGCGGACGACGACTTGCGCACAGGTGAGTCGAATGTCTAACCCGACGTTCGGCACCAGGTCTAGCTTGAGCAATCCGCCTTCGGCTTTGGTAAGCGACATTTCCATTATGGTGGCTTCCTCAAGCATTGCGTTTATGTCAATCTCTGCGGTTCGCACGTCAAGACAGTCAAGGAAAACGACGTAGTCGCGCGTTCGCCCTGCAGGAGGCGGTCCATAGCGGTCGTGAAGCACTTCCAGTTGCACATCTACCAGGTCGCGCGTTCGCGTACCGGGCATTGGAAGCCCGTCAGCACCTTCGCGCGTTTCTCGCCGACGAATCATGCAAAAAGAGCGAACGGCCGAATCATGAAACGACGTATACGTTCCCAGTACACGCTTTAGCATGTCGCTTCGGGTTGCCAATTCCCAGCCCCAAGTCTGTTCCGGTTTATTCATCGCCTTCTCTTCATTCGCAGTTAATTGGAGACATCGGGAGGTGAGCGTTGTCCCGCTTCCCATCGGAGAAATTATGACCATGTGGTTCGCCGTGGCTCGCGTGATATTGAGCACAGAGGTTGCCATTCGAATCGAAGTAGTCCACATCCACGCCGTTAGGATTCGTGCGATAGCCACCGGGCTCGTTGCCCGTCAAGCGGACGCCACGCGCCGCGAACTGCTGAGTGTCATCACTTGAGCTATCTGGTTGATAGTCGAATGGCTGAGAGTCGCTGAGCGACGTCGACTCACATTCGGTGGTGCCGCTGTCCGAAACATCGTCGCCGCTGGCCAATGCGCCTGCCGCCGTCTTAACGAACCCCAAGAGTCCTGCGCCTCCACCTTCTCCGCTGGTACTCGCGGCACTACTCACAGCCTGTGTTAAGCCGCGAGCGGCTTTGGCTACCTGCGAGGGCGCATCGAATGCCGTAGACAGGACCGACCCTGCGCCAGCCGTTTTTCCCTCCTGTGCGGCCTTGAACGAGACCCACTGATCCCATGTCAATGGACGGTTCGCGTTTCCCCCGCCTGATGCACTGGCTGACTGCCAGAACTGCGGTGCTGGCGTGAGCCGGAACACGCGCGGGCGCTGCGTCCACTCCCTGTCCATATACGGCACAAGGCGACCACTGCGCACCACATCGCACAAAACGCGCCGGACATCGTCGTTGGTCTGTGGA